>CAMJLB010000072.1 GCA_946406555.1 uncultured Prevotellaceae bacterium | reverse complement strand
TAACGGAAAAAATATTATTTCTTCTCATTGTTGAATGAGATTATTCACATTATTCCTATTTCTTTCATAAAAAAGAGCCATTTCTTTCTGGAGCAAGGAACCGACAGAAATTCTTCTGCTATCTTTTTATGAAAGAAATGAGAATAATGTGAATAATTTTATCCAGAAATAAGAATAATAATTGTTCTATTACATGCGAAAGTTGAATATATATATTTTTAGCATGGCAAAGATAGCAAATTCTGCCGTACGGCCAACGGACGTTAAAAATCTTTCAGTTTTTCACGTCGCTGCCGCCGGTGCTTTGCGACGTGGTCGCGTAGGCTCTGTGACCGCATCGCGAAGGCTTGGCGACGTGGCCACGAAGGCTTTGCAACGTGGCCGCGGAAGCTTTGCGACGTGGTCGGGAAGGTTTTGCGGCGCTGCCGCCGATGCACCGGCGTGCGGGCTGGCACAGGGCCTGCCCCTACATCGCGATGCGATTTAAGACCTATTTATGTTAAAATATGTAAATACATTTTGTTTCTTTCCCTGCTTTCCGTATCTTTGCGTCGTTATTCAGGATAACGCTTTCAGGTAATCAAATGTCTAACTTAAATCACTATTCGTTATGTCTCTATTCATCAAGACCTATGTGAACAACAACGACAAGTCGTCGGCCTTCGGCAAGACCTACGGCAAGGTGGTGCATTTCGGCACGCTCAACATTGACGAGATTGCCGAAAAGATTCAAGAGAAGTGTACCGTGCACAAGGCCGACATACAGGCCGTGCTCACCGCCCTGCAGGGCGTGGTGAGCGAGGGGCTGCAGAACGGCATGCGCGTGCGGCTGCCCGGCATCGGCACGTTCAAGATGGGTGTGCGCAGCTCGGGCGTGGTGAACGCCGCCGACTTCACCCTCGCGAAGAACATACTTGGCACCCGCGTGCTGTTCCAGCCCGAGAAGTCGAAGGACAACACCAACCACAAGTACACCAACCCGCTGACGCGCGGCACCCGCTTCAAGCTGTTCAACTACACCGAACTGCCCTCCGAAGACAGCGACTCGGGCAGCACCACGGGCGGCTCGGGCAGCGGCTCGGGCAGCGGCACCGGCGGCTCGCAGGACGACCCCATCGAAAACCGTCCTTAACCTATCGGCCCTGCCTCCACGGGGGCGGGGCCTCGCTTCATCAATACTGTAGTTTAACCTAAAAAGCTATGAACAAAATGAAATGGAAGAAAATCATCGAGATTGCCATCTCTATCCTCACTGCTATCGTCACCACGCTTACCACTACCTCGTGCATGGGGCGTGGACCGCTGTTTTGACATTCGTGAGCCTCTCGGGGTTCTGAACGGGTATTGAGAATTGAGAATTATGATTACTTCTTTGGCCTGCACCAGCCTCTCAGCTCCGCGGGCAGCGAGACGAATCATAATTCTCAATTCTCATTAATAATGCTCAATTCTCATTCATAATTCTCAATTCTCAAAGACACCTTGGGTATCGTTTTAGGGTGAAATCTCGCGAAACCCGCTATTTTCTGCGTAAAGCGGACAAAGTGGCAAAGTGACAAAGTGACAAACTAACCTCTGCCAGGTGTTATAAACGCCTCAGCTTTCGGTCTGGCGAAAAGCTTGCTGCAAAAGCGCGGAAAAGACATGAATTCCTCCTGTTTAATCAAGGCATTTATGAAAAAAGTGTAAAAAAACGGCCCGCACAGGCCGTTAGTAGATAATAATTGCTACCTTTGCACTAAGAAAAAAGCAGAAGACTATGAGCAGGAGCAGCGATAGCATCGTCATCATTCCCACATACAACGAGAAGGAGAACATCGAGAAGATTATCCGGGCCGTGCTGGGCCTTGAGAAGTGCTTCCATATACTGATTATCGACGACGGTTCGCCCGACGGCACAGCCCAGATAGTGAAGCGGCTGATGGGTGAGGAGTTTGCCGACCGCCTGTTTCTTGTGGAGCGGAGCGGCAAGCTGGGACTGGGCACCGCCTACATAGCGGGCTTCAAATGGGCTCTGGCACGCGACTACCAGTACGTGTTTGAGATGGATGCCGACTTCAGCCACGACCCCAACGACCTGCCACGGCTCTATGCCGCCTGTGCCGACGAGGGTTACGACGTGGCCATCGGCTCGCGCTACATCAGCGGGGTGAACGTGGTGAACTGGCCCATGGGGCGCGTGCTGATGAGCTATTTCGCCTCGATGTATGTGAGGCTGGTCACGGGCTTTCAGGTGCACGACACCACGGCAGGCTTCAAGTGCTACCGCCGGCGCGTGCTGCAGACCATCGAGCTCGACAAGATCCGCTTCAAGGGCTATGCCTTCCAGATCGAGATGAAGTTCACCGCCTACAAGATTGGCTTTAAGATAAAGGAGGTGCCCGTGATATTCGTGAACCGGCGCGAAGGCACTTCGAAAATGTCGGGGGGCATCTTCAGCGAGGCGTTCTTCGGCGTGATGCGCCTACGCTGGGACGGGTGGACACGCAAGTATCCCAAGATAGAAAAATAGGATATGAGAATAGACATTATAACCGTGCTGCCCGAGATGCTCGAGGGCTTTGTGCACGAAAGCATCCTGGCGCGTGCCGAGAAGAAGGGGCTGGCCGAAATACGGCTGCACAACCTGCGCGACTACACGCTCGACAAATGGCGGCGGGTAGACGACTACCCCTACGGCGGCTCGGCCGGCATGGTGATGCAGTGCGAGCCTATAGACCGCTGCATAAGCGCCCTGAAGGCAGAGCGCGACTACGACGAGGTGATCTTCACTTCGCCCGACGGTGAGCGATTCACTCAGCATGTGGCCAACGAGCTCTCGATGAAGGGCAACCTTATCTTGCTGTGCGGCCACTATAAGGGCATAGACCAGCGCGTGAGAGACCATCTCATCACCCGGGAGATTTCTATTGGCGACTTTGTGCTCACGGGGGGCGAGCTGGTGGCGGCAATGATTGCCGATGCCGTCGTGCGCGTGGTGCCTGGCGTGATTGGCGACGAGCAGTCGGCACTGAGCGACTGTTTCCAGGACGACTTGCTGGCAGCGCCCATCTACACCCGTCCGGCCGAATACAGGGGCTGGCGCGTGCCCGACATACTGCTGAGCGGAAACGAGGCAAAAATAAGGCAGTGGGAGCTCGACCAAGCCATAGAGCGCACGCGCAGACTGAGACCCGACCTGCTGAAGGGTGAAGAGTCGTGATTAGTCTATACACTATAGACTAATCACTATACTCAACTTTCGCAAATTTGAAAAGCGACACCCACCGGGCAGTACTGTCATTACATGCGAGACTTGAATTATTACTATTTCTGGTCAAAATCCAGAAATAAGAATAATAATTGTTCTATTACTTGCGAAAGTTGAATCACTATACTAAATGCGCTCCACCTGCTTGACGCCCTTCACCGTGCGCAGTTTCTTGATGAGCGTTTCCAGGCGGGTGTTGTCGTTGATCATGATGACGAGATTGCCACGGAAAAGACCGTCGTTAGAGTCGATGTTGATGGAGCGGAGCACGAGCTTCTCGTCTTTCGAGATAATCGATGTGAGATTATTGACGATGCCCAAGTCGTCGTTGCCAATCACGCGCAGCGTGATGGCATATTGCGACGAGCCCTTGCCGCTCCATCGGGCCTTCACGATGCGATAGCCGAAACGGCGCCGCATCTCCGGGGCGTTGGGGCAGTCGCACCGGTGAATCTTGATGCCGCCGCTCACGGTGACGAAGCCAAACACCTGGTCGCCATAGATGGGGTTGCAGCAGTGGGCCAGCTGGTAGTCTACGCCCTTGAGGTTCTGGTCTATCACCAGCACGTCGTCGGGGCCCTGGGCGCTGAGGGGCGCGAGCTGGGCATTGTCGAGCACGAACTCCTCGGCCGAGCGGGCTATGTTGTCGCCCGTGACGGCCTTCTCTCCCTGCTGCAGTTCCAGGTATTTGTCGATGACCACGCTGGTATCGAGCTGATTCTCGGCAATGTCGCGATAGAAGTCGCTGGCCTCTTTATAGCCCAGTTTCTTCATGGTGCGCATCTGCAGGCTCTCGTCGAGTTCTATCTTCCGGTTCTTGAACTTCCGTTCCAGCATCTCCTTCACCAATAGCGCCTGCTTCTGCTGGGTGTCTTTCAGTGCCAGCCTTATCTTCGACTTGGCACGGCTGGTCTTCACGATGTTCAGCCACTCCTGCTTGGGCTTCTGGTTGGTAGCGGTGAGAATCTCTACCTGGTCGCCCGAATGCAATTCCTGACGGAAGGTGACCACCTTGCCGTTGATGCGTGCGCCAGTGCAGGCATTGCCCACCTTGGAGTGAATGTGGTAAGCCATGTCGAGCACGGTGGCGCCCTTGGGAAACTTGAGCAGGTCGCCACGGGGAGTGAAGACGTAGACCTCGTCGTCGTAGAGATCCATGCGGAACTCGTTCATGGCCTCCATGCCCGATGCATTTTCGAGCATCTGGCGTATCTGGGTGAGCCAGTCGTCCATGCCACCCTCGGCCTTCACACCCTTGTATCGCCAGTGTGCTGCCACGCCACGCTCGGCAATCTCGTCCATGCGCTCGGTGCGTATCTGCACCTCCACCCACTTCTGCTCCGGTCCGAGCACGGTGATGTGCAGGCTTTCGTAGCCGTTGGACTTGGGCACGCTGAGCCAGTCGCGCAAGCGTTTGGGGTTGGGCTGATACATGTCGGTGACGATGCTGTAGGCCTGCCAGCACTGCATCTTCTCCTTCTCGGGTGGACAGTCGATGATGATGCGAATGGCAAAAAGGTCGTAGACGCCCTCGAAGGGGCACTTCTGCTTCTTCATCTTCTGCCAGATGCTGTGAATAGACTTGGTGCGCCCTTTCATGTGGAAGACGAGCCCGGCCTCGCGCAGCTTCTGCTCTATAGGGGCGATGAAACGGCTGATGTAGGCATCGCGATTGGCCTTGGTAGAGCTAAGCTTCTCCTTGATATGATAATAGGCATCGTGCTCGAGATACTTCAACGAGAGGTCTTCGAGCTCGCTCTTCAGCTTATACAAGCCCAGCTTGTGGGCCAGGGGCGCATAGAGGTAGGCCGCTTCTTCGCTTACGCGATGGCGCGCCTCGTCGTTGCAGGCATCGCGAATCTGGCGCATCAGGTTCACCCGGTCGGCAATCATGATGAGAATCACGCGCATGTCCTCGGCAAAGGAGAGCAGCAGGTTGCGGAAATTCTCGCTCTCGATGACCGGGTTCTTCTTGTAAAGTTCATGTATGCGTTGCAGGCCATGCAGGATGCGTGCCACCGACTCGCCATACTGCTGGCCTACGGCTTCAATGCTAAGAAAGCCATTCTCTACACTGGGATTGAGCAATATGGCCAGCACGGCATCGCGGCGCAAGCCTATCTCGTCGACCACGAGCAGAGCCGTCTGCAGCCCCGTGAGCACTGGGTTCATGCCAAACACATTGCGTCGCACCTGCCCAAGCTCGACGGCCTGGTGCAGATGGCGGCGCACGCGCTCCTCATCGTCGGGATGCATGGAAGCAGCTATTTTCTCCTTCAACTCAGCATAGAGTGCCACGGTCTGTTCGCGCTCTTCTATCGTAAAATCAAGTCTTTCTGCCATAATTCATGCGTTTAATGATGTGCAAAGTTACGAATTTAAATCATAACGGCCAACAAAACGCATGACAAAAGTTTTCGCGATAAACTATTTGTATTCCGACCACGACTTGATGCCGATGCCCTGCAGGCCGACGTTGCAGAAAGCACGGATGAAGGCCGAAGCCAGCCTGGCATTGGTGATGAGCGGCACGTTCAGGTCGATGGCAGCGCGGCGTATCTTGTAGCCATTGGTCAGCTCGTGGGTAGTCAGGTCTTTCGGTATATTGACCACCATATCTATCCGGTGGTCATGAAGCAGGTCGAGCGCCTTGGGGGTGTCGGCATCGGCATCGTCGCTCTCGTTCGGCCAAAGCACACGGGTGTTGGCAATGCCATTGTCGGCAAGGTATTTCGAGGTGCCAGCGGTGGCATAGATGGCATAGCCGTGGGTGGCCAGCAGGTGGGCCGCGTCGAGCATCTCGGCCTTCTGCTTGGCACCACCCGTACTGAGCAGCACCGTATGCTGCGGAATGCGGTGGCCCACCGACAGCATGGCCTTGAGCAAGGCCGTATCGGTATTGTCGCCTATGCACCCTACTTCGCCAGTAGAGGCCATGTCGACGCCCAGCACCGGGTCGGCATTCTGCAGGCGGTTGAAGGAGAACTGCGAGGCTTTTATTCCCACATAGTCGAGGTCGAAGAGATTTTTGGAAGGCTTCTCTACGGGCAGTCCGAGCATTACCTTCGTGGCCAGCTCGATAAAGTTCAGCTTCAGCACCTTCGACACGAAGGGGAAGCTGCGCGAGGCCCTCAGGTTGCACTCGATGACGAGGATGTCGTTGTCGCGTGCCATATACTGAATGTTGAAAGGACCGTTGATGTGAAGCGCCTTGGCTATCTGTCGCGAGATGCGCTTGATGCGTCGCACGGTTTCCACATACAGTTTCTGCGGGGGGAACTGAATGGTGGCATCGCCGCTATGAACGCCGGCAAACTCAATATGCTCGCTGATGGCATAGGCCAGTATCTCGCCATCGCGGGCCACGGCATCCATCTCTATCTCCTTGGCGTGCTCAATGAACTTCGACACGACCACGGGATGGTCTTCGCTCACATTGGCCGCCAGACGGAGGAACCGTTCCAGCTCGTCGCGGTTGGAGCATACGTTCATGGCAGCACCACTGAGCACATAGCTGGGCCTGACGAGCACGGGGAAGCCCACCCTGTCGACAAAACTATTGATGTCGTCCATAGTGGTAAGCGCCGACCACTCGGGCTGATTCACGCCAAGGTCGGTGAGTAGCTGCGAGAACTTGGCTCGGTCTTCGGCACCATCGATATCGACGGCCTGCGTACCAAGGATACGCACGCCAGCATCGGCCAGATAGACGGCAAGATTGTTAGGAATCTGGCCACCCGTAGACACGATGACGCCGTATGGCTGCTCCAGCTCGATGATGTCGAGCACCCGCTCAAGGGTAAGCTCGTCGAAGTAGAGATGGTCGCACATGTCATAATCGGTAGAGACGGTCTCCGGATTGTAGTTGATCATCACCGAGCGATAACCTTCTTTTCTGAGCGTGTTGAGTGCCTGCACGCCACACCAGTCGAACTCTACGCTGGAGCCTATGCGATAGGCACCTGAGCCAAGAACGATGACTGAAGGTACCGAGGCGGAGAAGGCCAGGTCGGACCTTGAGCCTTGGGCAGCTTCCTCTGCGACGTGGAGAGGGTCTGTTCCTTGATAAGTAAGATACAGATAGTTTGTTTGTGCCGGATACTCGGCTGCGAGCGTGTCTATCTGCTTCACCTTCGGCAGGATGCCCAGCTTCTGGCGCATACGTCGCACCTGGAGCATGGCCGCATGCATGTTCTGCATCTTATCGTCAAGGCCGATGGCACGGGCTATCTGAAAGTCGGTGAAGCCATAGACCTTCGCTTCGCCAAGCAGACTGGCATCGAGATTGTCGATGGTGTGCTGCTTGAGCCGCTCATCGATGTCGATGATATGCCGCAGCTTATAGAGGAACCATCGGTCGATTTTGGTAAGCTGGTGTATTCGCTCGATGTCGTAGCCTGGCAGATGCATGGCCTTGGAAATAACGAAGATGCGCTTGTCGGTGGGTTCGCGCAGGGCTGCATCGATGTCGGCAATGCGAAGCTCTTTGTTTTCCACAAAGCCATGCATGCCCTGGCCTATCATGCGCAAGCCCTTCTGTATGGCTTCCTCGAAGGTGCGGCCAATGGCCATCACCTCGCCTACCGACTTCATAGACGAACCAAGCTCGCGGTCAACGCCATGGAACTTGGAGAGATCCCAACGCGGAATCTTGCACACCACATAGTCGAGTGCCGGTTCGAAGAAAGCCGACGTGGTTTTGGTGACCGAATTGTTCAGTTCGAACAGCCCATAGCCCATGCCCAGTTTAGCAGCCACAAAGGCGAGCGGATAGCCAGTGGCCTTGGAAGCCAGTGCCGACGAGCGCGACAGACGGGCGTTGACCTCGATCACCCGATAGTCTTCCGACTGTGGGTCGAAGGCATACTGCACATTACATTCGCCCACGATACCTATGTGGCGAATAATCTTGATAGCCAAGGCGCGCAGCTTATGATACTCAGCATTGGATAGCGTCTGCGAGGGAGCCACCACGATGCTCTCGCCGGTATGAATGCCGAGCGGATCGAAGTTTTCCATATTGCAGACGGTGATGCAGTTGTCGTAGCGGTCGCGCACCACTTCGTATTCTATCTCCTTCCAACCCTTCAGGCTCTTCTCGACGAGCACCTGAGGGGAGAAGGCGAAAGCTTTTTCGCAAAGCGCGACAAGTTGCTGTTCGTCGTCGCAGAAGCCACTGCCCAGCCCTCCAAGAGCATAGGCGGCACGCACTATGACGGGATAGCCCAGCTGGCTGGCAGCCCGGCAGGCCTCGGCAATGTTGCCGCAGGCTTCGCTCTTGATGGTTTCCACGCCTATTTCGTCGAGCCTTTCCACAAAGAGTTCACGGTCTTCGGTGTCGATGATGGCCTGGACGGGAGTGCCCAAGACTCTCACGTTGTACTTGGCCAGCACACCCGACTTGTACAACTCTACGCCGCAGTTCAAGGCAGTCTGACCGCCAAACGACAGCAAGATGCCGTCGGGGCGTTCTTTCTCGATAACCTTTTCTACGAAATAGGGCTGCACGGGCAGGAAATACACCTCGTCGGCCACGCCCTCTGAGGTCTGTACGGTGGCAATATTGGGATTGATGAGCACTGTGCTGACACCTTCCTCGCGTAAAGCCTTCAACGCCTGGCTTCCGCTGTAGTCGAACTCGCCCGCCTCGCCTATTTTCAAAGCCCCACTTCCAAGCAGGAGCACCTTCTTTATATTGCTATCTTTCATAATGTCTCTATAAAACGGTTGAACATGAATTCGGTATCTACCGGTCCGGCAGCAGCCTCGGGGTGGAACTGTGCCGAGAACCAAGGATTGGTCTGGTGACGAATGCCTTCGTTGGAACCATCGTTCATATTGACGAACAGTTCACGCCAGTCGGCAGGCAGCGTTGCGGCATCTACCGCATAGCCGTGGTTTTGGCTCGTCACATAGCAGCGATTGGTACCCACCTCGCGCACTGGCTGATTATGAGAGCGGTGGCCATACTTCAATTTGTAGATGTTGGCACCCGCCGCCTTAGCCAGCAACTGATTGCCCATGCAGATGCCACAGATGGGCTTCCGGCTCAACGACATCTGCCGCTTCAGCACCTCTACGGCCTCTATGCAGCGGTCGGGGTCGCCAGGGCCATTGGAAAGGAACAGACCGTCGAACTCCATTGACGTATAATCGTAGTTCCAAGGCACGCGGATGACCTCGACGCCCCGGTTGAGCAGGCAACGAACGATATTCGACTTTACGCCACAGTCTACCAGCACGACCTTCTTGCCCGCACCTTCATTATAATGCACCACATCGCGGCAACTGACACGTTCCACCCAGTTCACTGCGCCGTAGTCTTCGTGAGCGGCATGGCACGCCTGGCCAAATACCAGTTGGCCCATCATCACGCCTTGCTCCCTAAGCACTTTGGTCAAAGCACGCGTGTCGATGCCCGTAATGCCTGGCACATGCTCGCGCTGTAGCCATTGCCCCAGACTCTCTACCGCATTCCAGTGAGCATAGTGCTCGGAATAATCGGCCACGACCATTGCCGTGGCATAGATACGGTCGCTCTCCATAAAATCGGGCAGGGCCGTAGGCGCACTGTGGCTTGCCAAGACCTTGCCTCCAAAAGTGAAAGGGGGCACGCCATAGTTGCCCACCAACGGATAGGTGAGCACCATGATCTGCCCGGCATACGAGGGGTCGGTGAGCGATTCGGGATAGCCCATCATCGCCGTATTGAAAACCACTTCGCCTTCCACATCTGCTTCGTAGCCAAAGCTTTTACCATAAAATGTCGTTCCGTCTTGCAGAACAAGTTTCACATCTTTCATCTTATCCATAATTTTCATAAAAAAGGACGCCCAACGAAAAACGGACGTCCTATAAATATTATTCAACAGTAACGCTCTTAGCGAGATTCCTCGGTTGGTCAACGTTCTTGCCTTTGCAAACGGCAACATGATAAGCCAACAACTGCAAAGGAATGGTAGCCACCAAGGGTTCGAGACATTCCAAGACATCAGGCAGCTCGATAACCTCATCGGCCACACGGGCAATGACATCGTCGCCCTTCGACACGAGAGCAATCACCCTACCCTGACGGGCCTTTATCTCCTGAATGTTGGAAAGCACCTTCTCGTACATGGCATTGTGGGTAGCAATGACCACGACAGGCATGTCAGAATCAATCAGGGCAATGGGCCCGTGCTTCATCTCGGCAGCAGGATAGCCCTCGGCATGTATATACGATATCTCCTTCAGTTTCAGTGCGCCTTCCAAGGCCACGGGATAGGAATAGCCCCGGCCAAGATAGAGAAAGTTGTGAGCATAGGTAAAGGTACGTGCCAGATCTTTTACGCGATCATTGGTCTGCAGCACTTCGCGAATCTTGCCCGGTATCTCGCCCAGGCCTTTCACTATCTTCAGATATTCGGCGCGTTCGACGGTTCCCTTGGCCTCGCCTAAGGCCAAAGCCATCATCGTAAGCACGGTGACCTGGCCGGTAAAGGCTTTCGTCGAGGCCACACCAATCTCAGGCCCCACGTGTATGTAGGTTCCTGTATCGGTGGATCGGGCAATAGACGAGCCGATGGCATTGCAGACACCGTAGATGAAAGCGCCTTTCTGCTTGGCTAACTGCACGGCGGCCAACGTGTCGGCAGTCTCTCCGCTCTGGCTGATAGCCACCACCACATCGCCCTTGCCTACCACAGGATTACGATAGCGGAACTCACTCGCATATTCAACCTCGACCGGTATTCTACAAAGCGACTCTATAATCTGTTTGCCTATCAGGCCTGCATGCCAACTGGTGCCACAGGCCACAATCACCACTCGCTTGGCTGCAAGCAGCTGCCGCCTATAGTCTATCAGTGCCGAGAGCGTCACGTGGTCTGCCGCTACATTCACACGGCCACGCATACAGTTGGTCAGACACTCAGGCTGTTCGAATATCTCCTTGAGCATAAAGTGTGGGAAGCCACCCTTCTCAATCTGCCCGAGGTCTATGTCGACAGTCTTCACGTTCAGTTCTTGTTCTTCGCCAAGAATACTCACCACATGCAGTTCTTCGCCACGGCGAATCACCGCAATGTTGCCATCTTCCAGATACACCACCTTGTCGGTGTACTCCACGATAGGACTGGCATCGCTGCCCAGGAAGAACTCGTCGTCGCCAATGCCCACCACGAGCGGGCTTTGCTTGCGAGCAGCAATAATCTGGTCGGGATTGCCTTTGTCGAGCACGGCAATGGCATAGGCGCCAATCACTTGATAGAGGGCCACCTGCACGGCTTCGAGCAACGACAACTGCTTGCGCTGCATCACATATTCTATCAGCTGCACCAGCACTTCGGTATCGGTATCGCTCACAAAATGAACGCCCTTGTCCATGAGCTTCGTCTTGATGTCGGCATAGTTTTCTATTATGCCATTATGAATGATGGCAAGGTTCTTCGACTCAGAATAATGAGGATGGGCATTTCTCGAAGAGGGCTCACCATGGGTTGCCCAACGGGTATGAGCGATTCCTATGCAGCCCGACACGTCTTTGTCGGAACAATACTCGGTCAGGTTATCTACCTTACCTTTCGACTTATATACGTTCAGCTCGCCGCTCTGGTTGATAAGGGCCACACCAGCCGAATCGTAGCCACGATACTCTAATCGACGCAAGCCCTTTATCAATATGGGATAGGCTTCGCGCTTACCTATATAACCTACAATTCCACACATATAATATAAATAATAATTTTTGTGTTGCATAAAAAAAGAGATTGGGAAACGAGTCCCAACCTCTTTCGTAACTTGCTACCTCAAGATGTTATAGAGCAGCGACGTGAGCGAAATGAGAATCGACGTTGCCGAGAACCATAACGTCGTCATGCTACCCACACTTGAGTTCTGTGCCTTTACCTTATTAGGCGTCACATATATCTGGTCGTTCTGTTGCAGATAGTAATATGGCGAGTTGATCAAGTTGGCATCGTTAAGATTGATTTCATAAATGGTCTTCTTGCCTGTAGCATCTTCACGTATCAGTTTCACATTCTCACGCTGTCCGTAAATGGTAAGGTCGCCAGCCTGTGCCAGGGCCTCGAGCAGGGTGATCTTCTCGCGGCTCACTGCAAAGGTACCCGGACGGGCCACCTCGCCCAAAACTGAAATCTGATAGGTCGACATGCGAACAGTGACGATGGGATCTTGTCCCTCGGCCATATAGGGCTTTATCATAGTCTGAATGCGCTGTTCGGCCTCCGACTTAGTAAGGCCACCCAGATGCACAGTTCCGATGATGGGAAAATTGATGTTGCCGGCATTATCTACCAGATACATCTGCAACATTGCCTGAGAATAGCTGCTGCGCTGGTTCACCGTGTAAGGTGTGGGAACGGTAAGGTTGAAGGGAACGGCTGCCTGTGGGTCGGTAGCACTCACAGTAATGGTAAGCTGATCCTTTGGCATGATACGGGCATCATAAAGAACCTGCGACGAGCTTAAGTCTGCCTCCCTGCTATTTTGGAAATAAGCAACGTTCTTCGTGCTTCCACAGCTACCCAGAAACATGGCAAAAACCACTGCGAAAAGAGATAAAAGGATACTTTTGTAAGCTTTCATTTTTCAGATTTCTTTAAAATTCGGCTGCAAAGTTACGTAAAAGTTAGAGTTTAATGCATCGTTTTAATTACCATTTTACCATCATTAACATTATTTAAGCCTTTCCTTATCTTTCGCAATAGCATCGGCAATAATCTCTGCCATGTGGCGCGCCCCTTTTTCATTGGGATGAATGCCATCGCCCTGCACCAGTGCTTGGTCGGCAAAAAGGGTGTGAAGGTCTACCACTTGCAGTTTCTCTTTCTTGGCCACCTTTTGAATAATGGGAATGATGTTATTGACTATGACTGAGTCGCTGATGTTCCATGTAGACTTGAAAGCAGGGATAGGCGTGCATAGATAGATCTTTGCTCCCTTCAGTTCGGCAAGCATCTGACGCAAATCCTGCTCAAACTCACTGCCATACTGCCAGTTCTCAGGCTTTGAGTCGTTGGTGCCCAGCTTGATGATGGCCACATCGGGCCGAAAGGCTTTGGCATCGCGCCATGCCAGCTCCTTCATATAGGGGTGATCACCCTTGTTGAGCATGGTACGCGCCGAAACGCCGAAATTCCGGACCTGATAGCCGCTGCCCAGAAGCTGTTGCAACTGGGCGGGATAGCCATTGACGGTAGCCATGTCGATGCCATGACCGTCGGTGATGCTATTGCCTATGCAGGCCACGCGTATGGCATCCTGCCGTGGGGCCTTCAGGGTGCCGAGCCACTGGGTAAGATCAGCCAGCATCTGCTCATGATACTTAAACTTGGGATTCATGCCAAAGCCATGGCCCCCCGTAGGATAGACGTAGAGGGCACAGCTGTTGCCTGCACGGCGCATGGCCGAATAATAGGCTATGCCATTGGTCACGGGAGGCACCACACGGTCGTCGTTGGCGGTGAGGATGATGGCGGGCGGCGTGAGATGTCGGCGCACGGCGTTCTGGTTCGAGAATTGTTTTACCAGTTGTTGGTCTTTCTGGCCTTGTTCACCCAGAAAGTTCACGCAAGAGCCTTTATGGCTGTCGCGCTCGTTCATCGAGACGACGGGATAGAACAAGATACTGAAGTCGGGGCGCTCGGCAAACTCGGTATGTGTTGAGATAGTCGATGCCAGATGGCCTCCGGCAGAAAAGCCCATGATGCCCACGTCGCGGGGATTGACGCCCCAGGCCAGAGCCGAATCGCGCACCAGGCGCATGGCAGCCCGGGCATCGGCCATGGGCACCTCGCGGTTGCCTTGCGGCATGCGATAGGTGAGCACAAAATAGGCGATGCCCTGCTCATTGAAAAACGTGGCCCAAGCATGGCCTTCGTTCTGCATTGACAGCGTGCGGTAGCCACCGCCAGGGCAACCCACCACGGCACGCCCCGAGGGTTGCTCGGGCAGGTAGCAGGCGATGTTGGCCTTCCCGTCGGGCGTGATGTTCAGCGTGAATTTACGTGCCGTCTGGCCATAGATGGCCACTGAGGCAACCAAGAGACAAAGTGTGAGTAGTCTTTTCATTGTTATTTCATGTTTTTCTTCATCCATTCCAGACATTTTTGCTGACTGCTGGCAAAGCGCCAATGGCCGCTCGACGGGGTGATGTCGCACTGTTTGGGGGCTGTAATCACGTTCCACGCCGCCCAGCATGAGGTTGGCGAGCAGGTGTCGTCGTTATATCCCCACGACATAAAAGTGGGTACGCGCAGCAGTCGGGCAAAGTTCACCACGTCGAAGTACTGCAGCGTCGCCACGGCTTGCTCATCGGGTATGTAGGTTTGCCCGTCTTTATAGAATCCCGAAAAGAACTTAGGCCAACCTCCGGCTCGCTGATGCAGGAACCCAGTGAGGTCACACAGCGCGGGATAGAAGGGAGCGCAGAGCGTGACTTTCTCGTTGAGTGCCGATGTGACAATGGTAAGTGCCCCACCCTGCGAGCCACCGGTGACAATGACATTTTTGCCATCCCACTGGGGCAGCGAACACAGAAAGTCGACAGCACGGGCACAGCCCACGTACACATCTTTATAATAATATGTGTCTCGCGACTCCATGCCACGGCTCATATAGCCATCGCACTTTTTCTGCCGCATCTGGTTGTAGGCATCGTCGGGCAGTTGCTGGTCGTTGTCGTGAATCTCTATCTTCATATAGATGCACCTTTCCTTAGGGAAGTAGTCGGAAGGATATATTTTCTGGCTTCCAGCCCCGGGCGGACAAAGCACTACGGGATGTGGCTTATCGTCGAGCGGACGGGTGAGGTATCCCTGTATCCACTTGTTCTTACCCACATGCAGCCGCACGAGCTTGGTCTCAAAGTGTGAGTCAGTGGCATCGGGCACGTCACGGTATTCTGGCTGCAGGTCTATTTTTCGAGCCTCCTTCAGTGCCTGCTGCCAAAACTTCTCAAAGTCTGGTGGCAGGGCAGTATAGGTTGATATCTGCTCGGGAGCGTAGGCCAGTTTCACGAGGTCCTTATAGGTCTTGCCGTCAGCCGTACGAAACTCATACTGGCAGGCAAGGAATCCCGGCTGGGTCATGGTGCCCATGCGTATCAGAGCTTCGCCGCCCACAAAGGTTATAGAGTCGTAGGCTGCAGGCAGGAGCATCTCGGGTCCTATCTTATAACGTAGGGTGGTGCCATCAAGGGGCACACCGCCCTCACGGGCCACGACCCGGAGCGTGGCAGGCTGGCCCAGACGGTAGTAGCTGTCGGTATGGTTGGGCGTGGCCACAGTCTCGACGAAAGGTTTGCGTGGGTCGCCAAATTCCTGCCGGAACGTTTGGCCCCAACTGGGCAACAATGCCATGCAGGCCATGCCTAAGATAAATTGTCGGTAGTTCATTCTTTAAGTTTTTGTTATGGTAGTTGTTTTTGTTAGTACCTTATAGCGAGGCATAATAGCTATCGAGCAGGTCTTGAGCAGCCACGAAACTTGTCTTCCTGCCAGCCAGCACGGCTTGCTCTGCTGCCTGCAGTTGCTTCTGCACGATGGGACTATGATAGAAGTTCA
>CAMJLB010000071.1 GCA_946406555.1 uncultured Prevotellaceae bacterium | reverse complement strand
TGCCGGCATGAAATGGGACTGGAATTACCACCTAAATTGACGCAGAACCACTTTTACAGCACAATAGGAAGCAACCTTCCATGCATTAAGACGTTCTTCTGCCATCACCCTGCTATATAGCTATGCCCTTCGGTGTCGTCGCTCAGGCAGATCCCGCTTATTCAGTATATATTATGGTGCAATCCAGCCTGTTTTGAGATGCAAAACAGGCTGGATTGAGGCCTAAAACAGGCTGGATTGAGACCTAAAACAGGCTGGATAGCAACCCATATATTCATGAAATCCACTTCACCCATAGTCATCATAAAGGGTGGGAATGTTCAGTGGCTATCGTTGCAGGGTCTTACGGCCGTTGCAGACGACGATGCCCCGCTGTCTTTGCGATACCCGCTGGCCCATAAGGTTGTATCGGATAGGCTGGCCATTGACGGCGTCGGGCCTGACAGAGACGATAGCAGTGGCCGTGAGGTCGAGTGCGACGAAAGACTGTTGCGAGGGCAGCTGGGCATAAACACCGAATGGTGGGAGCACCGAGTCTTCTGCGAGCCGCACCAGCCCCCATTCATCGCCTTGGCGGCCCAGCACATAGTCGCCGGCATAGAGAGGCATGCTGTTATACGTGCCACGAAGCTTGCTGCCGAGCGACATGGCGGCATAGCCGACGTCGCCCTGTCCGGTGAAGACGGCCTCGCCCTGCGCCTCGACCAGCACAGGCGTGTGTGCCGGTATGGAGCGCATCTCTTGCAGTTCAAGGTCTTCGCCCAGCATGTAGGCCCTTGCCCCCTGAGGAATGACGGCATTGAAAGGGAGCATCACGAGCCGGAAGCCTTCCACCTCAAACCTTGCTTCGATGGCATCGGCAAAGATGGGCATGGCAGGGTGGAAGTCGCCCCCTCCCGGCCACAGTTCCACACGCTGGCAATGGCCACCGGCCACAATGATCGCCCCCTCCATGGTGGTGCCCTCCGGCACATAAACCACCCTGTTGGTCTGCTGCAGCCACGACAGCCGTGTCGGCAAGTCGGTGACAAGTCGCAGGTCGATGCTGGTGCAGGTGGGGTCGCCAGTATAGTCAAGAATGAAACTGTCGTCGGCTACATAAGAGCCGCTCAGTCTGGCCGAGTAGTCTGCCACCCCACTGTTGGCCAGATAGACATCGCCGAAGTTGATGGTAAGCGTCGACGACCAGTTGTTGTTGGTGATGCCAATAAGGCCCAGGCAGCCATCGGTAAGTGTGCGCGGTGAGAGGTCGAACACGAGCGAGAAGTTCTGGCGTCGGTTCAGATCGAGCTCTCCATAGTCGTGGGTTGCCACTTCGCCCCTGCCGTTCACATAGATGAGCGTGGTCTGTGCAGAGGTATAGTTGAGCGTAGAACTGACATTCTTCACCTGCATAACCAGCTCGCTGAAGCGGTTGCTCAGCTCTATATAGCCATAGTTGGCATTCGTTCGCGACGAGAGCAATGGGTTGGCGTGGTCGAATTTCTTCTGCTTGCCACTGATTTTATAGTTGGCGCCGAAGCCGCTCTTCGTGACAGCCATGTTGTCGAGCAGGTCGAAGCGGGTTGTGGCTCCCTTCATCTGTGAAGGCTGTCGGTCTCGGCTGCGTATGAAAAGGATGGTGGCCACGCTCTGTGCGGCCAGCGTCACAAGGGGCCTGCAGGTCTCTGCTTCGGTCGAGATGGTAGTGGTGGCGAGATTCTGAGTCTTCGATGTGGTGTAAAGCTTGCCGCCGACGGTATAGAACGGCAGGTCGAGTGCCAGCGACACCATCTCGGCGCCGGCATTGGCCACCACCGCCACCACGGTGTCGCCCTTGGCCGAAAGATAGCACGAGCCTTCGAGGTTGCAGTTGGCAAACGTGCCCCCGACGCGAGTCATGCCCGTGACGAAACGTGCGAAGTGGGCCATCACATAGCCGCGCTTCGTCACCACGCTGGTGGTAGTGCCCCGCTGCCCGTCGCCGAGCATGCCATAGTAGCGCTTTGCAGTGTAATGCACCCAGGCGTTGAAGTCGCCCAGCATGCACTGGTTGATGGCGGTGAAGAAATTGAAGAAATCTTTCGAGAAGTCGAAGTTGCGGGTGTTGTTCTCTATTTCATTCCAGTTGATGAGATACTCGGTCATCCATAGTTCCTTGCCCTGCTGCCCCAGCTTCTTGTAGGCACTCTGTATGCCGCCGTACTGGTGGCCCCCATAGATGTCGAAGCAGGGCAGCACATCGGCAGCGTTCAGTGCATTGGCATAATTGTCGCTCACGGCAAGGGTCTCCGGGGCAATGATGCGGCAGGAAATCTTCCGTCCGTAGGTCTTCACGAACTCGGCAATCTCCGTGGCACTCCACAGGCATCCGGCATACTGGGCGGGCCAGTCGGGCTCGTTCTGTATCGAGATGGCATCGAGCTCCACGCCGTTCTGCCGCAGATACTGCACGTAGTCTTCCAGATACTGTGCGTAGTCGGCCCAGTGCTCACGTTTCAGCGAGCCGGTGGTGCCGTCGGCATTCTTGGCATTGATGGTGCCATTGGTCTTCCACTCGGCCGGCTGCCCCCAGGGCGAGGCAAACACGATGAGCCCCATATTCTTAGCCTGCCTGGCAGTGGCGAGCGACTGGCTCCAGCTATTCTTGCCTATAGGTATGTAAAGGCGCATGATATTGCAGCCCACGGTGCTGCCTTCTCCCCATACCTTCTTGATGTCGGAGGCAGACATGTGGCCATACTGGAACTGTGGCGAACAGACGAAGCCGCCAAAGCCGGTGATGCGCTGGTGCCTCTGTGTGGCGTCGATTTTCAACGTGGCCGTCTGTGCCTGCATGCCACAAAGGAAAAACAGCAACAAAAACGATAGGATAGTAGTTTTTTTCGTCATAAAAAATGAGGTTTCTATTTATTATGCGTGCAAAGGTAGCAAAAAAAGACGAATAGTGCCTATAATATTTGTATCAATTATTTTATTAAGTAGGTAAACAAAAATAGTTTATATAAAATATTCATGATTAATTCATGGACAATTCATGGCAATTCGTGTTTATCTAAAGAAGCCTCCCGCCTGGCTGGCACGTCACTCGGGCACGTGTGCTAACGTTGCCGAGATGTGTTTTTATTCAGTTGCAGCAGGAAAAAGCCGCGCATTTTTTGAGTATATGGAAAATAATTATTAACTTTGCACCATAGCACATAAAAAACATGCAATTATGGGAAAATACCTGAACCCGAAAGCCGACCTGACCTTCAAGAAAGTGTTTGGCGAGCACGAAGACCTGGTGATGAGCCTTCTCAATGCCCTGCTGCCCCTAGACGCAGGAAAGCAGATAGAACATGTGGAGTACATGACAAACGAAATGGTGCCAGAGAACCCCGGCAAGAAGAACTCGGTGGTCGACGTGCGCTGCAAGGAGACAGGCGGGCGCCATTTCATCGTGGAGATGCAGATGAACTGGAACAACGAGTTTGAGCAGCGCGTGATTCTCAATGCCTCGAAGGCTGTGGTGAAGCAGCTTGGCACGAGCGAAGACTATTCGCTGCTTCAGCCCGTCTATTCGCTGAACCTCATCAACGATGTGGGCTTCGACGCCGGCCCCGACGAGTTCTACCACGACTATGCCATTGTCAACATGGAACATAGCGATCGCATCATCGAGGGGCTGCGCTTCATATTCGTGGAACTGCCGAAATTCAAGCCTCAGAGCATCAAAGAAAAGAAGATGGCCGTGTTGTGGCTGCGTTTCCTCACCGAGATAGATGGCGATACCGAGGAAGTTCCTTCCGAACTACTTGAGACCCCCGAAACCAGCAAAGCACTTAAAATATTGGAGAAGTCGGCCTACAACGAAAAGGAATTGAACGCCTACGAATACTACTGGGATGCTGTCTACAACGAGCGCGGCGCCATTCGCCACGGATATAAGCAGGGCATGGCTCAGGGCATGGCTCAGGGCATGACTCAGGCTAATCGCGAAAACGCGCAAAAAATGAAAACCGACGGCATGCCTACCGACCTAATTGCCAAATACACAGGGCTTAGCCCCCAAGAAATAGACTTACTATAATACATAACACAAGAAGTGGGCGCAAAATAACCGGGCAATGAACAAATATCCAGCCAAAGTAGACGTGGCGGTGCTGCTGCTCTTCTTCACCCGTACCGACAGTTTCCAGAAAGTGTTCAACGAGGTGCGCCAGGCACGTCCCTCACGCCTTTTCCTCTATCAGGACGGTCCGCGCGGCGAACGCGACATGGCAGGCATAGAAGCCTGCCGCGCCATCGTGGCCGATGACCAGATAGACTGGCAGTGCGAGGTGCACCGCCTCTATCAGAACCACAATGTGGGCTGCGACCCCTCTGAGTATCTCTCACAGAAATGGGCATTCTCGCTGGCCGACAAATGCATCGTGCTCGAAGACGACGACGTGCCATCGCAATCGTTCTTCCCTTTTTGCAAGGAGATGCTCGACCGCTACGAGCACGACGAGCGCATACAGATGATTGCCGGCTTCAACACCGACGGTGAGACTACCGATGTGGAGTGCGATTATTTCTTCACCTCGGTGCTCAGCATTTGGGGATGGGCATCGTGGCGGCGCGTCATCGACCGATGGGAGGGCGACTACCGCTTCCTCGACGACCCTTTTGCCATGAGGCAGCTGCAGGCGCTGAGCCGCAAACGCGACTACCGCAAACAGATGATACCTATGTTTCGCGACCACCGCGCCACAGGAAAGGAATACTACGAGAGCATCATGTGGGCCGACATGATACTCAACTCAGGACTGGCCATAATGCCATCGAAAAACCTCATCAACAATCTTGGTGCCACCAACGATTCTACACACTTCTCGTCGTTGCGCACCATGAACCACCGGCTACGCCGCATCTTCACCATGCCCCGCCATGAACTGCAGTTCCCCTTGCGCCACCCGCGCTACGTCATCGAGCATGTGGCCTACAAGGATCGCAACTATAAGGTGCTGGCATGGAACCACCCCTGGACCAAGATGGCCAACTCGATAGAAGAGCTGTGGCTCAGCCTGCGCGCCGGGCAGTTTGCCCATATAGGCCACTCTATGCAACGGCGGCTACGCAAGTGGTTGGGCATAGACCACCATCACTAAAAAACTCTACTTAAAACGATTCGCATGAACAACGAAATGCTTACTGTGATGTTCAGGCCTAAGTCGCTTGTCATCATCAGCATGGCTGATGGCACCCGTCTGCAGGGCACCATAGAGGCCTTCGTTCCCGACGGCATCAGCATACGGAGCGCAGAAGGTGCCCCACAGTTCATCGGCACCCAGCAGCTGCAAGAGGCTACCTATTTATATATTGGGTTCCCCACACTTCAAACCGAGGAAGAAAAGCCCCGCCCCGTGAGTGGCAATGCCACCATCGTAAGCGGCAATGCCACGATGGTGCGCCTGCGCGATGCCAGTGGGCAGCAGCGGCAGAATCTCGCCGTATACCTCGACCCACAGCTCAGGCTGGCAGCCTCATCGGCACCCGACAGTCTGCAAGGCCGGCCTGTGCTCTATGTGCTTCGCGACGAAGGGGGCATGCCCAAGCTTCATCTCATCGAGGCCACGACCATCGACCAGGCCCTCGACCACATAGCTGCCATGGCCGCCAAAGGGCATACAGAGCTGGCCATCGCCTTCACACAGCTGCTGAAAGACCAATGCCCTGCCGATGCGGAGCGATATATGCAGCTGCTCGCACAGCCAGAAGTCAAGAAGCCTGAAGGCACCGACTTTTATTCGCCCTTCGGCGAGACCGATGCCGACACGCTCACCCCGATGGGGCGCATCTACGAGGTGGGCGAGCGTAACTGCTTCCTCATCGACGTGCGCAGCCACGAGAAGTTGTTCTTCTTCCGCGAGCAGCTGCTGGGTGACCTCGAGAAACTGAGCGCCAAGCAGCTCGTGGGCCAGCCGGTGGTATACACCATCACGCCCAGCCCCGATAAACGGGGCTATCAGGCACGAACCGTGCTCAGGCCCATGACCATTGAAGACACCTATCTGCTAGCCGAAGAGATGCACTACGATTACAGCTCGAAGCGCACGCTCAACGCCTACGACATTCTGCGCATCATCAACGCACAGCTCGAACCTACCGGCGATGACGGCGATGCCGATTATTCCGACGAACCCGACACCATCACCGAGGCGCTGAGCCAGTGGCGCAACAACTACGTGCGCGACAACATCTGGCCGGTGGCAGTGCCCACGGCCTACAGCGGACCTACGGTGTCGCTGCGAAAAGCTGTCGACAAGGCAGAGACGGCACCGGGGGTTATGCTCTCCCACGAC
Source organism: uncultured Prevotellaceae bacterium (assembly GCA_946406555.1). Taxonomy (GTDB): domain Bacteria; phylum Bacteroidota; class Bacteroidia; order Bacteroidales; family Bacteroidaceae; genus Prevotella. Next base: position 9,906 of record CAMJLB010000071.1, on the reverse strand, counting down.
GCTCACACCATGATGGTGCCGTCGGGCTCTTTCGTGCCCCCCGAGGCTCCCATCATTGCTTTCGGACAGCTGCCAGAGCACTCCGGAAATCTTGAGGTGTCCGAGAGCTCTGAACTCTCCGAATATTCAGAACACCCAGAGAAGTCTGGCCACACCGAGCGTTCAGAACATTCTGAAAAATCTGAACACCCTGAGAACTTCGGGAATTCTGAGAACGCCAAGAACTCAGAAATTTCCAAGCATACAGAATCTGCTACTTCCTCCTTCCCCGTCAGCCTTGAAGAGATCGATGCCGACCCCGACAGCGACAAGCCCATCAAGGCCAATGCCACCATCAGCTATGGCTTTGGCGAAGGTGTACTCACCCCCCTTGCCGCTTCCAACAACACTACCTACAAGTTTACCATCGACGACATTGCCGACGATGAGCTGCGCAAATTGGTGCTCTCACGCAGCCAAAGCACAAGTCACGTGAAAAACCGGCCTGTGGTAGCACGCCTCAATCCCTTTGGCGGAACCGCCACCAACATCTGCGACCCATACACGGTAGGCGAAGTACTCAGAAAAGCCTGGGGCACCTATGCCGAAGCACTCAGACTGCACGATGAGACAGCAGGAAGCAATGATGACAGCGACGACGATCTGGCAGGCTATCGGCGGGCACTCGGCCTGGCCGAGACGGCACTGGCCGCCGCACCGGCCAATGCGCTCGCCATTGTCATGAAAGATGCCATAGAGCAGACCATCAACACCGACGACGGCAACTACTATAAAGCACCCTCGCAGGCTGTCGCCCCCAGTGGCTTCGTGTGGAGCGTCAATGCCAATGGAATGGTGTCGATAAAAGACCGACGTTTCAACAAGAACCCCCTGTTGGCGCAGACCGATATTGTCGACCGCAACTACCACACCGTCAGGCGTCAAGACCAACTCGTCTATGCCGTGTACTACGACAACAACCGCAACCGCATGGCCCGCTTTGCCATGCTCGCACGAACACCCGACGAGCTACTACTGCAGGCAAAAGACTGGCAAGACGAAGGCCAGGTGGTCAAGGCATGGGGTATAGCCCGCCTGGTGCTCGATGCCGATGCCGCCAACGAGCGGGCACAGCTCATCGTGAGCCAGTGTGAGGCGGCCACCGACCATGAGGGACAGCCCCTGGTGAGCGAGCAGCTGCGCTCCGAGTGGAACCTGCCTGTAAGACAGAACAAATATGCCAGTGCCATGCAGGCGGGCAAGATGAGCAACCGCGAGAAGCTCGACCTGCTGCTGCAGGAGATTGCCGACATGGAGGAAAACGACCCCAACAACCTGCACGACATTCACCGCAACATAATCGTCTGCCTAAAGCGCTATCACGATCTCTTCGCCGCTGCACCAGACGACGATGCCCTTCGCCGCGAATACAGCCATTTCGGCAAGCAGTATGTGCTGGGCACTGAAGGCGGCGGATACTGCATCAGCATGGGCACTCCCAGCCTTACCAGCATAGAGAACGTGATACAATACCACAGCGACATGGGCAACACCAACGAACTGACCGAAGCTCTCTGGCAGCAGGTGAGGCTGCTCAGCCGCGACAAACACCTGGCACCAGACGAGAAGCGGGGCAAGATAGCGCAGGCCTATGCCAACCGCTCATGGATATACGTGAGGAACCTGCGCGACACCGATGCCGCCAACAACGTGCAGCTGGCCCTCGACACCGACCCCACCAATGCGCTGGCATGCGTGTGCAAGGCGGTGCTCTGCGGGCGCAACAAGCGCAGCAGAGAGGAAAAGGAAACGGGCGTGAACTTCTCGGCACAGCACATACGCTCGCTCAGTCAGAACTGGCTGCAACTCATGCCATTAAGTACTACGGCACCACAAGACCGCAACCTCATTGCCGAACGTTTCTCGTTGTTGTGCGCCATCGTGGACACCACCGACCGCGATGTCACACAGCGCCTGCTGGCACGCTATCTGCTCACCCTCAGCAGCACCGAGAGCCGCTATCGCAACGAGATGAAGGAGGCCGCCACGCTACCCGCCGACTGCTGGTTTGCCTACACGCTCTATGCCTGTATGACGCAGCAGAAAGCTACATGGTCTGGTTGGATGGACGTGAGGCTGGCTGCCATGCTCTCCACCCAGGCCGCACGCTGTCTTTGCGAGACCATGTACGACCTTGACAGCACCGCCGCCTGCAACATGCTCATCGCCTCGGGCATCGAGGTGCGCCACACCGACAACCCCAGGTGGACCTATTTCAAGAGCCGATTCGAAGAGTGGCGGGGCGAGAACTACCAGAAGCTGTTTCGCGACCTGCTCAACAAGACCGACCAGCTGAACGAGGAAATGAGCCTCACCGCCTGTGCCGAGTTCCTGCGCTCTCTGCGCCATGAGCAGTGGATGCAGCAGGCCGACGGCGGCATCATTGCCGGACTGCGCCAGCAACTGCCTGCCATGCTCGTTGGCTTTGCCACGGCCACCAACTCACGGCAGCTCATCACGCTGAGCCGCCGCATACAGGACGAGACGGCCAGCTGGCTACAGCAGATAGAGCATCGCCCCACGGTGCTCGCCCTCACGGCACTGCACCAGCTGCTGGGCAACATTACTGCCACCACACAGCAGCTCTTCGACGAAAAGAGCTTCAGCATGCCCAGGCCATCGGCGCGGCTGCTACAGGCTTCGGCCATTGGCGATGATGACACCATGGTGCTCGAGGTGGAAATCGTCAACCAAGAACCCTACGCCTATGCCATGGACAACTGCCAGCTATCTATCGTCAATCCTGCCTGCGAGCTCACAGAGACGGAGCCATCCGTCACCTACGACGATGCTGGCAAGGTGTATGGCGGCGAGGGCATCACGTTCATGCTGAAGTTTAAACTCGGCGCGACCCTCCGCTGTCAGCCAGAGGCCGCGTTGCAGCTATGTCTTACTTATTCCGTAAACGACGGACAGCCTCTCTCCTCACAGCTTCATGTGCGCTTCGGCATCACGTCGAGTTTCAAAAGCATCGACGACCAGTATGCCACAGGCGGACTTGCCCTGACCGACTTCTATGGCCGGGAAAATGACATACACCGGGTACTGTCGCTACTGGTACAGAAAAAAGGGTTGCCACAGTTCCTAATATATGGCCAGAAACGCTGCGGAAAATCGTCGATACTCCATCATATCAGAGAACGCGTAAGCACTACCGACTATCTGCAGCAAGAGTTCGGCTATCCAGGCAAATTTGTCTGTGTGGGCATCGATTTCCTGGGCTATATCGGCGAGATAACCTGCGAAAACGACATCTATTACAAATTGTGGAACAACATACACATGGAACTGCTGAGCTGCAGCTGGGATACCGACAACGACCCACAGCGCGACCCACTGCCAGAGAGCATACTACAGGAGCCCGATGCCCAGAAAGTAAGCTTCGACCGATTCATCAATTACCTCGTCAGGGTGAACCACGCATTTGAAAAGACACGAGGCTGGCACAACTACCGGCTACTACTCTTCATCGACGAGTTTACCTCAGTACTGCAGTGGCTGCAGAAACACATCATCGACCAAAGCTTCATGCAGCGATGGAAAGCCCTGCAGACACGCCAGCTCTTTGCAGCCGTACTCATAGGGCAGGACGTGCTCGATGCCTTCGTGCGAGATTTCGGGGCGGCAAACGCTTTGCAGGGATTCGACGGGCTCATTCACCTAAACTATCTCGACACTACTGCCGGCCGACAGCTGGTCACCATTCCTATCATCAGGGCATCAGGCAACAGCGAGATATTCCTAAAGGGAGCCATCGACCGAATACTATACTACTCGGCGTCAAGCCCACTCTACACGCGATGGGTGTGTGCTGCCATCATTGCCCACATGAACCGCAACAGGTTGAGCACCATAACCGTGGCCGATGTAGAGCACGCCATACGACACCGCATCAACAACAACACGCCAAGCAACAACGAGGTGCTCTTCAACCCCCTTACCTATCCAGGGCAAGACCTCAGCGAGACCGACTTCAAGGAAGAGCAGACCATTGCCGTTCTCGACCAAGTGGCCATGGCGGAATGGAGAGATCCGGAACTGGGATGCAACAAGAAGATTTTCGACATCAAGGCAGAAGACGTAGCCAGCATTCTCAATAACCTCAGAGAAAGAATGGTGCTCGACGAAAATGGCAACTATTATAAAATAAAAGTAAAACTATACATGCTATGGACACGGAAAAGAATATATGGAATCGCGTGAAAGCACCTGCGCCTACTTCGGTAATCACAGAAAATGCCGAGCAGGGCAAAATATTCATGGCCCACTTCCTGGCCGAATATCAGCTGGAGATGCAACAACAGCAAATAGCTCCCATAGAAATCGTGTGCAGCGAATATGGCACAGCAGCCGACTTCTGGCATGCGCTGACCAGCGGCTGTTACAACATTGCCTGCAAGCTCATTGACGATACCGGCAAGAAGATTATAGACCGCTATTACAAGCAAGCCACAATTGCCGACTCGACCGACTCGATAAAATCGTGGCTGCTGAGAATCGTGGGCGATGTAAAGAAGAACAGCGGCTGGACACTGCTCATCACGCTGCAGAACTTCGATGCGCTGGTGGAATACTGCTCGGCGTCTGATGTATTGAAAATAAGAAACCTGGCCGACATCGCCATCATCATGACGGTTTCGCAGCGGCCTCTTGACGTGCTTTGCAACGAGAAATACAACAACCCGTATTTCAGCAACCAGTTCGAACCGTTCTGCTATCCTTGACCAGCATAGATTATGGCAGACTACACTTTCAGCTTCGTAAGGAGCATCGTAAGGGGCAACAACTTCGTGGGACGCCAGACGGCGAGCAAGGAACTGGCGGCCATCGTGGCGGCCGGGGGCGTGGCTCATGTGGTGGGATTGCCGCGAATGGGCAAAAGCTCGCTGCTCGACCACGTCTTCGCCGACGGTGAGGCCAAGGCCGTCTGGCAACAACAGCACGGCCTACTGCCAGTGGTGCTGAGCATAAACACCTGCCATGACGGAGAAGAGCTATGGGGGGCACTGGCCATGCAAATGGCAACAGCACTCGAGGAGCTTGCTGCCGACAAAGCCAGCGAACTGGCACAGCGGTGCTACGGCGTGCTCTCGCTGAAAGGGGCTGGCAACCGCTATCTGCTGTTGGTGAGTATTATTGGAATGGTGGGCAAATGGCTGAACAGCAAATTCATCTTCGTGTTCGACGAACTCGACTCGCTCACCGACCCAGACTACGACTTCGACAAAGACCAACTGGGCAAAATCAGAACGCTGGCACAGATGGGGCCAATGGTCACCAGTTCGCGACGCACACCACAGGCCATAGAGCGACGGAAGTTTAAAACCAGTTATTTCGACAACACGGGAAAGTACATCTTCGTAACTCCTTTTACCACCAGCGAGGTCGATGCCTATTGGCTACGTTTTGTACAGTCCTTTGCATCGCTCGACAAGGCAATGTTTGAAAAGTATCGCAAACTGGTACAGCGTTACGTGGGAAGTCACCCCATGCTCATGTCGGTCATGAACAACTATATGCTCGTAAACGACAAGCTGCAGGAGTGGAGCCAAGCCCAGACCTTCGCCCAGCGCTATGAGGCAGAGCTGGCCATACGCATGGAACTTGCAAAAGAGTTTGAACGGCAGATGCACTACTTAGAAGAGCAGGAACTCAAGGAGGCGGCAATCAAACTGGTGCTGGGTGCTACCGAAAAACCCGATGAAGCAGACATTGAGCTACTAAGAAACTACGGCTTCATACAGATTGTAGAAAACAAAGTGAAACGCAAAATGTTCGGCTACGACCTGGGACCCACCACTGCCGACAACCAGCATCGCTATGCATGCCTGTCGGAGTTTGCCAACCATCTCATGCAACAACGGCACAAACCGCTCATCAAAGGCATAGAACTACTGGAAAAAACCGAAAAGTCACTGCGGCAACTGGTGAGGGCGCAACTTACCAATGACTATGGCACCGACTGCTTCACGGCTGTAGGCACACAAACCGGCGACTATCGCGACTACAAAGAAAAGTGGGAAGATGCCTTCGTTGCACAAAAGGGCATGGCCGACAAACTCAACGCAATAAAGGACACCCGCTTCAAGCGCATCTGCAACGACATAAAACCTGCCAATGAGCGACTGCCCATCGACATCGTGTCGAGCACCACAATGGGCGAGCTGTGGAATGTGTTCATCACCAAGTCGTGGAACACTTTTTATGCAAAAGTGCTCGATGCGGCATCCTGGTCGAAGCCTAACCCACCTATACCATCTTTCTACATAGGTGACAGGAACAGATGGTACGAACAGAACTTCAGCCGTATACTTACTTTGCGCAACGCACACCAACACTTCAATGACGAAGAGCTGACAGACGACTTCAAGGCTTTGGCCGAACAAGCCTGCCGCAATATCTGCGACAACATTGAGAACTGGATGCAGAAGCGACACTGAAAGCCCCCTCCCCCACCCCTCCCTGCGGGGATGCCTGTGGTTAGTATCTGCGCATATTGGCATATACTTCCCTATCTGCAGGGAGAGGCCGGGGAAGGGTATGCCGGGTTGGCATAGGACGGGAAGCAACTATATAGTGAAAAAACATGAAAAACGATGGTCGTTTCATGTTTTTTAAGTAATTTTGCGCCAAAATTACGACAAATCGTAAATCAGCAAATCGTAAATAGATAAATTATGTACACACGTTTGACCGCTGCCGAGGCAGCAGCACTCATCAAGAACGGAGAGAACATCGCCATGAGCGGCTTCACACCCGCCGGCGTGGCAAAGGCAACAACCAAGGAACTGGCAAAAATTGCCGTGGCAGAACACGAGGCCGGCCGCGAGTTCAAGGTGGGCATCTTCACAGGTGCCTCTACCGGACAGTCGACCGATGGCGACCTGGCTAATGCCCAAGCTATCAAGTACCGTGCCCCTTACACCACCAATCCCGACTTCCGCAAGCACGTGAACCAGGGCGAAATACCCTACAACGACCTGCATCTGAGCCACATGGCACAGGAGCTGCGCTATGGGTTCTATGGCGACGTAGACTGGGCCATCCTCGAGGTATGCGACATCGAAGACTGTGGCAACTGCTATCACGCCTACCTCACGGCCGCAGGCGGCATCAGTCCCACAGCCGCCCGTCTGGCAAAGCACATCATTCTGGAGCTGAACTCGTTCCACAATCCCAACGCCAAGTTCATACACGACGTATATGAGCCGCTCGATCCTCCTTATCGCAAGCCCATACCCATCGTAAACGTGAGCGACCGCATCGGCGTGCCCTACGTGGTCATTCCCAAGGAGAAGCTGGCCGGCGTGGTTGAATGCAACATTCCCGATGAGGCACGCGCCTTCAAAGACTCCGACCCCGTGACCGACAAGATAGGCTATCTCACCGCCGAGTTCCTGGTAGAAGAGATGCACAAGGGCCGCATACCCAAGGAGTTCCTGCCACTGCAGAGCGGCGTGGGCTCTACTGCCAACGCCATCCTGGGCGCACTGGGAGCCGACAAGCACGTGCCGCAGTTCAACATCTACACCGAGGTGATACAGAATGCCGTGATCGACATGATGCTCAACGGACGGGTGAAGGATGCTTCGGCCTGCTCGCTCACCGTGTCGAACGAGTGCCTCATGCAGGTATACGACAACATGGACCACTTCAGCAAGCATCTCACACTGCGACAGAGCGAAATATCGAACTCGCCTGAGGTCATTCGCCGACTGGGGGTCATCGCCATCAACACCGCCATCGAGGTAGACCTATACGGCAATGCAAACTCTACCCACATCAGCGGCACGAAGATGATGAACGGCATAGGCGGCTCGGGCGACTTTATTCGCAATGCCTACCTGTCGATCTTCACCTGTCCATCGACGGCCAAAGGCGGACTCATCTCGAGCGTGGTGCCTTTCGTAAGCCATCAGGACTCGAGCGAACACGACGTCAACATCATCGTGACCGAGCAGGGCATAGCCGACCTGCGTGGCAAGAGTCCCGCACAGCGTGCCGAGACCATCATCGAAAACTGCGCACACCCCGACTACAAGCAGCTGCTGTGGGACTATCTGAAGATAGCCAAAGGCGGACACACCCGCCACAACCTCACCGCTGCCTTTGCCATGCACGACACGCTGGCACGCAAGGGCGACATGCACCTGACCGACTTCTCTGAGTACGTGAAATAATAAGGAATACAAGCAAATAGCATGCGAAAGAATTTTGTAGAAGAACTGCGCTGGCGCGGAATGCTGGCGCAGATGATGCCCGGCACCGAAGAACTGCTGCAGAAAGAGATGGTGACAGCCTACCTGGGCACTGACCCCACGGCCGACTCGCTGCACATAGGCCACCTCTGCGGCATCATGATGCTGCGCCACCTGCAGCGCTGCGGCCACAGGCCCGTAATCCTCGTGGGCGGAGCCACCGGCATGATTGGCGACCCCAGCGGAAAGAGCCAGGAACGGAACCTGCTCAACGACGAGACGCTGCGCCACAACCAGGAGTGCATAAAGGCACAAGTAGCCAAGTTCCTCGATTTCGAGGCTGAAGGCCCCAACGCCGCACTCATGGTGAACAACTACGACTGGATGAAAGACTTCACCTTCCTCGACTTCGCACGCGAGGTGGGCAAGCACATCACCGTGAACTATATGATGGCCAAGGAGAGCGTGCAGCAGCGACTCAACGGAACGGCCCGCGACGGGCTCTCGTTTACCGAGTTTACCTACCAGCTCCTGCAGGGCTACGACTTCCTCTACCTCTACCAGCACTATGGTGTGAAGCTGCAGCTGGGAGGCAACGACCAGTGGGGCAACATGACCACCGGCACCGAGCTGATACGCCGCACGCTGGGCAACGAAGTGGAGACCTTCGCCTTGACCTGCCCGCTCATCACCAAGAGCGACGGAAAGAAGTTTGGAAAGACCGAGAGCGGAAACATCTGGCTCGACCCCAAGCGCACCACGCCATACCGTTTCTATCAGTTCTGGCTCAACGTGAGCGACGACGATGCCGAGCGCTACATCAAGATTTTCACCTCTCTGGAGAAAGACGTCATCGACGCGCTCATCGAGGAGCACAAGCAAGACCCGGGTCGCCGTGTGCTGCAGAAGCGCCTTGCAGAGGAAGTGACCGTGATGGTGCACTCGCAGGCCGACCTCGAGATGGCCATAGAGGCTTCAAACATTCTCTTTGGCAAGGCTACCAGGGAGGCACTCGAAAAGCTTGACGAGCAGACTTTCCTCGATGTGTTTGAGGGCGTGCCGCAGTTCCAGATTGGAAAAGACCAGCTGGGACAGGTGGCATCGGAACTCTTCACCCAGACGGCGCAGGTGTTCCAGTCTAAGCGGGAGATTCGCGAATTCCTCAAGAGCGGTGCACTCTCGCTGAACAAGGAGAAGCTCGCTGACGACCGAGCCATCACTGCCGATGACCTCATTGACGGCAAGTATTTGCTGGTGCAGCGTGGCAAAAAGAACTATTATCTTGTCACGGTGAAATAGTCCCATCTTATTCATATATCGTCGATGCCCTATTGCCCTGCGCAATGGGGCATCGTGGTTTTAACAACGCTATGTCAGGAAGAATAGTCGACCTATAGCTCATTTTGCAGGCTAAAACCCCACTCAAAGTCCGATAAACACAGGTGTTCCGAGCAATCAAGCTACCTTGAGCGATAAATCGACGGTTGAAATTGCTCAATAGCTCATTTTGCAGGCTGAAAGAGGCCTGAATCCTCGATAGCCACTAACTTTGCAGCCATTTAAGTTGTCATAAAAGCAAGGTTAGAATGTTCAAAATGAGGTGTCTTGTGTGTGGGAGTGCAAGGGGATGCCTAACACGAACAACAAAATTGAAGGTACGTTCACCGAC
>CAMJLB010000070.1 GCA_946406555.1 uncultured Prevotellaceae bacterium | reverse complement strand
TAGACGGGCATCACCGCCCTGACCACCTGTGGCAGCACGATGCGGAAGAACGTCTGCCGCTGCGAAAAGCCCAGCGCCAGACCCGCCTCGGTCTGCCCTCGGTCGATGCTCTGTATGCCGGTGCGGAGCATCTCGCTGATGTAGGCGGCCGCGTTCATGGCAAAGGTGACGATGGCCACCGTGATGCCCGTGGCCTCCATGGGGGCCATCACCACATAGTACATCAGCAGGAGCAGCACCAGTACGGGCGTACCGCGCATCAGGTCGATGTATGTCTTGGCCACCTGCCGCAGCCATGCCCGGCGGTTCATGCGCATCCAGCACACCAGACCGCCCAGGAGCGTGCCCAGCACGGCCGAGCAGAGCGTGATGAACAGCGTGACTTGCAGGCCGTCGAGAATCATTTTGTAGCGATCCTCGGCAATTATATTGTTGTGGAAACTTTCAGCTATGCTATAAAAGATGTTTGCGAAACCTGTCTGTGAAATCATCTTGTCTATCATCAATTATCGTTGCGGAAAATCGCATTTTTTGCGAAATGCGGCGCAAAGATACGAAAAAAGCAGGAAATAAATGTTGTTTTCCTTCGAAAAGTTTCAGTCTGTATGCACATTGACACTCAAAACGAAGCGGGGCTCATCATGAAAAGATGATGCGCCCCTCGGTTATCCATATAATCTTTTTACCTTGTTCTGCCTCCCATTTGTCCGCCTCCCGATGCTCCGCTGCGGCCACCGCCGCCACCGAACGAACCGCCTCTGGTGGCACTGTGCATGGAGCCGCCGGCACTGCGGGCCGAGGTGCTGGGCATGCTGCGCATCGACGAGCCAGAGCTACGCACGGGATTGCTGCGCATCATCGAGGCACCGGCACTGCGGCTGTGCGATTGAGGCAAGCTGCGCAAGGTGGCATCCGAAGTGCCGCGCGAGATGTTGCCGTTTGGCCTGCTGCTGCCAATGCCCCTTGTGGTCGAGTTCTGGGGCCGGTAGCCATTGCCCGAGCCTTGGTATCCCGAGTTGGTGCCATGGTCGTTGCCACGGTTGTATTCATGATTGCCACCCTGGCCGTTGCCTTGGCCGTAGCCACGGTTACGGTCTGAGCCATGGCGGTTGCTGCCAGTGGCGTCTACCGGACGGTAGCTGTTGCTTGAGCGGCCCTGGGGTGCAGTGACCCGTGTAGAGCTGCCTCCGCGTCCTGCCGAACGGTGGTAGTCGCCACGGTTCCAGCCGTCGCGCATGCCCACATGGTGGTCGCGATGCACCGTCGGGCGGAAGTGGTCGCGGTGACGCTCATAGTAGCTGCGGTTGCCATTCATGCGCCAGCTGTGGCCACCACGGTAGGAAACGTAGAAGTGAGGGTAGCCAAAATAGAAATAATCGCGGCGCGGATAGCGGGCATAGACGCCGAAGTGCCAGTAGCCAGCCTCCCAGTAGAGGGGACGGAAGAAATAGGTGGCTACGCGGAAGGTCTCCCACTGCCAGTTGTAGAGAATAAACTGCAGGTCGAGGTTGCGGCGCTCCCAATATGTCCCGTACACGTCGTACTGGCTGGTGACTCCCATCAGGTAGTCGAGATTGATTTCATAGGCGGCCTCGTATTGGGCATCGGTCAGGTTCAGCTCGTAGGCCATCTTGTCGGTCAGGAACAGGGCTTCCTGGCGGGCGCGCTCATAACTCATGGCGCTGGCCTGCGCTACAACGAGCAGCAGAGCTATCAGGGTAGTCATGATTTTCTTCATATCCGTATGGTTTTAAGGGTTCAACTTTTGTTTCTTTGTTTCTTGCTGCAAATGTAGGCAAAAAAGCAAAGCCGTGCAAAGGTTTTTCCCTAAAGTGGCGGGGGGAAATCCCTATATGTAGTATTCGGCAGTGTCGACGAGCCCTGCACGCAGTGCATAGCGTGTGGCCTCGTGGGCATTGTTCACCCCCAGCTTGCGAAAGATGTTCTTGCGGTGGGTGTTCACGGTGTGGAAGCTGCTGAAGCGGCGTTCGGCAATCTCCTTGGTCGTAAGGCCCAGGGCAATGTCCTTGAGAATCTCGGTCTCGGTTTTGGTCAACGGTATGTTGTCTTCGGGCACGGCGGCAGGTGCCAGCAGCTGCTCGGTCATGCGCTGGCAGATGAAGCGCTGGCGGCGCTGGGCATAGAGCAGGCACTGGCGAATCTCGTGCAGCGGCGACTCTTTGAGCAGCACGCTGAACTGTGGTGCCGAAGCTACCAGACGGCGCACGAAGTCGTTGGTGAGGTCGATGCAGAACACCACCCAGTGCACCTTCGGGAACACCTCTGCGAGAATGAGCAGCTCGTCGATGTCGTTGATGTCGAAGAGGGTGTAGTCGAGCACCACTACCACCGGTTCCGTCTGGTGCCGTAACTGTTCTACCAGTTCGGCTTTGTCTTCGGCCTGCCTGTAGGTGGCCTCGTCTATGCCGGAGAGCACATGCATCAGGCCGGCACGGGTAATGTCTTGTGGATCTGCTAAAAAGAATTTCATATTTTTGTGTTGTCGGATTGAGCGTTGAGGTCAGAATGTCGGGTTGATGACGAATCTGATGCCGTGCTTTTGCGCTGAGGGAAGGTCAAGATAGTTGAGGCGCCGCACATACTCGACCTGCAGCAGGTTGAAGATGTTCTGCACGCCCACGGCAAATTCCATATAGGGTTTCTTGCCATCCATCACGTGGCAGCCCTGCGGGAAGCTCATCAGCACGTCGCTGCCTGCATTTTGCGGAAGCATGGGATTGTTCTTGCTGGTGAGCTTGCCCCAAAGGGTCTTGAACTCGACGACCTCGCGGCACTTCAGCTTGCGCAACAGGGGTATGCGGTTGAATAGCTTTCCGCCCATCTCCCAGTTGAGCATGAATGACAGTGCACGGTCGTTGAGAAACTCCATATTGTTCACCATGGCAAAGGTGGAGTAGTCGTTGATGTACGACAGATTGGCCTGCGGCATGATGAGCAGGGGGAACGGCACCTTGTTCCACTGCGCACTGGCATTGAGCCTCAGGTCTATCCTGCCCCAGCTCATGGGCAGCCACACGCGTTTGAAGGCTTCCATCGAGGTGTAGTTGTAGCCATACTGTCCGCCCAGCACGTTGTTCAGGCCAATGGTGTGCTGCAGGCTTACGTACCAGGCATCCTTGTTGATGGTGCGCCGCCGTTGCTTGGTATTGAAGAACTTCTCTTTGGGGGCCAGCCGCAGGCCTATGGTGCCCTCGGTGTAGCGGATGGCGGTGAGGGTCTCCCCCCCCGCCCCATCTCCCTTTGAAGAGGGGGCGGGGGTGAGGCTGAGCGGCACAAACGCCAACTCGCCCTTAGGTTCTACCTTCTCGGTCTTCAGCGCAGTGGTGAAGCGCAGATGGTAGGGCGTTTCATACTCGAACTTCAGTTCCTGGGTGTTGAAGAGGAGCATCATCTTGGTGTCGTGGACCTTGAACGACGAAAACACATTGTCCTTGTCGGTGTTGAGATATTTGTCGCTGGGCAATGCCACGTCGCGTCTCGACGAGAAGCTGATGTTGCGCACCGGAAACTCCTGTGGCAGATACTCCTTCCGGTTCAGCGAGTAGGTCAGTTCGCCGCTATAGTAGTCTTCGTGGTGGCGGAAGCCATGGGCATAGTAGCCTTTCACAAAGAGGTGGGGGTTCAGGTTGGCCGTGGTCTGTCCGCTGACGCGCAGACGCAGTCCGTCGTAGAAGTTCTGGGAAATCATGGTGTTGATGGGTCCCACGTCGAACTTACTGGGCTTTTCGCGCGTGCCGGTCTCTAAATAGTTCTCAAACAAGGCTTTCAATACGAAGACACCGATTTTGTAGCCCTTCATCTGCTCGATACGTGTGAGGAAGCTGCCCATGGCCTTCTCGCTGGCCGTGAACTCCACCTTGCGGTGCTGCGCCCAGAACGTGCTGTCGCGCCTGTCTGCATTGGGGGCTGTCTCTTCTTCGTTGCGCCCTCGGAAGCGCTTCTTGGGTATCTCGGAGAAGTCGTAGTTGCTGTATCGTGTGGTGCGCGTCACCAGTCCCTTCACCAGGAAGTCGGTGAGCATCAGCTCCACGATCATGTCGTCGACGGTAAGCAGCCACTCGCCATTGGGCTGCCGGGTGAACTCCTGCATGCACTGCATGCCCTCCACCCAGTTCACGTCGCTGGCTCGCGGAATGATCATCTCGCACCGCTTCACCTGATAGCTCGAGTCGGCCAGCACATAGAGTTGGCCCCGAAAGCCGAAGTCTTGCTGGTTGTTGGGCACAAAGTCGAGCTGCACGCAGCGGTCTGGACCCACGTAGACGGTATCGGTGATGTAGAAATGATAGAAGGCGATGGCATCGCGCCCGATGGGACTGCTGAACTTATGCCGCATGAGCATAATGTAATCGTCGTAGATGTTGATGTCGGCGAAGATGTCCTTCACCACGATGTTGACGATGTCGCCCGTCTGGAACAGGTCGTTCAGTCCCATCGACTGCTTGCCCAGAACGATGTTTTTCTCGCGTCGCGGGTCTTTGCGGTAGATGTGCTCCGAGACAGTCTCTATGACGCTCAGGGGGAGCACGCCCTTGTCGTTGTACTGACTGGTCTCCACGTGCTCGGCCAACCAGGGAAACCGCTTGAAGAGACCGCTCGAGAGCGTCTTGTCGGTGAGGTTGTTCACCGACAGCGACAGCTTCTGGTAGTTGTTGTAGCTGAAAAAGTCGTGCTGGTGTATGTCGTTCTGCTTCTTTGCCGCAATCACCTTTCGCATCAGCTCTACAGCGGGATTGTTCTTCCGGGAGTAGCGCGTCTTACGCTTCGACTTCACGGTCACCTCTTCCAGCTTCCGGTTTTCGGCCTTCAGGCGTATGATGAGCTTCTTCGGGGTGTCGGGACCCACATTGATTACCTGGGTCTGGTATCCCACCGAGCTGAAGGTGAGCCGCCAGCCGTTGTGCCGCTCTATGCTGAAATGGCCGTTGCCATCGCATTTGGCCCCCACCTTGTTGCCCTTATACACCACGCTGGCGTATGGCACGGGGCCACCGTCGGCGGCATCGAGCACCTCGCCGACGATTTGCGCCGGCATTCTGACTACTGCACAAAACAACAAGACCAACAGCACCGGCCATCGGCTGAACGTAATGATAAGTGTTTTCTTACCTTCCACTTAGTCTATCTCTTCGTCAGGCTCGTAGCCACCCATCTGGCGAATGGCATTCTTCAGCATGGTATATTGCTGATAGAGATGGTTCACGGGAAGCTCGCCCTGCGTGTAGTCGTGCATGGGGCTCTTCAGGAAGAAACTCAGGAAGCGCTGAATGCCATGGCGTCCGGCACGGGCAGCCAGGTCGGTGAGCAGGCAAAGATCCAGGCAGACGGGAGCTGCCAGAATAGAGTCGCGGCAGAGGAAATTGATCTTTATCTGCATGGGATAGCCCATCCAGCCGAAGACGTCGATGTTGTCCCACGACTCCTTGTTGTCGTTGCGCGGCGGGTAGTAGTTGATGCGCACTTTGTGATAGTACTGGGTGTCGTCGACATTGCCATGACCATAGAGGTCGGGCTGCTCCTCGGGGCGCAGGATGGTCTCGAGTGTCGAGAGCTTCGACACCTCCTTGGTGTGGAAGTTGGCCGGCTCGTCGAGCACCAGCCCGTCGCGGTTGCCCAGTATGTTGGTAGAAAACCATCCGTTCAGCCCCAGGCAGCGCGTGCTGATAATGGGGGCGAAGCCGCTCTTCACCAGCGTCTGGCCCGTTTTGAAGTCTTTGCCGGCTATGGGCATGCGCGTCTGCTCGGCCAGCTGCCATATAGCAGGAATGTCTACCGTGGTGTTGGGGGCGCCCATGATGAAGGGGGCTCCCTCTTTCAGCGCCGCATAGGCATAGCACATCGAGGGTGCCACATGCTCGCGGTCGTCGGCCTGCATCGCCTTCTCAAGGGCCTCGAGCGTGCCATGCACCGGCTCGTAGACGGGCACATAGATTTCGGTAGAGGCGGCCCAGAGCACAACGATGCGCTGGCAGCCCTTCTCGGCCTTGAAGCGGCGTATGTCCTGACGAAGCATCTCAACCATCTGCCAGCGAGTAGGCATGTCGCCACCCTCTCCCTTCACGTTTGTGCCGTCAAGACGCTTCGCATAGTTCTTGTCGAAAGCGGCAGGCATGGGCACGATCTGCTCCAGCTCGTCGCGCACGGGGTCTATATCGTCGGGGCGAAGCACCTCGGCATAGCGGGCGGCCTGATAGGCATTCTGCGGATACACGTCCCAGGTGCCGAAGACAATGTCGCTGAGCTGTGCCAGCGGTACTATATCACTATAGTGCAGGTATTGCTTGGCGTCGCCGCGGCCCACGCGCATCTTGTCGTACTGGGTCATCGACCCAATGGGCTTGGCCAGCCCCCGGCGTGCCATCAGCACACCCGTCATAAAGGTTGTGGCCACGGCACCACAACCCACTATCATGATTCCCAACTTGCCCTCGGCGGGTTCCACTTGAGTTTGCTTCATAATCGTTTTCACATTTTTGATTTCCGACGGCAAAGTTAATCAATTCTTGCCAAAAAAGCTTCGATTTGGGCAAAACATTCTGTTCTGAGGGCTTTTTTTAGTACAAATTGCAGAATTTAAGATAAAATTGACTACTTTTGTGGTCGTTATGAGTAGAACACCACTTTTGCCCACAATCATTGGCACTGGCTTCGGCGCTGGCTTCTGGCCTTGGGGGCCTGGCACGGCCGGAGCCGTCGTGGCCACGCTGCTATGGCTGCTGATGGGTATTGTCGTTGGCACCGCCACGCTGCCATGGCTCACGCTTGTGCTCATCGTCGTGTTCACCGTTCTGGGCACATGGGCCACCGCTCGGCTGGAACCATTCTGGGGCGAGGACCCAAGCCGTGTGGTAGTCGACGAGATGGTGGGCGTTTGGACTCCGTTGCTGCTGGCCACTACCTGGCAGGAGGCCCTCGTGGCACTGGTGCTCTTCCGCTTCTTCGACATCGTGAAGCCACTGGGCATACGCAGCCTCGACCGGCGGCACGGCCCATTCTGGGTGATGGCCGACGACCTGCTGGCAGGTGTCTATTCGGCCGTGGTGCTATACCTTATTATATTTATAGGCAGAGAATAGTAAATCTTATCATGTATTGCGACAAATGAACTATCGTGACTTCCTACAGAAAATCATCTATCACCTCATCGACCCTTTGATTCGCCTCATGCTGCGGCTGCACATCACGCCAAACGTGGTCACGCTCATCGGCTTCTTGGGCAACCTCGCCGCCACATGGCTCTTCATACGGGCCGCTCAGACGCTCACCCTCACCACCTGTCCCTCTCCAAGGGGAGAGGTCGAGGGCGAGGCGCTCATTCTCTGGGGCGGCATCGTGATATTGGCAGCAGGGCTCTTCGACATGATGGACGGCCGTCTGGCCCGCATGGGCAACCTCTCGACAGCGTTCGGCGCATTATGGGACTCCACGCTCGACCGCTACAGCGAGCTGGTGTCGCTTTTCGGCATCTGCCTGGTCTTCATACGGGCCGACTGGTTCTGGCTTTCCGTCGTCACCTTTGCAGCCATGGTAGGCTCTGTCATGGTGAGTTATGTGCGTGCCCGTGCCGAAGGTCTTGGCATAGAGTGCAAGGTTGGGCTGATGCAGCGTCCCGAGCGGGTAGTGGTCACTGCCCTGGCGGCCATCGTCAGCGGAGCCACAGGCAATCTCTGGTGGCTGGCCGCTGGCATGATAGCAATAGCTCTGCTGGCAAACATCACTGCCTTCTGGAGAATTGTCCACTGTTATAATAAGCTTAACAGCCACAACAGCCTCAACAGCCTCACCCCCAACAGCCTCACCCCCGGCCCCTCTCCAAGGGGAGAGGGGAGTATATACCAATGAGCGCCAGAAACATGCGTAACAAAAACAAATCTCAGTCTAAGCAAAACACTCAGTCTAAGCGCAGCACTCAACCTACAAAGCTATATACTCCCCTCTCCCCTTGGAGAGGGGCCGGGGGTGAGGCTCTTGGGGGTGAGGCTGTCGGGGGTGAGGCTTTTTGGGATAAGGCTGTCGGGGGTATAGTCCTCCTTCTCTCCCTCCTTTTCCTTCTGTTTCAGTGGCTGGTGGTAGGCCTGCTGCCTGCGCAGGTGCTTATGGTCGTGCTGTTCGATGCGCTCTACTTCGCCCATCCCGTTACGCGGCGCCTGGCACTGACGCTGCTGCCCTTCGTGCTGTTTGAGATGTGCTACGACTGGATGCGGCTCTATCCCAACTACCTGGTCAACGATGTCGACACACGGGGGCTTTATGAGGCCGAATTGGCGCTTTTCGGCATAGCTACAGAACAAGGAACGGTCATCCCTTGCGCGTATTTCAACCAGCACCACTGCGCCCTGGCCGACCTGCTGGCAGGGCTAAGCTACCTGTGCTGGGTGCCCGGTCCCATCGCCCTTGTGCTGTGGCTGTTCTTCCGAGGGCAGCGCGGATGGGCTGCACGCCTCAGCTGGGCTTTCCTGTTGGTGAACCTGATTGGCTTCATGGGCTACTACATACACCCCGCTGCCCCGCCATGGTACGTATTGGAGCATGGGTTCGTGCCCAACTTCGACACGCCTGGCAATGTGGCGGGCCTGGGGCGTTTCGACCAGCTCGTGGGCTTTCCTGTTTTTGAAAGCATCTATGTGAACAACTCCAACATCTTCGCTGCAGTTCCGTCGATGCACGCTTCTTATATGCTCGTGGCCACCATCTATGCCGTGCTCAGCCGACAGCCGTGGCCGCTGATAGCCACATGCGCCTTCATCACGGTAGGCATCTGGTTCACTGCTGTCTATACCTCTCACCACTACGTCATCGACGTGCTGCTGGGCATTGTCACCGCCATGATAGGGGTAGCTCTTTTCGAACGGGTTGAGCGATGTTTTGTTAAGCGTTGAGCAAAGATACCAACGTAGAAGCAAACATCATCACTCAACCCCCACTCCATTCAAAAACACCTGTTTTATGATAGGCGTGGTGTAGGCGTATGGCAGGAAGCTGAGGCTCTTCATGGGCTGAGTGATGAAGAAGTTGGCCACCTTGCCCCGTGCTATCGACCCATAGTCATGGCTCAGCCCCATGGCAGCGGCACTGTTCAGCGTGGCGGCGTTGAACGCCTCGGCGGGCAGCAACCCCATCTTGATGCAGGCAAGCGACACCACAAACTTCATGTCGCCCGAGGGCGTGGAACCGGGATTGTAGTCGCTGGCCAGTGCCAGAGGCAGCCCGGCATCGATGATGCGGCGGGCCGGGGCGAAAGGCATGTTCAGGAAAAACGACGTGCCGGGCAGGGCGGTGGGGATGGTTGAGGGTTGAGTGTTGATAGTTGAGCGTTCTGGCCTTGCAAGCGTCCTTCTTGCGTCCCTTCGGTAGCAAGCGACCCTTGGTCGAGCGCGGCCGAGCGGAGCACGAAGCAGTGCTATGTCGCGTTCGGTCATGCTCTCGAGATGGTCTACGCTGAGGGCATGATGGGCGACGGCCACCTCCACCCCACCCGAGTCGGCCAGCTCCTGACCATGAATCTTTGGGCGCATGCCCCACTTGGCCCCGGCCTCGAGCATGCGGCTTGTCTCTTCGGGCGTGAAGAAGCCCTCGTCGCAAAACACATCGATAAAGTCGGCCAGCTTCAGCCGTCCCACCTCGGGAATCATTTCGTTCACAACCAGGTCGACATAGTCGCTCTGCCGTCCGGCATAGGCCCTGCCCACGGCATGAGCCCCCAGGAAGGTGGCCATGACCTTGAGTGGTGCGGTCTGCTTGATGCGCTGTATGACGCGCAGCATCTTCAGCTCGTCTTCCGTGTTCAGGCCGTAGCCGCTCTTTATCTCTACCGCCCCGGTGCCCTTGCTCACAATCTCGCCGATGCGGACCATGGCACGCTGGTACAACTCGTCTTCGCTCAGCTCATGCAGCCGGTCGGCAGAGTTCAGGATGCCGCCGCCACGCCGCGCTATCTCGGCATAGCTCAGCCCCCGTATCTTGTCTACGAACTCGTCTTCCCGGCTTTCGGCATACACCAAATGGGTATGGCTGTCGCAAAACGACGGCAGCACCATGCCGCCTTCGGCATCGATGACGTGGAGCGCGGAGAGGGGCTGGGGGTGAGGGTGAGGCCGGGCCGACGAGCCGAAATCTTTTATGCGGCCGTCTTCCACGAGCAGCCAGGCATCGCCGATGGTGTCTGTCCTGCTCATGTCGCTGCCACAGAGGCAGCTCTGCCGGTGCTGGTCTACCACCAGCGTGCCGATGTTTTTTATAAGTGTCTGCACAGGCTATCACGTTTATTTACCAAGAAAGCGCGTGTCGAGGTATTGCTGGAACTGCTCCTTATAGTTGTCGCCTATGGGCAGGTAGGTGTCGGCATCCAGAATCACCCGGTTCTTGTTCACTTCAATAATCTTGTCGAGGTTCACGATATAGCTGCGGTGTATGCGCATGAAGTGCTGTGGCAGAAACTCCTCCATCTTCTTCATCGAGAGCAGGGTGACGATAGGCTTGGGCTGACTGTCGAGATGCAGCTTCAGGTATTCGCTCATGCCCTCTACATACCGAATGTCGCTGATGCTGATGCGCACCATGCGATAGTCGGTTTTTATGAAGATGGAGTCTTCTTCCTGTGTTTCCCGTCCGGCGGGTCGAGGGGCTTCCACGTCCACCATCTGATGCTTCACCTTCATGGCCGCGCGCTGGAAGTCGTTGAATCCGAATGGCTTCAGCAGATAGTCTACGGCATCTACCTTATAGCCCTCGATGGCATATTCCGAATAGGCCGTGGTGAACACCACGACCGGCCGCACGGCCAGCTGGCGCACAAACTCCATGCCATTGAGGTCGGGCATGTTGATGTCGCAGAAGATGGCATCCACAGGCTCCCTGTCCATCACTTCGCGAGCCTCGAGGGCGCTTTGGCACTCGGCCACCAGTTCGAAATAGGGTATCTTCCTGATGTATGCCGCCAGCTGCTGCAAGGCCAGAGGCTCGTCGTCGATGGCAAGTACTCTGATATTCATCTTGTCTGGCTTTTTCGGGAGAAGAATCCTACAGGCTGTCTACCACCTGGCAGATGTCGGCAAAGATGCGGTCGAGCTCGCCCAGGCCGTTGATGTGATAGTGCACTCCCTCCTTGCTGTACCACTCTATGAGCGGCTGCGTCTGCGAATGGTACACCACGAGGCGCTTCTTGATCGTCGCCTCGTTGTCGTCGGCCCGGCCGCTCTGCTGGCCGCGCAGCAGCAGCCGCTTCATCAGCTCATCCTCGGGCACGTCGAGCTCGAGCATGGCGGCCACCTGGTCGCCGCGGTCGGCCAGCATCTGCTTCAGTGCCTCGGCTTGCGGAATGGTACGGGGGAACCCGTCGAAGATGACGCCCTTGTGCTCGCGCCCGAACGAGTCGTAGACGCTGGCCAGTATCGACACCATCAGGTCGTCGGGAATGAGCTGGCCCTGGTCTATGTACTGCTGGGCGGTACGGCCCAGGTCGCTGCCTTTCTTTATCTCGGCCCGCAGCACGTCGCCTGTCGAGATATGCTCCAGTCCATACTTCTCAATGAGCTTGTCGCTCTGGGTGCCCTTGCCTGAGCCGGGGGCACCGAAAATCACGATATTCTTCATTATTCTTGTTGTTTTTTCTATGTTCTTATTTTTCGGGGCCGTCCAGCGTGTACAGGTCTTTCAGTCCCCTGCCGTGCTGGTCGTAGTCGAGGCCATAGCCCACGATGAAATCATTCGGTATCTCGAAGGCCACGTAGTCGAGTTGCAAGTCGGTGGTCAGCCGCTCGGGCTTGAAGAAGAGCGTGCAGATGTGCACCGCCTTCGGGTTGCGCGTCCCCAGCGACTCGATCATCTGCTTTATCGTCTGCCCCGTCTCCACGATGTCTTCCAGTATGATGACGGTGCGGCCTGTAAGGTCTTCGTTGATGCCTATCATCTCTTTCACCTTGCCGGTCGACATCGTGCCCTGATAGCTGGCCAGTTTCACAAACGAGATCTCGCAAGGTATGGTCATCTCGCGCATCAGGTCGGCGGCAAAGATGAACGAGCCGTTGAGCACGGCCAGAAACAGCGGGTTCTTGCCTTCCATGTCTTTCGATATCTGCTGCGCCAGCTCTTTCACGCGCCATTTTATCTGTGCCTCGGGCATCGACACCCGAAACGTCTTGTCTTTTATTTTCACCGTATCCATAGTATCTTTCTCTTTTCGCTGCAAAATTACGAAAAAAGCTTGTAAATAACGAGCATTTTTCGAAGATTCTTTGCAAATAAAGCGTCCTTTTAGGCCGAGCGAACGCAATAAGTCCTTAATATTTTATTCTGAAATAGGTTCGCTATTCTCGTCGAGCTGCATGAATATGCATTCTGTTTTTCGATTTTCAAGACAAACGAAATTTGCGTTTTAGAACGGCAGCAGGCCGTCACAGCCGCTCTGGCAATGCCTTCGATAGCCGCCGACAACGCAATTTAGCCTCCCTTGCACCATGAAGTGCCTCCCCGATGCTGCCACTCTTGTAGAACGGTTCGCTTGTTCAGCCTGTCTTGGGGTGCAACTGATGCTGTTTTGCAGCACAAAACAGGCTGAATTGCAGTGCAATACAGCCAGAATTGCAACCCAAGATAGGCTGAATCGCAGCATAGTTTTTTTATGATTTCACAATCTACTGAATATCATTGATTTACGAAAACCGCTGAGATTTCAAAATTTCGGGCAAGCAGCTGCGCGCTTCCGAATTTTTAAATCTCAGCGGTTTTCGCCGGATATTTATGCAGCGTGGCGGTGCATAAATATAAGGTCACGCCTATTTTTGCGGCAGTTCGCCCTGCTTCTTGCGTATGTATTTTATCTTGGCGCCCAGTGCTTGCCACTGTGTCTGCAGCGAGTCGCGGCGCAGGCGCAGGCGCGTCAGGGCGGTCAGCTCTGTCGGCGTGGCCTGCAGCTGTGCTCGGCGCTGTTCCACGCTCGTCTTCAGCTGCTCATATTGCCGGCTCACGGCCTGCAAGGTGCTGTCTACCACGGCCAGTTCCTGCTGCGTGGCAAGCAGGGTGCTGTCTTGCTTGTGTTTCAAGGCTGCCCAACGGGCATCGATCTCGGCCCGGCGCGACGAACTGCCACACGCCAAGAGCAGCAGCGAGAGCAAGCCAAGGCAGAGCAGGCTGGAAAAAGTTTTGTGTGTCATTGCCATTTGTAGTTCAGTTTCTTATGGGCGGCAAAGGTACGAATAAAAATCTGAAACGGCAAAGAAAAGGAGGCATCTTTATAAACCTATATCATAAAATTGTACTCCTGCGGCGAATAAAAAGGACTTTATGGCGGTGTAATCATTTTTTTTTCTTAATTTTGCACCGCTTTAATAGAATGCAGACATGAAAATATTTACAAGCTCACAGATTAAGGAACTAGACAACTACACCATAGAACATGAACCCATCAAGTCTATAGACCTGATGGAGCGAGTCGCACGGGTCCTGACCAAAGCCATCACCGAGCGCTGGGCCAAGAGCGTGCCCGTGGTGGTGTTTGCCGGGCCGGGCAACAACGGCGGCGACGCGCTGGCCGTGGCTCGCATGCTGAACGAGCAGGACTACCAGGTGCAGACCTACCTCTTCAACATCACTGGGCACCTCTCGGCCGACTGCATGGAAAACCGGCAACGACTCATCGACAAAAAGGGACGCTCGCTGCTCACGGAGGTGACCCAGGAGTTCGACCCGCCACGCCTCGACAAGGGCATGCTCGTCGTCGACGGCCTTTTCGGCTCGGGTCTGAACAAGCCGCTCGCCGGAGGCTTCGCCTCGCTGGTGAAGTACATCAACCAGTCGAAGGCCGAGGTGGTAAGCATCGACGTACCTTCGGGACTCATGCCGGAAGACAACACCTACAACGTGAGCGCCAACATCGTGCGCGCCACCCTCACCCTCACGCTGCAGCACAAGAAGCTGGCGTTCCTCTTCCCTGAGAACCAGGTCTACATAGGCCAGTTGCGCGTGCTCGACATACAGCTCAGCCCCGAGGGCATCGAGAAGATAGACACCAGCTACACCATACTGGAACAGGACGACGCGCGACGCCTGCTCAAGCCACGCAACACCTTTGCCCACAAAGGGCAGATGGGCCACGCCCTCATCATCGCCGGCAGCTATGGCATGGCCGGTGCCGCCATACTGGCAACGAAGGCTTGCATGCGCGCCGGAGCCGGCAAGGTGACCGTGCACACGCCAAAGCGCAACGTGGCCATTCTGCAGGCCAGCGTGCCCGAGGCCATCGTGCAGATGGACCGCGAAGAAACCGCCTTCTCAGAGGGAGTGGCCACCGAGGACTTCCAGGCCATGGGCATAGGCCCGGGACTGGGCATCGGCGAGCAGACGGCCATCACGCTCATAGCACAGCTGAGGCGCGCACAGTGCCCCATCGTGGCCGATGCCGACGCGCTGAACATTCTGGCCAACCGGAGGGCATGGATGCAGCAGCTGCCAAAGGGCATCATCCTGACACCACACCCCAAGGAGCTCGACCGGATGGAAGGACAGAGCCTCGACAGCCACGAACGACTGCAGAAAGCACGCGAGCTGGCCGAGAGACTGCAGGGCTACGTGGTGCTGAAAGGCCACCATACCGCCATCTGCATGCCCGACGGGCACATCGTGTTCAACTCTACGGGCAATGCCGGCATGGCCACCGCAGGCAGCGGCGACGTGCTCACGGGCATCATCACCGGACTGCTGGCCAGGGGCTACAACCAGGCCGAGGCCACAATGCTCGGCGTCTTCCTGCACGGACTGGCAGGCGACCTGGCGGCTGAAGAGCTGGGAGAGGAAAGCCTCATTGCCTCCGACATCATTCAGTATCTGCCAAAAGCATTCAAACGCCTCCAGACCCTTTCGTGAAGGCGAGAAATGCAATAGAAAAACCTGGCTGCAAATCATACTAAAAAGAATTGTGTAAATATGAAGAAGATCTCTATCCGTCAGAAATTATTGGCAACAACACTCCTCGCAGCAAACTGCCTCCTATCCATACAGCCCGCAGCAGCACAGACGGCAGTGAGCGACTACCAGCCCGGCATCACCTCAGACGGCTTTGTGTATTTCCTGCCCAAGACGGCCATCCGCGTGAGCATTCTCGTAGAGAAGACCACCTACAAGCCGGGCGACTTCTGCAAGTATGCCCAGCGCTACCTCAGGCTGAACAACGTGGCACAGGAACCCTGGGAGAGCTACCGCGTGGTGAGCGTCAGGCAGACACCCATCGGCATCCCCGACCCGCAGAAAGGATTCTCGGTGAAATACAACGTGAAGACGGCTGCCTCCAACGTGGTGCTCAGCGACGACGGCGTGCTGCTGGCCATCAATGCCACGCCCACGCCGACAGAGCTGCCCGAACCCTTCGAACCCGGCAGGAAGCAACCGGCACCGAACCCACGGCAGTTCATGAACGAGGAGATTCTCGCTGCCGGCAGCACGGCGAAGATGGCCGAGCTCACCGCACGAGAGATATACGACCTGCGAGAGAACCGCAACCTGCTCATCAAGGGACAGGCCGACTTCATGCCCACCGACGGCGCGCAGATGCAGCTCATGCTGAAGAACCTCGAGCAGCAGGACCGCGTGCTCACGCAGCTCTTCAGCGGTACCACCACCTGCGACACCACCGAGACCATTCTCACCGTCGCCCCCGACGGCCCGCTGCCCAAGCAGGTGCTCTTCCGCCTGTCGCAGAAGCTGGGAATGGTCGATGCCGACGACCTCTCGGGCGAGCCTTACTACATAGGCACCGAAGACCTGAACACCGTGCCGCCCGTAGACGACGAGGCCGCCGGGGGCAGCAAGCGCAAGCAGCCGGAGAGCGGCGTCTACGTGAACGTGGCGGGAAAGATGCGCAGCACCATCTACAGGGGGCGCGACATCCTCTCGCAGATAGAGTTCCCCTGCGCACAGTTCGGCAACGTGGAGCTGCTCAGCGGAGAGCTCTTCAACAAGCACTACACCACACACCTCTGGCTCAACCCCATCACCGGCTCAGTGGAAAAGCTCGAGGCCGAACAGCCGAAATAGCCCAGTGGGCGAAAACCGATGCAGAGACATCAGCTTTCGCCAACTACCTGGGTATTGTTGTCTAAAGAAATGGATAGGTGCTTTATGATTAAGTTTTTTCCAAAATGTCGTATTTGCGTCCGTTTTGGAAAAAACTCAACCTTAGCAAAGGCGGGCACGATGCGCCCCGTGGCCGAGACGCTGACGTCGATATTTTAGGCTCATGCATTTTTTGCTTAAAAATCAGCGAAAACGAGAAAATATTTTTGATTTTCGCTGATTTTTAAACATAAAAATCTACTCAAAAATGGAAATGATAGTCACCCTTATCCGGCTCGTCTATCACGATGCTGCCAGTATCAATTCTACAGAAGTACGATTATAATTAGACTATCTGATAAGCGACATGGGAAGAAAGGCTCATGGCGTCCGTCGTAGCCTCCACCTTGATGTTTTTGACTGAGGAAAAGGTAATTTTTCCTGAATTCTCTTGGCTATTATCTGAAAAATGACTTATTTTGCGTAAGCATTCGACTGTGTACAGGTGCAAACTCCTATATACTATAGCAATAGCAG
>CAMJLB010000069.1 GCA_946406555.1 uncultured Prevotellaceae bacterium | reverse complement strand
CGACCACTACGTGCTCTCCGGCGGCAGCAGCTTCGTATGGGTGAAGGATGCCGGCGTGCTGTCCGCAGGCAAGTGCTGGATTCAGCTCGAGAAGTCGCCCAACAATGCCCGTGCACTGAAAATCGTCTTTGAGGGCGAGACCACTGGCATCAGCACAGTCAATACGGCTGCCGATACCAAGGACGCCTCCGTCTACGACCTGCAGGGTCGCCGCGTGATGCAGCCCACAAAGGGTCTGTTCATCAAAAACAGAAAGAAGGTTCTTGTCGGAGACAAGCGGTAAACCGAGCGGTAGTGAAGTAATATCACTTATAGGAAAAGGTCTGCGTCTTCTCATGCTGGGGCGCAGACCTTTCTGTTTTTTTTCTTCTTTGTGATTAAGTACAACCCTCTCAGCAGTGAGTGGTGCTACTATGAGATAAGGAAACGATCATGCGGGCTAAAATTCCACGATCACCTTCCCGTTGATCTGCCTCCCTGTGAGATAGTTGGGCACGGCCCACTGCCTGCTGGAGACATCGGTGACCCAGTAGTAGCTGTTCACGTTTGATATGCCAAAGAGGTTCAGGCAGTCGAGCCCTATCCAGAGGTTCTTCACCGTCTTCTTGTTGCGCACGGCGAGGAAGCTCATGCCAATGTCGGCCCTTTTGTAGGCGGGGGCGCGGAAGTTCTGTGCCTCCAGGCCACGGTGTGGGGCGCCGAAGGGCAGTCCGTCGGCAAAGGCCAGGCGCAGCGTCATCTTCCAGCGCTCGGTGCCAGGGAAATAATCGGTGAAGTGCAGGTTCACGCTATAGCGCTGGTCGGTGGGCATGGGCACCCACAGGCCGTTGAACTTCTGCTCTGTGCGCATAAGCGAGAACGAGAGCCACGAGTCGGTGCCCGGCACAAATTCGCCATAGAGCTTCAGGTCGAGCCCCAGGGCATAGCCCGAGGTCATGTTCTGTCCGTAGTAGGTCACCTTCACGTTCTGCACGTTGTATGGAATGAGGTTGGAGAGTGCCTTGTAGTAGGCTTCGGCCGTGAACTTGAATGGACGCCTGAGCATGCGGAACCGATAGTCCATGGCGGCGATGAACTGTAGCGAGCGCTGGCTCTTGATGCGGTCGTTGAGCTTTGCCACGGTGATGCCGGCCATGGTGACGGTGTCGCGCAGCTCCTTATAGAAAGGAGCCTGATAGTAGAGCCCGGCGGCGAAGCGCATCGTCACGTTGTTGTTCCACGAAGGCACGACGGCCAGCGAGGCGCGTGGCGAGACGAGCGTCTCGCCGTTATATGACCAGTGGGCAAAGCGCACGCCATAGTTCAGCGTGTAGTAGCTCTTCTGCGGCTCTTCGTCGTCGCCCTCGGCATAGTCGTCGCCGCCCGAGGCCCAGCGGTAGGTGTCCTGGGCGTAGCCCTCGAAGCGCCGCGACGACATGTCGTTGTTGCTGGACAGGGTGTAGATAAGGTCGAGCCGGTTTGAGGTGTGGGGCACGCTATAGCCGCTCGAGTCGCGCATCTCCCACTCGCGGCTTTGCTCCTTGATGTGCTCCCACTTCATAGTGAGGCCTCCTTCTATCTCGTGCTTGCGCAGCTTCTTGTCGAACACCAGCTTCAGGCTCTGCACGTTGGCCGTGAGGTAGTTCCTGGCATGCTCCATGTAGGTTCCCACGCCCAGCTGCTCGCTCGACTGTGTGTCGTCGAGCCAGTACTGCCCCTGAATGTCGTAGGCCTCCTGCTCCTTGGTATGGAATGCCGAGTAGAGCAGCTTCAGGTGGGTGGAGTCGCCAAAGTTCCTCGTGATGCCGGCAGTACCGAAGAGGGTGCGGAAGATGTCTTTCTCCTGTCCGTCGAAATAGACGGTGAAGGCCTTCACGTCTTCCATGGTGCCAAACGATGTCTCGCGGTCCTTTGGGGTGAAGTTGTAGTGGTTTTCCGAGATGTTGCCCAACAGGCTCAGCGTCCACCGGCGGTTGGGCTCGTAGGTGATGTAGGTCTGATAGTCGAAGAAGTTGGGGCGGTATTCGCCCGTCGTCTCAAGCGAGCCTAAGAGGTAGCGGTTGGTCTTGTAGCGCAGGCCGTGGCTCATCGAGAACTTCTTCGTGCTCACGCCCAGGTAGGCATTGGCACCGAGGAGCGATGCCATGGCCGAAGCTTCGAACTTCTTCGGCCGCTTGTAGGTAATGTCGAGTGCCGACGACATCTTGTCGCCGTACTTGGCCGAGAATCCCCCCGACGAGAACCCTATCTTCTCTACCATGTCGGGGTTGATGGCCGAAAGGCCCTCTTGTTGTCCGGAGCGTATAAGCAATGGCCTGTACACTTCCACATTATTAATATATACAGAGTTCTCGTCGAACGAGCCGCCGCGCACGTTGTACTGGCTCGATAGCTCGTTGTGCGTCGACACGCCGGCCTGCTGCTGTATGAGCTCCTCGACGGCGTTGCCGCTTGCCGAGGGCACCGCCTTCAGGTCTTTCACGTCGAGCTGCTCCATCTGGGTGGTCTGCCTGCGGCGCTCGGTAATGACTACCTCGTCGAGGTCGTCGAGGGGCTGCATCACCACCTGCAGCGTCTGGGTGGAACGCGGGTTGCGCAGCACGCGCTCGCGCGCCTTGTAGCCCACCATGGAAAAGCGCACCACCACCGAGTCGGCCGAGTGCAGCTGCATGCTGAACTCGCCTTTCAGGTTGGTCAGCGTCAGCTTTCCCTGTTTCAGACAGCTCACCGTGGCCAGTTCCAGGGCATTGCCATCGGAATCGCTCACCTTGCCTTTCAGCGTAAAACTCTGGGCCAGCAGCTGCAGGCTTGCCAGCAGCATGGCCATGAGTAGCATATATCGTGGTCCTGATAGTTTCATCAATAATAAATAACGCGATTTTGCGCCATTTATTTTGCCAGAAGCTATTAAAAAACAGTCTGTCCTACATTATTCATCATATTGGCAAATATGCGAATAAACCAAGCTAAGCACTCCTATGAATAATACAGGTTTATCGTGTCTCGTCGTCGTAGATTTGGTCGAACTGTTTTCTTAGCATCCGTGCATCGGCAATGATGTTTCTCAGTTCGGCCAGGCTGCGCTCGTTGGGCGAGTTTGGTATCCAGAGGCGTATGTACCCATGCTGGGAATACTTGTTGTCCATGTGCTCGCGGAATCGCTGCCACTGGTGCTCGCGGTCCAGCCCGGGATAGTTGGCCAGCCCGAACTGCACGGTACGGCGGAACACCACGTCGGGCGAGAGGTCGCGGTCGGCCTCGGCCACAATCTTGCCATAGATGCTGCGCGGGCTGTGCGATGCCGATGCGCGGTGGTCTTCCACGGCCTCGCGCATGATTTTCAGCTGTTCGGCCGAGAACCACCGCCGCAACCGGGCATCCTGGGCCAGAATCTTGCCGCCGGTGAGGTGATGAATGGCCCGGGGGCCCGACATGCCTATGTCGTGATAGGCTGCCACGACATACACCATGTCGATGTCGGCTCCGGTGGTCTTCACCATCTCCAGTGAGCGGCGCACCACCCGGGTGACATGCTCCAGCGAATGGGCTTTGTCGAAATTGGCATAACGGGGCAGTATCTGGGTCTCGACGAACTCCACCAAATCGAGCGAAGGTGTATTTTTTAGCATAGTTTTTCGTATTATTTTTGCAAATATACAAAGAAATCTCTACTTTTGCAAAATAATTCAAGAAAAAAGCAACACGATGAACGAAAAAACCATAAAACAGAACTCACCCCGCGCTTGGCTGCTGGCCGCCCGTCCAAAGACGCTTTCGGGTGCTGCCGTACCCGTGATGATAGGCTTGTCGCTGGCATATAGCGATGCCCTATTGTATGGTGACGCGGGAGTCTTCAGCTGGACTGCAGCAGTGCTGTGCCTGCTGTTTGCCTTTATCATGCAGATCGATGCCAACTTTGTGAACGATTTGTTCGACTACGTAAAGGGCACCGACGACCGTGCCACACGCCTCGGCCCCGAGCGTGCCTGCACACAGGGATGGATAAGCGTAGAGCGTATGAAACATGCCATCGCCCTGACCACCTGCCTGGCCTGCGCTGTGGGCCTGCCACTTGCCTATGATGATTATGGAGGATTGGAGATGATTCTTGTGGGACTTGTGTGTGTGGTGTTCTGCTTTCTCTACACCACCCATCTCTCCTACATGGGTCTTGGCGACGTGTTGGTGCTGGTGTTCTTCGGGTTGGTGCCGGTGAGCATCACCTATTATGTGCAGCTGCACACGGTCACTCCGGAAGTGCTGACAGCCGGTATGGCCTGCGGCGTGGTCATCGACGCACTGCTGCTGGTGAACAACTTCCGCGACCGAGACACTGACCGCGATGCGGGAAAGAATACGCTGGTGGTGCGCATCGGACCGAAGGCCACGCTATGGCTCTATCTGGGCGTGGGCATCGCCGCCTGCCTCATGGGCCTGGTGTTTTGGGCCAATGGCCATGTACTGGCGTTTGTGCTGCCCTTCGTTTATCTGGTGCTTCACGTGTTCACCTGGCTCGAGATGAAGCGCATCTGGCAGGGACGAGAACTGAACAGGTGTCTGGGCCAGACGGCCAGAAACATCTTTGTCTATGGTCTTATGGTTGCCCTTGGCCTGCTATTGTCCTGAGCCGGGGTAATTGCTTCCGTGCAGCACCCTCTCCTATGGCTATCATCTGCTCGACGGCAGCATGCGAAAAGCTCGACACTTCGAAGCCATCGAGTGACGGACAGATATAGACATCGGCCGAGGCTTTGTTTTCCAGGTATTTCTTTATGTCGGGACGGTTCATCACCCAGTCGACCATGTCGCCAACTCCCAGCAAATCGGTCAGGCCCGACAGGGGGTTCTGCCTTTCCTTTCTGGGGCGCATCTCGTTCTGCTGCAAGTCTACCGCTATCACGATGTCGGCTCCCATGTCCTTCACCACATCCACGGGAAGGTTGTTCATCATTCCACCGTCTATCAGGCTCATGCCCTGCCAGTCGGCAGGCTTAAACAGTCCGGGTATGGCCATCGAAGCACGCATGGCACGGGGCAGCGAGCCGTCCTTGAGCACTACTTCGCGAGCCGTCTTCATCTCGGCAGCCACGCAGCGGAAAGGTATGGGCAGCTCTTCAAACTCCACCTTACCCTTGATGCCAAGCATCGAGTCGACGACCTGCTCTATGCGTTCACCCCTCAAGGCACCGAAGCCGTGATTGGCAAAATCGGCCACTACCACGGGAAAGCCAAACACATAGGTGTTGCCTCCTTCCCGCTTATAGGGATAGCCCGAGAGGTCTTCGCGCCTGTCGGTAAGCAGCGACAACCATTGCTGCCTGCAGAACATCGTGTCGAGTTCTTCGGCACTGTAGCCAGCGGCATAGAGGCCGCCCACGATGGCACCAATACTGGTGCCGGCGATGTAGTCGGGCCGAATGCCCGCCTGCTCCAGCACCTTTAAAACGCCTACGGTGGCGGCACCCTTGGCACCGCCACCGCCCAGCGCTAATCCTATCTTGGGCCGGGGCTGCGCCATCAACACAAGGGGCAGCAGCCAGGCGGCCAACAATAGTATTCGTCTCAAGTATTCCTTCTTTTATTTACTTCACCAGAATCTTCTGACCCTTCACCACGTAGATGCCGGGCTTCAGGCTGTTCACCTGACTTGCATTCAGGTCGGAAGCCACTTTCTGACCGCCTACAGTATACACGTCGACGCGCTCACCCTTGGCAGTTACGGCAGCAATGCCAGTAGTCTCGCCAGCGGCAAGGTGACGGGTTATCAGCTGCGTGGTTTCATCCTGCGAGAGCTTGATGTAGCAGCGGGTGGCGTAGAAGATGTTGGCCGTGTCGCCCACCTTCACAAACTTTGCCTCGCTGTTGTCCCTTGCCAGCACGCCATAAAGGCCCGTACCCTCAAGCTTCGACTTGGCAGCGCTCATGGTGACGGTCTCTGCCGACCCCTTCACCATCACACTGATGCTTGCCTCGCCATCGGCCACTGTGGCATGCTTGGCGATTTTCTTTGTGCCCGGCTCACCACTATAATATAATATGTAGGGGGTATTGGCCTTCATGCCCTCTTCCTTGCAATCCTGGAAGCTGACCACGAGACTGTTGCCCGACTGCTCGGCGGCCACGAGCTTCTCAAGCCGGCAGTTGTCGCCAAAAATGGTATTCACCTCAGCCTCGTCGAGATTGAAAGGCAGGGCGATGGTGTTCCAGCCAGTAAAGACATAGCGACTTACCGATACGTCGCACATCTTGCCATCAAACTGCTCCAGATTTGTGCCATTGTAGGTGCTCAAATAAAGTTTCTGCTGAGCGCTTGCTGCCAACGTGGTGAATGCCAAGGCAGCGATCAAGTAAAATTTCTTCATACTCTTTATCCTATTTAGAAATTAAACAATAGTTTTTTTGCATTTTCTGCGTGTTGATGCTGCAAAAGTAATAAATAATTAGGTATGTGCCAAACATTTTAGCGTTTTTTTCATGCTTTATTTGTCGGTATGGGGAAAAAGCCGTACCTTTGCACCGCAATTTTTAGGATAATAACACTTTCAGATGAAAACATTCGATTTCAAGCCGAAATTCATTCCGGCTGTTAAGCATTACGACAAGCCGACGTTCGTGGCCGACTTGATGGCGGGTCTTATTGTGGGCATCGTTGCCCTGCCCTTGGCCATAGCCTTTGGCATAGCCAGCGGTGTATCGCCCGAGAAGGGCATCATCACGGCCATCGTGGCCGGACTGGCCATCTCGCTCTTCGGCGGCAGCAAGGTGCAGATAGGCGGTCCCACCGGAGCCTTTATCGTAATCGTGGCCGGCATCATCAACCAGTATGGCATGCAGGGCCTCACCATCGCCACGCTCATGGCCGGCGTCTTTCTCATAGGCTTCGGACTGTTGCGGTTGGGCACCATCATCAAGTATATCCCCTACCCCATCATCGTGGGCTTCACCAGCGGCATTGCCGTGACCATTTTCACCACACAGGTGAAAGACCTGCTGGGCATGCAAATAGAAGGTGGCGTGCCTGCCGATTTCATAGAGAAGTGGATCGTCTACTTCCAGCACCTTTCAGACATCGACCCCTGGAGCACCGTGATAGGCCTGGCCAGCGTGGCCATCATCGCCGTGACCCCCAAGCTGAGCCGTCGCGTGCCAGGCTCGCTGGTAGCCATCATCGTGATGACGGTGATGGCCCTGCTGCTGAAACAGTATGCCGGCATCACGACTATCGAGACCATTGGCGACCGTTTCAGCATCAGCTCGCAGCTGCCCGGGGCCACGGTGCCAGAACTGTCGTGGGACACCATCAAGGGCCTCGTAGCCCCAGCCATGACCATTGCCGTGCTGGGAGCCATCGAGAGTCTGCTATCGGCCACCGTGGCCGACGGTGTAATAGGCGACCACCACAACTCCAACACCGAGCTGATAGGACAAGGCATTGCCAACATCGTGTCGCCCCTCTTTGGCGGCATACCGGCCACGGGAGCCATCGCCCGCACCATGACCAATATCAATAATGGTGGGCGCACGCCCGTGGCCGGCATCATTCATGCCGTGGTGCTGCTGCTCATCTTCCTGTTTCTCATGCCCCTGGCACAGTATATACCCATGGCCTGCCTGGCCGGCGTGCTGGTAGTGGTGAGCTATGGCATGAGCGGCTGGCGCTCGTTCCTGGCACTGATGCGCAACCCCAAGAGCGATGTCACCGTGCTGGTGCTCACCTTCCTGCTCACCATCGTGTTCGACCTTACCGTGGCCATCGAGGTGGGCCTGCTCTGCGCCTGCCTGCTCTTCATGCGCCGCATGAGCGAGACCACCGACGTGAAGGCCATCTACGACGAGATAGACCTGAACGAGGATGCCGACATGCAGCAGGGCAACCTGGAACACCTCACCATTCCCGAGCATGTGGAGGTCTACGAGATCAACGGCCCGTATTTCTTCGGAGCCGGCAACCGGTTCGAAGACATCACGGGGCGCTACGGACAGCGGCCTAAGGTTCGCATCATACGCATGCGCAAGGTGCCTTTCATCGACTCAACCGGACTGCACAACCTCGAGAACCTCTGCATCATGAGCCAGCGCGAAGGAATAACCATCGTGCTCTCGGGCGTGGTGCCGAAGGTGGAGGCGGTGCTCAAGCGAAACGGCTTCAACCAATTGTTAGGCGAAGAAAACATCTGCAATCACATCGACCTGGCTTTGGCCCGGGCGCGAGAAATACTCAAATGACACGACATGACTCAAGTGCAAACGAAAAAGAAGACTCATTATCTCGAGTGTAAAACACTTCCTATGTAACTTTTCACGACAGAAAAAAAGGGACAGAAATTATTATAATGAATTTCTGTCCTTATTTTATGATAGCAGAGTCGTAACCATTCTGTTCCGTTTATCCAAAAAATATATAAAAAATGCACCTAAATGCATTAAAACACAAAAAACTGCACAAAAAATTTGCAGATGTGCAGAAAAGAGATTACCTTTGCACAAAATTTTGAAATTTGTGCAATGAAAACTGGTTTGAGTTTCAACCAATACATTTGCAGAACGATCATACAGAACTGGGATGCCGATGCGCTGACCGACTACGAAGGCCAGACGATGCAATTCCATGATGTGGCACGGAAAATAGAAAAGCTGCATATTCTGTTTGAGAACTGCAACATCGCCAAGGGCGATAAGATAGCCATCTGCGGACGCAACTCTGCCCATTGGGCAGTGGCCTTCCTGGCCACACTCACATACGGTGCCGTGGCCGTGCCCATACTTCATGAGTTCAATGCCGAGCAGATACACAATATCGTGAACCATAGCGAGGCACGGCTGCTGTTTGTGGGCGATTTTATTGTAAAAGAAGTAGTCCCCGAAGCCATGCCCCATCTGGAAGGCATCGTCAACCTGCCCGACTTCTCGCTGAAGCTGAGCCGCTCGGAACATCTTGACTATGCACGCGAACATCTGAACATGATGTTCGGCACAAAATATCCCAAGGCTTTCCGAAAAGAACACGTAAGCTACCACGAAGACCAGCCCGATGAGCTGGCACTCATCAACTACACCAGCGGCACTACCGGTTTTTCTAAAGGCGTGATGCTGCCCTACCGCGCCCTGCTGGGCAACCTGGAGTTCTGCCTGCGCCGACTGGGCGAACACGTGAAGGCCGGCTCGTCAATGCTCGACATCCTGCCCATGGCCCACATGTACGGCCTGAGCATAGAGTTTATCTTCGGCTTCTGCAATGGCTGCCACCTTTTCTTCCTGAACCGCCTGCCCTCGCCCACCTTGATTGCGAAGGCATTCATCGACATAAAGCCGCAGCTCATCGTCACCGTCCCCCTGATCATCGAGAAAATCATACGCAAACGCGTATTTCCGCTTATACAGAGCAACCGCATGAAGCTGCTCATGGCCATGCCCGTGGTGCAGAAGAAGGTAAGAGAGAAAATCTGTCAGCAGGTATATGAAGCCTTTGGCGGGCGAGCCTACGAAATCATCGTGGGCGGCGCGGCTCTCTCTAAGGAAGTAGAAGAGTTCCTGCTGCAGATAGGCTTCCCCATCACCGTGGGCTATGGTGCCACCGAGTGTGCCCCGCTCATCAGCTACAACGACTGGAGCGACCATGTGGCCGGGTCGTGCGGGCGTGCCATCGACGACATGGAGGTGCGCATCGTGAGCAGCAACCCGCTACTCACACCAGGCGAAATCATCACACGGGGGCGCAACGTGATGCTGGGATACTATCGCAACGACGAGGCCACCCAAAAGGCCCTCGACACCGAAGGATGGTACCACACGGGCGACCTGGGCACCATCGACGAAAAAGGCAACATTTTCATACGCGGACGCATCAAAAACATGCTGCTGGGGGCCAACGGACAGAACATTTACCCCGAGGAGATAGAAGACAAGCTGAACTCGATGCCCATGGTGGCCGAGAGCCTTGTGCTGCAAGACGGCGAACGGCTCGTGGCATTGGTGCACCCTGAGCACGACGAGCAGATGAACTTCAACCAGGGCGAGCTGGAAGACATCATGAGCCAGAACCTGGCCGAACTGAACCGCCAGCTGCCCAACTATTGCCGCATTGCCGCCATCAGACTGCACGAAGAGGAATTTCAGAAAACGCCAAAGAAAAGCATAAAAAGATATCTTTACCAAGCATAAATAGTACTATGGAACAAACCATTCCAAGCTTTAACGAGCTGATTGAAAAAAGCATCATACAGAACTGGGATGCCGATGCCCTGACCGACTATAAGGGGCAGACTTTGCAGTTCCACGACGTAGCCCGCAAGATAGAAAAGCTGCACATTCTCTTCGAGAACTCGGGCATACAGCGGGGCGACAAGATTGCCCTCTGCGGACGCAACAGCAGCCAGTGGGCTGCTGCCTTCCTGGCCACACTCACCTACGGAGCCGTGGCCGTGCCGATACTCCACGAGTTCATGGCCGACCAGATTCACAATATCGTGAACCATAGCGACGCGCGCCTGCTTTTCGTGGGCGACCACGTGGCCAGCATCATCGACCCCCAGCAAATGCCGGAACTGGAAGGCATCATCAACAATGGCGACTATTCGCTCATGGTGAGCCGCACCGACAAGCTCACCTACGCCCGCGAGCATCTGAACGAGCTTTACGGCAAGAAATATCCCAAATACTTCCGAAAGGAGCACGTGAGCTACTATCATGAGCAGAGCCCCGACGAGCTGGCACTCATCAACTACACCAGCGGCACCACCGGCTTCTCGAAGGGAGTGATGATTCCCTACCGCGCACTGTGGTCGAACTTCGACTTTGCCTGCGACGTGTTGGGAGAGACCATCAACAAGGGCGACAACGTCATATCGATACTGCCCATGGCCCACATGTATGGCATGGCCTTCGAGTTCATCTTCGAATTCCTGCACGGATGCCATGTCTACTACCTGAACCGCATACCCTCGCCAGCCATCATCGCACAGGCTTTTGCCGACGTGAAACCCAAGATCATCATTGCCGTGCCACTGGTAATCGAGAAAATCATCAGGAAGAAAGTGTTCCCCAAGATACAGAACAACCGCATGCGCCTGCTGCTGCAGATGCCCATCATCTCGCAGAAGGTGCGCCAGATGATCTGCCAGGAGGTGGTGAAGGCCTTCGGCGGCAACATGTACGAGGTGATCATTGGCGGAGCCGCTTTCAACCAAGAGGTAGAGCAGTTCCTCAAGCGCATACAGTTCCCTTATACCGTGGGCTATGGGGCCACCGAGTGTGCCCCCATCATCTGCTATGCCGACTGGCACGACTTCGCCCCTGGCTCATGCGGACGCGCCGCCCTCCACATGCAGGTGAAGATAGACTCGCCCGACCCGGAGAACATTCCCGGCGAGATCCTGGCACGCGGCCTGAACGTGATGCTGGGATACTACAAAAATGAGGAGGCCACACGCCAGACCATCGACAAGAGCGGCTGGTATCACACCGGCGACCTGGGAACGATGGACGGCGATGGCAACGTGTACATAAACGGGCGCTCGAAAAACATGCTGCTGGGCGCCAATGGCCAGAACATATACCCCGAGGAGATAGAAGACAAGCTGAACTCGCTGGCACTGGTGACGGAAAGCATCGTGGTGCAGCGCGACACGAAGCTCGTAGCACTGGTGCATCCCGACTTCGACGAGGCCAAGCACCTAAACTTCACCACCAAAGACCTGAACGACGTGATGGAGCAGAACCGCAACACGCTGAACCAGATGCTGCCTGCCTACGAGAAGGTGAGCGAGATAGAAATCCACAAAGAGGAATTCGAGAAGACCCCGAAGAAGAGCATAAAACGATACCTGTATCAATAGTTAATAGTGAATAGTGATTAGTGAATAGTTATGATTAGCACTGCTGCTTCGCTGGTACGCCGATACTCAGCAAACGTATATCCTGTGCAGGTAATCATAACTATTCACTAATCACTATTCACTAATCACAAGAACTAAGCAACATGAATAAGACCTTTTTATTGCTGGCCCTGGCCGCAGCTGCCAGCACAAGCATGAAGGCCGAGACGGCCGACACGCTGTCGCTGCAAGAAGTAGTGGTGACGGGCACACGCAGCACCACCGACTTGCGCCACCTACCAATGACCGTCACGGTGTTAGACCGGCCGACGCTCACTGCCGACCACCAGCCAAGCCTCCTGCCCACCGTGATGCGCGAAGTGCCCGGACTGTTTGTCACGTCGCGTTCGATGATGGGCTACGGCGTGAGCGGAGGCGGTTCGGGAGCCATCAGCATGCGCGGCATCAGCAGCGGCACGCCAGAGAGCGGCGCCGGACAGATAATGATTCTCATCGACGGTCATCCACACTATCAAGGACTGTTCGGGCATACCATTGCCGACAGCTACCACACGCTGATGGCCGAACGTGTAGAGGTGCTGCGCTCACCGGCATCGGTGCTCTATGGCAGCAATGCCATGGGCGGCGTGCTCAATATCGTGACGCGCAAGCCTGCCACCAACAGCGTGGAAACCTGCGTGACAGTAGGTGCCGGCAGCTATGGCACTGTGCAGACAGAAGCTGCCAACCAGCTGCACATAGGACGCTTCAGCAGCACGGTGGCAGCACAGTACAACCGCACCGACAACCACCGCCCCAGCATGGGCTTCGAGCAGTTCGGGGGATACGCCAAGCTGGGTTACGACATCGGCGACCATTGGAACGCCTGGGCCGACATAGACCTCAACCGCTTCAGCGCCTCCTACCCTGGCTCTACCACAGCCCAGCTCCTTGATGCCGACCAGTGGATAACTCGCGGCATTGCATCGGTGGCCGTGGCCAACGACTACAAGAGGAGTAATGGTTCATTAAGTCTATACTATACATTTGGAAATCACAAGATTAACGACGGTCATGCTCCTAACGCCGCTCCAAAGGTCAACTATTTTCGCTCTGAAGATGCACTAATGGGCGTAACTTGGTATCAGAGCGCACAACTGTTTGAAGGCAACCGAACGACCGTGGGCTTCGACTATCAGCACATCTACGGCAGGGCATGGAATCAGGTGATGGCCACCGGCAACGACCTGCCCGACATGGTGAATGAGCGAGAGAACGAGGTGGCCGGCTACGTAGATTTTCGCCAAGAGCTCACCAGCTGGCTCACCATCGATGCCGGCGTGCGCCTGGACCACCACTCGCAGGCAGGCACCGAATGGGTGCCACAAGGCGGCATCGTGGTGAGGCCCATAGGCAACGGAGAGCTGAAGGCCACCGTGAGCAAGGGCTTCAGAAACCCCACCATACGCGAAATGTACCTCTTTGGCACGAAGAATGCCGACTTGAAGGCTGAACGGCTGATGAACTATGAACTGGCGTGGAGCCACCGGACGAGCGTCGGGATACAATACGGTGTCAACGTCTATTACATCAAGGGCAGCAACGTCATCATGAACATGCCCGTAGGCACCGGCAGGCGTTTCCTGAACTCCGGCGACATCGAGAACTACGGCTGCGAGCTTTCGGCGAAATATGCCGTCAGCCCCCACTTCGACCTGAAGGCCAACGCCTCCTACCTGCACATGAAGAACAAGGTGATTGCCGCACCCGAAGGCATGGCCTACATCGGGGCCCACTACCATCAGGGCAAGTGGATGGCCAGCCTGGGCTTGCAACGCATACAGAACCTCTATACGGCCGTGGGCAACAAAGAGGAAAAGGAAAGTGTCTGGCTGCTCAATGCCTCGGCCAACTATGCCGCCACTCGCTTGTTAAGCCTATGGGTGCGCGGCGAGAACCTGCTGGCTCAGCGCTACGAGATCAACCAGGGCTACCCCATGCCGCGCGCCACTTTCATGGGCGGCGTAAGCCTGAACTTCTGACCCCACACGAGCGGAATGGACTTCAACGACGAACAGCAAGAGGTCATCGAGGCCAGCGGAGGCTACCATCTGGTGCTGGCACCGCCAGGATGCGGCAAAACGGCAGTGCTGGCCGAGCGCATCGTGTGGGCCCACGAGCATGGCGTGGCGTTCGGCCAGATGGCCTGCCTCACCTTCACCAACCGGGCTGCACGCGGCATGCGGGAGCGTATCTACGACCGCCTGCCCCAGGCCGAAGGGCTCGATGAGCTGTTTGTGGGCAACGTACACCGATTCTGCTCGCAGTTCCTCTTCCAGCATGGCATCGTGGCCGAGCACACATCGGTCATCGACACCGACACGAGCATCAGCATCATTGCCGACTATTTAGGCGAAGACGAGCTACAGGTGCTGGCCGAGGCCAAACACCGGCAGCGCTACTCGCAGATCATCAACCTGCAACACCTGATGTACCAGCTGGAGCAGGCATATCCCAAAGCACTGAGGATACACCAAGAAGCACTGCCTGGCAGCACGCTGCGCGAACTGTGCGTCGCCTTCGGCCTCGACTTCTGCCTCAACTCGGCCATCGACCTCTACCGCCATGCCGATTATTACCGCGACCAGCACGTCCTGCTCAGTGCAGAGGCCCAGCACCTGCTCACGGCCATGTATGCGGCCACATGCTATGAGGCATATAAGAAACGAGGTGCCCTGCTCGATTTCGAAGACCTCTTGCTCTTCACCTACGATGCCCTGTCGCGAAACGACGACGAGGCTGCCACACAGCTGCGCTATAGCTGGCTACAGGTAGACGAGGTGCAAGACCTGAACCCGCTGCAGCTGGCCATCATCGACCTGTTTACTGCCAGCGACCACCCCACGGTGGTCTACCTCGGCGATGCACAGCAGGCCATCTTCTCGTTTATGGGCGCACAGACCGATACCCTGCAACAGCTCCACCAACGCTGCGGCAGAAGCGGGTTCCACAACTTCTACCACAACTACCGCTCGCCGCAATACCTGCTCGACGTGTTCAACGCCTACGGTGAGCGACAACTGCACATTGCGCCCGAACTGCTGCCCACCACCAGCAATCACACCCAGGAACGCAGTGGCGACCTGGTGCTGATGGACACCCCGACGAACATAGACGAGGCGAACCTCGTGGCCCGCATGGCCCGACGACTGTATGAAGCCTATCCCGCAGAAAGCACTGCCGTGGTGGTGGCCTTCAACAGCGATGCCGACGACGTGAGCGCCGCCATGGGCAACCTGCCCCACTTCAAGATATCGGGCACCGACCTTTTCTCCACTCCTCCTATGCGGCTGCTGTTGGCCCATCTGGGCGTGCTGGCCGAGCAGCAGAACTTCATTGCCTGGTCGCAACTGTTCACGGGCTTGCACATCTTCCAGAGCAGCTCGGCTTCGCGACAGTTCACCCACGCACTCATGGAGCTGGCCGTGTCGCCTACGGACTTTCTCGACTACGAGGATTCCACCTACGTAGCCGAATTCTGTAAAGACTATGAGCAACGAGACCTCGTGGTGTTTGATACCGAGACTACAGGGCTGAGCGTGTTTCACGACGACGTGGTGCAACTGGCAGCCATCCGCGTCAGGCAAGGCGAGGTGACCGACAGGCTGAACCTCTTCATCGAGACCAGCCGACAACTGCCTGCCATGCTGGGCGACGTGCCCAACCCTCTGATAGAGGAATACCGCCAACATGCCCACCTGTCGCACCGAGAAGCGCTGCAGGCTTTTGCAGCCTTTGCCCAAGGCAGCGTGCTGCTGGGACATAACGTGACGTTCGACTATCAGATCATGGAGCACAACATGCGACGCTACGCCCCTGAGCTGAGCATGCACACGTGGGAAGGCTGCTGCTACGACTCGCTGAAGCTGGCACGGCTGCTATGGCCGAGGCTGAAGAGCTACAAGCTGAAATCGCTGCTTCAGCAGCTGAACCTTGAAGGACAGAACTCTCATCTGGCCGACGACGACATCATGGCCACGCTGAGCCTCACCCTTGCCTGCCGCGACAAGGCCAAAAACATCGTAGGGGCACAGCTGGAGTTTTTGAGCCGCCATCGCAAAACGGCCGAGAAGCTGCGCCGACAGTACAGAGACCTTTACCAGCATTCCCGCGAGCAGCTTTTTGTTGAGCAGCCCGGCGTGGTGGCCATGGCCGAGGAGCTACGCTACGCCCATCGACACCTGCTCGACCAAGGCATCATGGCAGAAGAACCCAAGCTTCACTATGTGCTCGACTACATAGCGCATGAACTGATACAGCCAGGGCAAGGGCTGTCGCTGGCAGAGCAGCTGGCACGCCACCTGCAAAACCTCTGCACCATGAAGGAGGCCGACCTCTGCGGAACGGCCAGCATGACCGAGCGCGTGTTCGTCTCTACCGTGCACAAGGCCAAGGGGCTGGAGTTCGACAATGTCATCGTCTACGATGCCGTAGAGGGTAAGTTTCCCAGTGTCTATGCCAGCGTAAGGAGCGACAGCCAGGAAGAGGCCCGAAAATTCTATGTGGCCATATCGCGTGCCCGCCGACGGTTGGTGGTCACCTACTGCAGGCAGGCCGTCAACCGATGGGGGCGCACCTTCGACAAGCGGCTCTCGCCCTTCATGCAGTCGATAGAAGAATACTTCAAAAGAGGGTAAGCTACCTTTTTCATGGAGTTTGGGATATACTGCTTCGCGGACTTACAAGAACCTAATAAAACCAGAAAAACAAAGGGTTCAGCGTCAATTTAGGCGTATAGCTCATTTTGCAGGCTGTTTTTGAGTGGTAGGTAGTCAATAGCTCAA
>CAMJLB010000068.1 GCA_946406555.1 uncultured Prevotellaceae bacterium | reverse complement strand
GGGCAAGCGGGCTGGCACGGGGCCTGCCCCTACAGTCGCCACAGATGAAAATAATTATTATGCATATTCGTGGAACAATTATTCACATTCGTTTCTCGTGGAAAGAAATGGGGATGACAGAAATTATTATAATTATTCTAATTTCTGTCCTATGGTGGTTTCTTTTGAAAGAAATGAGAATAATGTGTAACTAAACATAATTATCCTATTTTGTTCATCTACTTTATCTCCGCTGAGATTTCAAAATTTTCGGCCACGAAGTCTTTCGCCCGAAATTTTTGAAATTTGGAGGCAGCTGTCAACTTGCTGGTAGTCAGGCGCTTGGCTTTTTCTTGCTCTCACGTCTTCTGCAACGGATACTGAATTGGGTGGCAATTCAGCCTGAATTGTCATTCAATCCGGCGTGAATTGCAGTCCAATATTGAGCAAATAGCGACCCAAGACAGGCTGAACTGCAGCACCAGTGGGCCGGAAGGGCGCATCGGAAGGCCGTGAAACATCGGAAACACAATGTTTCACGTTCTATTTCGCGATTTTCATTTGTCTTGAAAATCGAAAAAAAATGCCGCTTCGCGGTATGAAAGTACACAGCTCCGGCTATGGCTATTCATTCCGCGAAATTCTTTTTTCAGCTGCAGAGGAAATAATTACGTGATATTGAATATTTATTGTGAATTATTTCGTACCTTTGTGCCCAATTTTGCTACAAGAGAATATGATCGACAAGTGTAGGGCCATTCTTTCGAAGCCTTTTTTTCATGATTTCCGTACCTTATTGGGCCTGTGGCTTCTGCTGCCGGTGATA
The DNA here is from genome assembly GCA_946406555.1 of uncultured Prevotellaceae bacterium. GTDB lineage: Bacteria > Bacteroidota > Bacteroidia > Bacteroidales > Bacteroidaceae > Prevotella. The sequence goes on along the minus strand of CAMJLB010000068.1, from coordinate 15,897 downwards.
GCCGCCGTGATGAAGCTGCATAGCTGCAACAACTTCCTGATTTTCCGCGGTGTGTTCTGGCATGCCTGGCGCCAAAGCTCGCTCTATGCCCTGTACCCCCAGGAGCATGGCGACTGCAACCACTATGGGCCGTTCTTCTCGCTGGTCATCGAGCCGTTTGCCGTCACCCCGCTGTTCGTGGGCCTGCTGCTGTGGTGCGTGGCGCTGAGCATGTTTCTGTATCTGGCCATTCGCCATTCTCAGTTCACGCGGCGGCAGCAGCTCTTCCTGTTGTGGTTCTGCGCCCACGAACTGCTCACGGCACTGTTTATGCAGCAGTTCAACGTAGCCATTGCCGCCGGCATCCTGCTCTCGTATTATTGCGTAGAGAAGGAGAAAGACTTCTGGGCGGCCTTCTTCATCATGCTGGGCGCGTTTGTCAAGCTGTATGGCATCGTGGGCCTGGCGTTCTTCTTCTTCTCCAGGCATAAGGCGAAGTTCGCGGCCTCGCTGCTGTTCTGGGCCGTGGTGATGCTGGTGCTGCCCATGGCGGTCTTCGGCCCCGGCTATATCATCGGCCAGTATCAGGAGTGGTATGCCAGCCTGACGGCAAAGAACCTCGACAACATGTTTGGCGGCGGCACCAACATCTCGCTGCTGGGGCTGGTGCGCAAGGTGTCGCGCTGCTCCACCTACAGCGACCTCTGGCTCATCGTGCCCGGTCTGCTGCTTTTTGCCTTGCCCTACCTGCGCCTCCGGCAGTATGGGAGCATGGCCTTCCGGCAGACGCTGCTGGCCTCGGTGCTGATGTTCGTGGTGCTCTTCTCCACGGGCAGCGAGTCGAGCGGCTATATCATTGCCTTCGTGGGCATCGTGGTGTGGTATACCGCCGCCCCCTGGCAGCGCACGCCGTGGGACGTGGGCCTGCTCATCTTTGCCTTCGTGCTGAGCAGCCTCTCGCCCAGCGACCTCTTCCCGGCCTATCTGCGGCGGGAGTGGGTGCAGCCATACGCGCTGAAGGCGTTGCCGGTGGTGCTGATCTGGCTGAAGCTGTGCTATGAAATGACGACAAAAGACTATACCCTCGCTTATGGCAACAAGTGATGCATGCCTGGGCCGGCTGCAGGCCTTCTTCCGCAAGCCCTTCTGGAGCAGCTGGCGCACCATCACGGTGGTCTATGCGCTGGTGCCGCTGATCATCGGTCTGCTGAAATGGACGAAGAGCAACGACACCTATCAGATATACAAGTCGGTGTTCTGGAACACCATCCATGAGCTGCCGCTGTTCGACTTCTATCCCTATCTGCATGGCGACTGCAACCACTATGGCCCCATCTTCGCCTACGTCATCGCTCCGTTTGCGCTGCTGCCCGACACGTGGGGCATGCTGCTGTGGGAGTGTTTCCTCGTGGCCACGTTCTATGTGGCCGTGCGCTTCATGCCCCTGCAGCGGTGGCAGAAGGTGTTCATGTTCTGGTTCTGCCTGCACGAGGTGCTCACGCCCCTGTTCGTAGAGCAATACGACCTGGCCATGGCGGCCAGCTACCTGCTCATGTTTGCCTGCGTAGAGAAGAAGATGCCCGTATGGGCGGCCTTCTTCATCGTGCTCAATATCTTCATCAAGCTCTATGGGGTGATGGGCCTGGCCTTCTTCTTCTTTGTCGACGACAAGAAGCGGTTTGTGGCGGCCCTGTTCGGGTGGGCGGCCTTGTTCTTTGTGCTGCCCATGCTGCTGTCGAGCCCCGAGTTTGTAGTGCAGCAGTATTTCGGGTGGTACGACTCGCTGGTGCTGAAGAACAGCGACAACATGTTCGACTCGTCGACCAACACGTCGCTCCTGGGCATGGTGCGCAAGATAAGCCGTTGCTCCACCTACAGCGACCTCTGGCTCATCGTGCCCGGCATCCTGCTGTTCCTGTCGGTCTACCGCCGTCGCGACCAGTTCCGGCACGTGGCGTTCCGCTATGCCATGCTGGCCTCGGCCACGATGTTTGTGACCCTGTTTTCCACCGGCACCGAGAGCTATGGCTACATTGCCCCCATGACGGGCTTCGTCGTGTGGTATGCCACGGCCCCGTGGAAGCGTAGCCGCGCCGACCTCGTGCTGCTCGTCTATGCCTTCATCTTCACCTCGCTGTGCACCAGCGACGTGCTCTTTCCGCGATGGATATGGGTAGAGATCATCAAGCCCTATGCGCTGAAGGCCCTGCCCACCACGATAGTATGGCTGTACTTGATTTGGGAGATGAACACTAAGAACTACGCCGCCCCACAAACACGAGCCGCAGGATAAGGAAGTTGACGGGCACCACCACGATGAGTGTGAGTATGCCTGAGAGCTGTTCGCTCATGCCGAGAAAGATGAAAAGATTCAAGACGCCTATCTCAAGCAGATAGTTCACCACGTGGCTGGCCGCAAAGCCGGCCGCGTTCTTTCTGGACGGTTGCTTGTGGAAGGTGAAGAAGGTGGTGAGCACATAGTTCACGCACAGCCCTACGCCATAGCCTGCGGTATAGGCCAGCGTGGCATTCAGCCACCTCAGCGCCAGCAGATAGGCCCCGTAGTGTATGAGCGTAGAGAGCGATCCCGTGATGCCGAAGCGCACGATGCGGCCGGCCTCTTCCTTCCACTTCGTCGCCATGCTCTATAGTATCTCCTTTATATTATAGAGCGGGCGCCCTTTCACCTCCTGGTATATCTTGCCGATGTAAATGCCCACGATGCCGATGGCCATGAGCACGAAGCCGCCCACCAGCCAGATGCTCAGAATGATGGAAGCCCAGCCGGGCATGGCCGTGCCGGCGATGATGGCGTGGAGCACGTAGATGGCTATGCACAGGCTGATGAAGATGAAGGCCGCGCCCATGTAGGTGATGGCGTAGAGCGGCCTCACCGAGAACGAGGTGATGCCGTCGAGGGCCAGCCCCAGCATCTTGTGGAGCGTATATTTCGATGTGCCCGCCGTGCGCTCGCTGATGACGTCGTCTACCTGGCTCGACTGCAGTCCGAGCATGGGTATGAGCCCGCGCAGGTAGAGGTTGCGCTCGTGGTATTGCGACAGGATGTCGAGCGCCCGGCGGCTCATCAGGCGGAAGTCGGCATGGTTCATGATGCTCTCCACGCCCATCGAGGCCTGCAGCCTGTAGAACGCCTCGGCCGAGAGGCGCTTCAGCAGCGGGTCGGCCTTGCGCTGCACCTTCACGCCATACACGATCTCGCTGCCCTCGGCATGGGCGTCGATCATCTGCTCGATGGCCGAAAGGTCGTCTTGCAGGTCGGCATCGATGGTCACCACGGCGTCGGCCCACTCGCGGGCCGTCATCATGCCGGCCATGATGGCGTTCTGGTGCCCCACGTTCCGCGTCAGGTTGATGCCCCTTACGCGGCTGTTTTCGCGGTGCAGCCGCTCTATGAGTGGCCACGTGCCGTCGGTGCTCCCGTCGTTGACGAACACGATCTGGCTCTCCGGGCTTATCTTCTTCTTGGCTGTGAGGTCGTCGAAGAGCGCCGACAGTCGCGCCACCGACTGCTCGAGCACCAGCTCTTCGTTGTAGCAAGGCGATATGGTTGCAAAGCGTATCATTGTCTGTGGATGAAAAGATTGGTATATTCGGTGAAGGTGATGAAGTGGTGGCCGCCCTGCCGCAGCATCTTCACCAGGCGGTCGAGGCGCTCCATCATCTGCCGTCCGCTGTGGTTGCTGATGATGAAGGGCATCTTGTATTCGGGGTGCTCCTTCAGGTCGTAGAACTCCCATGGGTGGAAATAGGTCACGAAATGTCCGTCGTGCTTCAGCGTGCGCCTCACCATCCAGTGGTAGAGCCCTTCCGGCAGGTTGTGGAGCGAGAGCCAGAACAGGGGGAAGCGCACCCAGGGGGTGACCGATGCGGGTATCTGCAGCACGCCGTCTTTCATGAAGGGCGTGCGCGGGCTCGTCAGGTGCATGTAGCGGCCGGGAATGAAGGCGGGGTTGAGCGACGAGTTGTAGCGATAGCCGGCGCGGCGTATCTCTTCGTCGCTCACGGGAAACATGCGGGGCTGCCGATAGCCGTTGACGGTAAGGCCCGTCACCCGTTCCACTATCTGCTTCGACTCGGCAAAGTCGGTGGCCTTGGGCTGCCAGTGGTCTACGCCGTGGCAGGCCACCTCGTGGCCGTCTTTCATGATGCGCTGCATCACGTCGGGAGCCTGCTCGGCAAAGTTGCCGGTACAGAAGAAGGTGGCCCGTGCCTGATTCTGCTTCATCACGTCGAGTATGCGGAGGGTGCCCTCGCGCGATACCTGCATGCCCTGCTCCAGCGAAAAATCTACACCGTGCTCGCGCGGCACGTCGAACTCTTCTGTGTCAAAACTGAGAAGTATCATCGTGTTTCTTACTTTATTCCGATTTGCAAAGTTACGAAAGAGTTGGCAGTTAGGCGTGTGCCGTGAGGGGTTAATGGCCTCGGTTTAACTTTTTTTTGCCTTTTCTGCCTTAAAAAACGGCTTAGGCCCGCTTCTACCTGCCAACTCTTTCGTATCTTTGCACCTATGAATAAACCATTGATCATAGCCCTCGATGCCAAGCGCATCGTGCGCAACGGCACGGGGCTGGGCAGCTATGGCCGCACGCTGGTGGGCGACCTTGCCCGGCTCGAAGGCGTCGACCTGCGGCTCTATGCTCCCGATGCGGGGCGCGAAGACCTTCGCCGGCAGGTGCCCGTGCGGCCGAACCTGCACTATGTCTATCCCTCGGCTTCCGTTTCACTGCCTGTGGTCTCCGGCCTCTGTAAGGCCTATTGGCGTTCGCGCGGCATCGTAGCCCAGTTGCAGGCCGACGGCGTGCAACTCTACCACGGCCTCTCGGGCGAGCTGCCCGTTGGCATTCGCCGTTCGGGCATTCGCTCGGTGGTCACCATACACGACTTGATTTTTCTTCGCCATCCGGAATACTACCACTGGATGGATGTTCAGATATACAAGCGCAAGTTCTTGCAGGCCTTGCGCGAGGCCGACCGCATCGTGGCCATCAGCGAGTGCACACGGCGCGACATCTGCGAGTTGGGCGGCGTGCCCAAGGAGCGTGTCGACCTGATCTACCAGAGCTGTGCGCCACGCTTCTCGGCTCCGTCAGACCGGCATCTGGTCGATGAGGTCTGCCGTCGCTACCTGTTGCCCCGTCGCTATGTGCTCTGCGTGGGGTCGGTAGAGGAGCGTAAGAACGCGATGCTTCTGGTGCGGGCCTTGCCCTTGCTGCCTGCCGACGTGCATGTGGTGCTGGTGGGCCGGCCCACGAAGTATTCGCAACAGGTGGTTGCCGAGGCCGGCCGGCTGGGCGTGGCTCATAGGTTGCACTTGCTGCACGGCGTGCCCGACGAGCATCTGCCTGCCATCTATGCCGGTGCCGAGGTGTTTGCCTATCCTTCGCGCTACGAAGGGTTCGGCATTCCCATCATCGAGGCCGTGAGCATGGGGCTGCCCGTGGTGGCCTGCACAGGCTCGTGCCTGGAAGAGGCGGGCGGACCCCACAACCTGTATGTGGGCCCCGACGATGCCGAGGCCATGGCCCATGCCCTGCAGCAGCTGCTCCGTGGGGCCGGAGGCCGCGAGCAGCGCATCGACAGCAGCCGGCAGTACATACGCCGCTTCGAAGGCACCGATGCAGCCGCCAAGTTTCTTGACCTGTACAGAGAGCTTGCCGCTGGCTTGTAGTGCTGTCACTCTCCCGGCAGCGGCCAGCATTCCGACGGCGTGCGCATGCGGCGCATGGCCTCGTCCATGAGCTGCACCATCTCGGGATATTCATCGGCCAGATTGTGCTGCTCGCCCGGGTCATCCTTCAGGTTGTACAGTTCCAGTGGTGCCCCCTTCTTGATGGTCACCACCTTCCAGTTGCCCAGTCGTGCCGCTCGCTGCTTGCCAGGAAACTCCCAGTAGAGCAGGCGGTGGTCGGTGTCGGCCTCTCCGCCGAAGAACAGTGGCGAGATGTCCATGCCGTCGGTCTTCTGTGGCAGGTGCTGCTCGCCTTGCGCCAGGTGTGCCAGCGTGGGCATGAAGTCGGGGAAGTATACCTGGTTCTCCAGCCGTCTTGCCGGCACGCGTCCGGGCTGGTTGACGATCAGCGGCACGCGTATGCCCCCTTCGTAGAGCTGTGCCTTCCGCCCGCGGAATCCTCCGTTGCATCGCAGCTGAGGCAGCGGTGCCTGTATGGCCGCCCCGTTGTCGCTGGCAAAGATTACGATGGTGTTCTCGCGCAGGCCCTGCTCTTCCAGATAGCTTATCACCCGGCCCACGGCGGCATCCATGTGCTCTATCAGCGCGGCGTAGCGCTGGGCCTGCTCCTTGGCCTCGGGCGTGGCAAAGGGCTCGTCGATGTCGTGCCAGCGCCATGTCTTTTGCTCGATGATGAAGGGCTCGTGAGGCGCGTCGAAGGCCAGGTAGAGGAAGAAGGGGTTGTCGGCATCCTTCTGCCGACTGATGAAGGCGATGGCATCGTCGGCCGAGATGTCGGTGTTGTGGCGCACGTGGCGGTCGCGCCGGTTCTCCTTGATGTTGATGAGTTCGTCGCCGTTGAAGCGGTAGTAGGGGTAGTAGTAGGGCGAGTTGCTGTGCACGGTCGAGATGGTCCATCCGTAGAACTCGTGGAAGCCACGGTGGTTGGGTGCCGCCCCGGGGTCGTAGCCGTCCAGGTGCCATTTGTTCACCAGGCAGGTGCGGTAGCCGGCGGCCGAGAGCACGGTGGCCAGCGTGGTGTCGGTGGGCATCAGGTTGGTGCGGTGTATGTAGGTGGTGTCGCCCTTCGTGCTCACCTTGATGCCCACGCGCCCGCCGGTAGGGCACTGGTTGTCGCGTATGCGGCCATGGCCGCTGTTCAGTCCTGTCATCAGCGAGCAGCGCGAGGGCGAGGAGATGCCGCTGCCCGCATAGCACTGCGTGAAGGTGGTGCCGGTGGCCGACAGCCGGTCGATGTTCGGTGTCTTCACATGCTTCGAGCCGAAGCACGACAGGTCGCCATAGCCCATGTCGTCGGCCAGGATAAACACGATGTTGGGCCTTTCGGGCGTTGCCCGCTGGGCCATAGCCGTCTGGCCGACCATCGTGGCCAGGGCCAGTAGTCCAAGGTGGTTCTGCTTCATGTGTCTTGGGGTGCTTGTCTGGTGGGGGGAAGGAGGGCATCGTGCGCTCGTAGTCAGCCGGATGGTCGTGCATCGTGCCGCATAAGCTGTGCATGCGCGTAACGACGTGCTGAGCCTGCACCGTGAAGTGTTCGCCATCGAACGGGGTGCCGCCGGCTCCGGGCAGCTCGTTGGTAGGAGGGGTTTTTCCGGTTCGCCCTGCGAGTGCCGATGCCCTGTCGTTCTTATTCTGCCAGCTCGGTCTGGAAGTTCAGCGCCTGTATCTCGATGTCGAGCTTGCGCAGCCGTGCCGAGTAGTCGTCGATCTGCTTGCCCAGGGCCTTCACGTCGACCACTGTCACCATTTTTATCTCGGAGCGCGAATAGCGGTCCTGGCCTGCCGATGCCGTGTCGAAGATGCTGCGCAGGGTGCCTATGCGCATGGTCAGCACGTCTTTCTGCGACATCAGTTCGGTGAGCGTCTTACCCTCGCCGTTGGTCGTGGCCATGTTGGTGGCGTTGATGCGCCAGATGAGCGCCTGCAGCTGTGTCAGGCAGCCGTCCAGCTCCTTCATCAGTTCGGCAGGCTGCTCCTTCGGCTCGTCGCCCTCCTGCACCTTCACGTTGTTCTGTATGCGCTGTCCCAGTTGCTGAATGCGCTTTTGCAAATCCTTGCGAATGCTTAATGCCTCTGCTAATTTCATACTATGATAAGATATTGTCTATGCTGTAGGTCTGATTTTCTCGCAAAGGTACGTAAAAAAGGTGAAACTGCAAAATATATTGAAAGATAATGCAGGCTGTTTTCTTTGCCGTTTCGGAAAAAATGTGTAATTTCGCAGCTGAAAACAGAAAACCCCAAACAATAAGTATCACTAACAACTTATATGACAATGAAGAAACTACTTCGCAGGCTTGCCCTGGCATCGCTGCTCCTGGCCTCTCCGTCGGCACTGATGGCCGCGCAGAAGCCCGGTACGTTTGCCGTGGGCGACAAGACATTCCTCTTGAACGGCCAGCCCTTCGTGGTGAAGGCGGCCGAAGTGCACTACCCCCGCATTCCGCGCCCCTACTGGGAGCACCGCATCAAGATGTGCAAGGCGCTGGGCATGAATGCCGTGTGCATCTACATCTTCTGGAACATACACGAGCAGCAGGAGGGCGTGTTCGACTTCTCGGGACAGAACGACGTGGCCGAGTTCTGCCGCCTGGCACAGAAAAACGGCATGTATGTCATCGTGCGCCCCGGACCCTACGTGTGTGCCGAGTGGGAGATGGGCGGTCTGCCCTGGTGGCTGCTCAAGAAGAAAGACATCAAGCTCAGGGAGCGCGACCCCTACTTCATGGAGCGCGTGAAGATATTCGAGCAGAAGGTGGGCGAGCAGCTCGCCCCGCTCACCATACAGAAGGGCGGCCCCATCATCATGGTGCAGGTAGAGAACGAGTACGGCTCGTATGGCGAAGACAAGCCCTACGTCTCGGAGATTCGCGACTGCCTGCGCGGCATCTATGGCAAAGAGCTGGAGCTCTTCCAGTGCGACTGGTCGTCGAACTTCGAGAAGAACGGCCTCGACGACCTGACGTGGACGATGAACTTCGGCACGGGCGCCAACATCGACCAGCAGTTCCGCCGTCTGGGCGAGTTGCGCCCCAACGCGCCGAAGATGTGCTCGGAGTTCTGGAGCGGATGGTTCGACAAGTGGGGAGCACGCCACGAGACGCGCCCGGCCAAGGATATGGTCGAGGGTATGGACGAAATGCTGTCGAAAGGCATCTCGTTCTCGCTCTACATGACACACGGAGGCACCTCGTTCGGCCACTGGGCCGGTGCCAACAGCCCCGGCTTCGCCCCCGACGTCACTTCTTACGACTACGATGCTCCCATCAACGAGTATGGCCAGGCCACGCCGAAGTACTACGAGCTGCGCGAGATGATGCAGAAGTATAGCGACAAGAAGCTGCCCGACGTGCCAAAGCCCGCCGCACCCATCATCACCGTGCCGAAGTTTGAGCTTACGGAGTATCAGCCACTCACGCTGGGGGCTGCCGGAGAAGGCGAAGACCGCATCATGACCTTCGAGGAGGTCGGCATGGGGTGGGGCATGATGATGTACTCTACATCGCTGCCCGAGATACCGGTGAAGAGCAGGCTCACCGCCGAGGTGCACGACTTTGCACAGGTGTTCATCGACGGAAAGTACATAGGCAAGATAGACCGCGTGAAGAACGAGAAGTCGCTCCTGCTGCCAGCAGTGAAGAAAGATGCCCGCATCGACATTCTCGTCGAGGGCATGGGACGCATCAACTTCGGGCGTGCCATCAAGGATTTCAAGGGCATCATCGGCAATGTGACACTGACGGCCGAGGTAGACAACAACGAGGTGACGTGGACGCCGCGCATCTGGAACAACGTGCTCTTCCCCGACAGCTACGAGAATGCCGTGCGCGCACTGTCATACGACAAGACGGTGCGGCAGAACCCCACCGACCTCGACACCAAGCGCGGATACTACCGCGGCTACTTCACACTGAAGAAGGTAGGCGACACCTTCCTGAACTTCGAGACGTGGGGCAAGGGTCAGGTATGGGTGAATGGTCATGCCATGGGCCGCATCTGGAGCATAGGCCCGCAGCAGACGCTCTACGTGCCCGGCTGCTGGCTGAAGAAGGGCCGGAACGAGATCATCGTCCTCGACATCGTCGGCCCTCGTGAGCCCGTCGTCTGGGGGCAGGACAAGCCCGAGCTGAACAAGCTGCAGCTTGAGAAGAGCAACAAGCACAACAACATCGGCGACAAGCCCGACCTGAACAGCGCCACGCCCATAGCCGTCGTGTCCGCCGCTTCTCCGTCGGCAGCCGCTGTGTCCGGCGCTTCTCCGTCGGAAGCCGCCGCCTCGTCGGCCACTGCCACCCTCAAGCCCGGCAACGGCTGGCAGACCATCTTCTTCAAGAACGATGCCAAGGGCCGCTACCTCGCCATCGAGTGCCTCTCTACTCAGAAGGCGGGCGACCGCACGGCCATTGCCGAACTCTACCTGCAGAACCCCGGCGGCCGGCGCATCAGCCGTGAGAAATGGACCACGAAGTATGCCAACAGCGAAGACGACAACGGCAACCACACCGGCGACAAGGTCTTCGACCTGCAGGAGAGCACCTACTGGCAGACCGAGAAGGGAGCACAGGCACCCCACCTGCTGGTCATAGACCTGGGCGAGGAGCAGACCGTCTCGGCCCTGGAGTATCTGCCACGCGCCGAGCAGGGAGCACCGGGTTCGGTGAAGGAACTCAGGGTGTACCTCTATTGACCTGAAGTTTCGTCGTGGTTATATTTAAAGAAACGCGCGCCCGGCATTCTCTTGGCTTGCCGGGTGCGCGTTGCGTCTTGGGGGGCAGTGGTGAGCGGAATCAGCGCTTCCGCTTTTTTATTGGGCGGTGGCGGCCTGGCAGGCCGCACAATGCGACGAAAATGATGGCGCTTAGGAAGGGCTAATCCTGAATCAGGAATTCTTGATGGCGAATTGTGGCATTTCCTTGCGATATTCGGGGTCGATGTAGTGGCACTGCTCGCGAATGATGCCCCGGCGGCGCACGGCCGGCTCCAGGCAGTAGTGCTGGTAGAGCTGCTTGTAGGTGTCGACGTCTTCTTCGGCCAGGTCGGCGAGCGAGCGCACGTGGGGGAAGAGCAGCTTGGCATAGGCCGTGGCCACCTTGCGCACCGCCTTCAGGTCGCGCAGGTCGGTCGACGAGTCGTAGCCCACCAGTTCGTTGAACAGCGCCTCGTAGTCGGTCTGCTGCCGAAGGTTGTGCAGCACGCCCGAGAAATATTCGGCATTGAGCGTCCAGCCTTCGCCAATGCTGCCCGCCTCGAGGCGCGGCAGCTTCCATCCCTCGATGAAACCGTGGAAACGGTCCATCGTGGCCGACTCGCGGAACATCTCGGGCAGCTTCTCGAAATAGCGGCTGTCGCTGGGTTTCATCTCCGAGGTCAGGGCGATGTTGCCCGAGAGGCCCACGCCGCAGTCGCTCATGAACACAACGTTGTCTACCGTGGCCTGTCCCGACTCCAGATACCCTTTCAGTATCGACTGCATCTCGTCGGGGTCGCTGAAGGTGAAGGTCGACACCTCGTCGATGACCAGCGCGTCGTGGTTCTTCATGATGCCAAACTGCTTGCTGGCCTTGTTGTAGAAGAGCTTGGCGCGGGTGGTCTTGCCGCCGCTGTGCAGGAAGGCGTGCTTGCTGATGTTGTTGAAGACGTAGCTCTTTCCCGTGCCCTTCGGTCCCAGCTCTATCATGTTCAGCCGTGGCTCTACGAGTATGAGCAGGCGGCTGACGAACTCCAGCTTCTGCTCCTCGTCGTCGAAGGTGTCGGGGTTATACTCCATGGTGGCGATGAGCGCGTCTATCCACTCCTGAATGTTGAAGTGCTGGCGAGCCTCGAAGAAGTAGGAATAGTCTATCTTGTAGGGTTCAAACGATTTGTAGGTCACCATCTCGATGAACCCGCTGCGCCTGCCGCTGGGCGTGACATAGTTCAGCGTGATGTTGCCCCAGTGCTCGCCGTCGGTAAGCTCGTCGCGCTGCTCCTCGAGCAGCAGAGGCGAGATGTAGGCGTTGCGGTCTATCTGCGCGTCGGGAATGGCGAAGGTGGTGCGTCCCGTTGCCACGTCGGCCTTCACCACGATGCGGGTGGTGATGTTCACCTGGTCGCCGGCCAGCAGGCGGGTGGTGATGTCTTCCGGCCGGTCGGGCATCTTCGTGGCCAGGTAGTCGGCCACCTTGTCGCGGTCGGCCGTGCCGTTGTCGTCGCTGAAGCGGCGAATGATATAGTCTTTCACAAACGAGGGCAGGGCTGCCCGTCCGGCAAAGAGGCTCTTGTTGGCCTCGTTTTTCATGATGGCCAGGTCGGGAAACTCGGCCTTGATCTTTTCGTTGATATAACTCATGTTCGTTGAGCGTTAAGGGTTGAGCGATGTTTGGCGTTGAGGGTTGAGCGATGCTGAGGCTCAGAACGATTCGTCTACTTCCACACCCTTCATCTGGCGGGGTTTTGGAGCAGGCGGCTCGATGGGCTTTGGCGGCTCGATGGGCTGGGGGGGAACGATGGAGTGGGGCTTTTCGCTGCGCTTCGGCTTCACGCTGGGTTCAGCAGGCTTGGCCTTTCCTTTGGCTACAGCTGTTGCCGGCGTCGTGCCGCCAGGGTTCAGCGTCACCTTGCGTCGCGGCTTTGGCGCGGCCTTGGCGGCCGGCTTTTCGGATTTCTCCGGCTTTTCTTGCATCTCGGCCTTGGGCGTTGGCGGGGTGGGGTGGGCGATGTCACGTAGGTAGGGCTTGTTCTCGGCCAGTGTTTGCCAGTCTATGGGTGGATCGAGCTTCACCTTCAACACTGAGCGCGTGAGCACATCGTGGCTGTTCGACATGCTCACCTTCGAACCCTGCGGGCCCGTAATATCAGTCATGGTTGTCGTATTGTGTTCTATTATCACTTTTTCATCCGTTCCTTCAAACGTTATCGTCATCTTGGAACTCAGGTTGAAAAACGCCTTGAGCGGGAAGTAGAAGAAGAAGAACGCTTCATCGAATCCCTTTATCAATGGCGCGTGCTTGAACGGGTTCATCTTCGGCCACATCTCGTATCCGGCCAGCGCGAGCCATGACTCAAACTCCTCGTCGCGCAGTTCCTCCACAATCGTTATGTTGCCTATCCTGACCTCGTCGCTGTGGGCATAGAGGCGGTAGCGGCGCCTCATCGTCTTCACGCACAGGCCGAACAGCCACAGGCGCAGCCTTGTCGATAAGCCTGGCTCGTGCTTGTCCCGTTGCCCATAGGGGTAGGGGCAAAGTATGCGGAAGAGTGTTCTGAGCATCATGTGCGTTGGTCTTTGTCTTACGGTGTAGGGGAAACGGATTCTTGACGCACCCTTTTTTGCAAAAATAGATAATAGTGTGCAAACTTACACATTTTTTTTCTAAAAACAGGCCATCTTACGGAAAAAATATGTATTTTTGTGGCTAAGTATGCATTTTCATGAATTAAACTGCGTTTCAGAGCCTCCCCTCAGGCTCAACAACCCGTTCAGCTACGAGGCTCACGCCCTTTGCCGTGAGGCTGCGCGGCAGGTGATGGACTATGTTGGCGGCGAGCCGCTGCTGCAGGCCGATGCCGCCCACGGCAAGATGCTGGGCGTGCTCGTGGTGCGCCAGCCGTGTGGCCGTGTGGGGTTTCTGGCTGCCTACTCCGGTCTGCTGGCCGGCCGCAACGACTGGCCCTACTTTGTGCCGCCGGTGTTCGATGCCCAGCAGCCCGACGGCCATTTCAAGCAGACCGAGGCCTATATCTCGTCGCTCAACGCCCGTCTGGACTCCGGTAGCCTGACGGAAGCCGAGGTACAGGTGCTGCGGCAGGAGCGCAGGCAGCTCAGCGAGGCGCTGCAGCTGTGGCTCTTCGGCCAGTACCGCGTGCTCAACGGGCGGGGCGAGCAGAAGGACCTGATAGCCATCTGGCGCGACTATCACCAGAGCGAGCGCCTTCGCCAGCGCTACCCGCTGCCGCCGGGCGGCTCGGGCGACTGCTGTGGGCCGAAGCTGCTGCAGCATGCCTATGAACATGGGCTGCAGCCGCTGCAGATTGCCGAGTTCTGGTATGGCGAGTCGCCGCGCGGCGAGGTGCGCCACCACGGGCAGTTCTATCCGGCCTGCCGCGGCAAGTGCCGCCCCATACTCTCGTTCATGCTCCAGGGCCTCGACGTGGAGCCGGAGTCGGCCGCTGCCCTCTCGGGCGAGCAGGCGGGGAAAGCGTTGCGCGTGGTCTATGCCGACGAGCAGCTGCTCGTGGTGGCGAAGCCCTCGGGCCTGCTCTCGGTGCCCGGGCGCATCGATGCGCCGTCGGTGGCGAGTCTGCTCGCCGACCGTTATGGGAGGGTGCTGCTGCCCCACCGGCTCGACATGGACACCTCGGGGCTCATGGTGGTGGCCCGCACCGACGAGGCCTACAAGCACTTGCAGCGGCAGTTCTATGCCCGCACCATATATAAAAGATATGTGGCGCTGCTCGAGACGCCCGGTGCGGAGTCTCCCGCCGCCCCGCTGCTCGAGGTGGGCAGCCAAGGCATCGTTGCACTGCCCTTGCGCCCCGACCCGCTCGACCGTCCGCGACAGGTGGTAGACCACCTGCACGGCAAAGCCGCCGAGACCCACTACGAGGTGCTCGCCCTGCTGCCGTCGGGCCGCACGCTCGTGGCGCTCACCCCGCGCACGGGCCGCACCCACCAGTTGCGCCTGCACTGTGCTCATGCCGAGGGACTGGGACGCCCCATCGTGGGCGACAACCTCTATGGGCAGGCCGGCGTGCGCCTGTGCCTGCATGCCGCAGGACTGTGTTTCCAGCACCCGGTCACTGGCCGGCAACTGGCATTCAGCGAGCCATACGACTTTGGCGAACAGGGTGACTGAACCCTCCCTTCCTTCTTGTTTGGCCTACTTACTGTCCATTTCCGAACAGTCGAGTGTCTTATTATATTATGCACCGTGCTCATCGGCACCGCCATCCCCGTCCTGAAGATTATCGGGACGAGAATCACCGATGAGCTGAGAGACGAATAGTTTTTCCGCTTTTTTTCCTGCTAAAATAATTGCGATATTTGAAAAACTTCGTATCTTTGCATCGGACTTTTAAAACAAAACGATTATGAACACGGCTTCACTGAACAATCTCTGGACATACTTACAGGGACTGACACTTACTGCGAGCAACAAGAAGTGGCTGGCCGACCATCTCTATGAGGCAGCAAAAACTGAAGAAAAACAGCCCACTCGCGAAGAAGCACTGGCCGAGGCTGCACGCATACGCAAGGAGAAAGAAAAGGCACTTTGGGCAGACATGCCGAAGGAAAACAAAGAGGATCTGAAGATTGCCCCTTGGATTGAGGAACTTCTTAAAGACATTGAGCCGATGCCGGCAGATGTCGACATCGAAAAAATAAAGTATGACCATATAATGAAGAAGTACGGATGAAGAGTGTGTTTCTTGATACCAACATCTTGATAGACTGCCTTTCGCACCGGGAGCCATTCTACAAAAACGCCGCTTATATTATCACTTTATGCGAAGAGAAAGGCGACCGTATTCTCATATCTGCTCTTTCGTTTGCCACGGCCAGTTATGTATTGGAGACCCACCACAAAAAGTCACCTGTAGCCATAAAAACACTCTTTGAAAATTTTATTAAGGCCTGTTCCGTCACTCCCGTCGACTCTCATACCATTGATGAATCGATAGCCTCCAGTTTCAGCGATTTCGAGGATGCCATGCAGTACTATTCTGCCCTCCGTGAGGGTGCCGACCTCATCATCACCCGGAACAAAGGCGATTATGAGGCCGCACAAATTCCCGTTTACGATCCGCAGGAGTATCTCGACTTGCTGACGACGCACTAAGTAGATTCTCGGGACGAGCATCACCGAGGCACTGAGAGACGAGTGAAGTACAAATAATTACGCCAAATACTTACACCTCCGTCCGAATTTTTGGAATCTTAGCATACTTCATAATTCGTGACAGCCAGATGTAGGGGCAGGTGCGAATGTAGGGGCAGGCCCTGTGCCAGCCCGCACGCCGGTGACGGCGTATGTCGTGGGATTATTCCCCGGCATTGTCGCGGACAGAAATGGGAAGGGTTTTTTCTTGGGGGGAGGGGACAGAAATTATTATAATTATAATAATTTCTGTGCTATGGTGTTTTTATGAAAGAAATAGGAATAATGTGAATAATTTTGGCCAGAAATAAGAAATAATATTTTTTCCGTTACAGGCAGACAAAGCAG
>CAMJLB010000067.1 GCA_946406555.1 uncultured Prevotellaceae bacterium | reverse complement strand
CTATGGCGAATACCTCATCAAGGCCATCATCACCGGCGACATTGACCGTCAGGAGGCACTGGGCATCTACGAGGTAAGCCCCGAGGACTTTGCCCTGGCCGAGTTTGTTGATAGCTCGAAGCTTGAGCTGCAACGAATTGTGCGTGAGGGACTTAATATTCTGCGTAAGGAAAATGCCTAAAATAAATTGTAAATCGTAAAATCGTAAAATTGGAAATTACATTTATGAAAGCATTAAGAAATTATCTCAATAAGCTGAAGCCCAACTTCGAGGAAGGGGGCAGGCTGCACGCTTTCCGCTCCATCTTCGATGGTTTCGAGACGTTCCTTTTCGTGCCGAACGATACCTCGAAGACGGGCGTGAACATTCACGATTCTATCGACTCGAAGCGCATCATGAGTATGGTGGTCATCGCCTTGATGCCTGCTATGCTCTTTGGTATGTATAACATAGGCTATCAGAACTACCTGGCAGCCGGCACGCTGGCCTCGGCCTCGTTTTTCGAGATTTTCTGTTTCGGCTTCCTGGCCGTGCTGCCCAAGATACTCGTCAGCTACATCGTGGGCCTGGGCATCGAGTTTGCCTGGGCGCAGTGGAAGGGCGAGGAGATTCAGGAGGGCTATCTCGTGTCGGGTATCCTCATTCCGCTTATCGTGCCCGTCGGCTGTCCTTTGTGGATGCTGGCACTGGCCTGCGCCTTCAGCGTCATTTTCTGTAAGGAGATTTTCGGCGGAACGGGTATGAACCTCTTCAATCCTGCCATCGCCGCACGTATGTTCCTCTTCTTCGCCTATCCGTCGAAGATGACAGGCGACCAAGTGTGGGTGGCCCAGGAAAGCATTTTCGGTCTTGGCAACACGCTGCCCGATGGCTTTACCGCCGCAACGCCCCTTGGCCAGATAGCCCAGGGCATCAGCCCCGATGCCTCTATCTGCAACATGATTTGTGGCTTTATCCCCGGTAGCATCGGCGAGACCTCGGTCATAGCCATCGCCATAGGCGCAGTCATTCTGCTCTGTACCGGCATTGCTTCATGGAAGACCATGCTCAGCGTCTTCGTGGGTGGTGGCGTCATGGCCCTTATCTTCGAGGCCACGGGCCAGTCGATGACGTGGTGGCACCACTTCATCCTGGGCGGCTTTGCCTTCGGTGCCGTGTTTATGGCCACCGACCCCGTCACCTCTTGCCGCACAGAGGGCGGCAAGTTCATCTACGGCTTTATCATCGGTGCTATGGCGGTGATTATCCGCGTGCGCAATGCCGGCTATCCCGAAGGCATGATGCTGGCCATCTTCTTTGGCAATATGATAGCTCCTATGATTGACCACTTCATCGTGGAGCGCAACATCTCGAAACGTTTAAAGAGAGGAGGTTCCAAATGAAACTAAATACTAATTCGAATTCGTACATTATTATATATAGTGCGGTTCTCGTGGTCATCGTGGCCTTCCTGCTGGCCTTCGTCTATCAGGCACTGAAGCCTATGCAGGATGCCAACGTGGCACTCGACGTGAAGAAGCAGATACTCTATTCGCTGAATATCCGCAACCTTGACGGTGCCGAGGCAGAAGCCAAATATGCCGAGGTGGTGAAGGAAGAGAAAGACGACAACGGACAGAAAGTCTACCTGTGCAATGTCGATGGCAATGAAGTCTGCGTGTGCTTTGTGAAAGGCATGGGCCTTTGGGGCGGCATCAGCGGCTATGTGGCCATCGACGACGAAGGGAAGGTCTATGGTGCCTACTTCAACCACGAGAGCGAGACTGCCGGACTGGGTGCCGAAATCAAGGACTCGCAGGCTTGGCAGGAGAAGTTCATCGGCAAGAAGATATGGGACGAGAACGGCAATGTGGTGCTCTCGGTGGTGAAGAAAGTTGAAGACCCTGCCACCCAGGTGGACTGCGTGACTGGTGCCACCTTGACTTCGAATGGCGTCGACGCGATGCTGAAGGACGGTCTAAAGAACTTAAATCAAACGGAGGAGAAATAACTATGGCATTATTCAGTAAGCAAAATAAGGAGGTTTTTACCAACCCGCTAAACGTAGACCATCCTATACTTGGACAGGTCCTCGGTATCTGCTCGGCCCTTGCCGTGACGTCGCAGCTCAAGCCTGCCATCGTCATGGGTCTGGCCGTGACGGTGATTACCGCATTCTCTAACGTGATTATCTCGCTTATCCGCAACACTATACCCAACCGTATCCGCATCGTGGTGCAGCTGGTGGTGGTGGCTGCCCTGGTGACCATCGTCTCGCAGATTCTGAAGGCATTCGCCTACGATGTGAGCGTGCAACTGAGCGTCTATGTGGGCCTGATTATCACCAACTGTATTCTGATGGGGCGCCTGGAGGCTTTCGCTATGATGAACAAGCCCTGGCCCTCGTTCCTCGATGGTGTGGGCAACGGTCTGGGCTACGCCATGATCCTGGTCATCGTCGGTGCCTTCCGCGAATTCTTCGGACGTGGCAGCCTGCTTGGCATACAGATCATTCCCGATGCCTGCTACGACCTGGGCTATGTGAACAACGGCATGATGACGATGCCCGCTATGGCACTTATCCTCGTGGGCTGCGTCATTTGGATTCATCGTGCATACTTTTATAAGGAGAAATAAGATATGGAACACGCAATATCACTACTGTTTAGGTCGATCTTTGTCGACAATATGATTTTCGCCTTCTTCCTCGGCATGTGCTCATACCTTGCCGTGTCGAAGACCGTGAAGACTTCCTTGGGGCTTGGTCTGGCAGTGACCTTCGTGCTCACCGTGACCGTGCCGGTAAACTATCTGTTGCAGACCAAGGTGCTGGGTCCCGACTGTCTTGTCGAGGGCGTAGACCTGAGCTATCTCTCGTTTATCCTCTTCATCGCCGTGATTGCTGGTATGGTGCAACTGGTCGAGATGACGGTCGAGCGCTACTCGCCCTCACTCTATGCCGCACTGGGCATCTTCCTGCCGCTCATCGCCGTGAACTGTGCCATTATGGGTGCCTCGCTCTTTATGCAGCAGCGCATCCTGATGGATCCCTCCAACTCGCAGGCCATCACCTCGGTCTGGGATGCCATCGTCTATGGCTTTGGCTCCGGTCTGGGCTGGACGCTCGCCATCGTGGCACTGGGTGCCATACGCGAGAAGATGCAGTATAGCGACGTGCCACGTCCGCTGCAGGGGCTCGGCATCGTGTTCATCACCGTGGGCTTGATGGCCATGGCGATGATGTGTTTCTCTGGACTTAATATATAATGTGAACGTATGGGACAGTTTATTGCAATAAGTATAGGAGTATTCCTTTCGTTAATCATCCTTGTGGTGATAGTCTTGCTGGTGGCCAAGAAATACCTCTCGCCCAGCGGTAATGTGAATATCGAGATAAACGGCTCGCGCACCATCAATGTGCCGCAGGGCAACTCGCTGATGTCAACGCTCAACGAGAATGGTGTCTTCCTGCCTTCGGCATGTGGTGGCAAGGCATCGTGCGGCCAGTGCAAGGTGCAGGTGCTCGAAGGCGGTGGCGAGATTCTCGACTCCGAGAAGCCCCACTTCTCGCGCAAGGAAATCAAGGCTGGCTGGCGCCTGGGGTGCCAGTGCAAGGTGAAAGGCGACCTGAAGATACACGTCGACGAATCGGTGCTTGGTGTCAAAGAGTATGAGTGCACCGTCATCAGCAACAAGAACGTGGCTACGTTCATCAAGGAGTTCAAGGTGCAGTTGCCCGCAGGAGCCCACATGGACTTCCTGCCCGGCTCATACGCTCAGATCAAGATTCCAGCCTTCGACTGCATCGACTACGACAAGGACTTCGACAAGAGCCTCATAGGTGCCGAGTATCTGCCCTCGTGGGAGAAGTTCAATATGTTCCCCCTGAAGTGTAAGAACCCCGAGCCTACCATCCGTGCCTACTCCATGGCCAACTATCCGGCCGAGGGCGACGTGTTCATGCTCACCGTGCGTATCGCCACGCCGCCGTTCAAGCCCGACCGCAGTGGCTTTATGGAAGTGAATCCTGGTATCGCGTCGTCTTACATCTTCTCGCTGAAGCCTGGCGACAAGGTCATTATGAGTGGTCCCTTCGGCGATTTCCACCCCCACTTCGACTCGAAGAAGGAGATGATCTGGGTGGGTGGCGGTGCCGGCATGGCTCCCCTGCGTGCACAGATTATGCACATGACCAAGACGCTGCACACCACCGATCGTGAGATGCACTACTTCTATGGTGCCCGTGCCCTCAACGAGGTGTTCTATCTCGACGACTTCCTGGGGCTGGAGAAGGAGTTCCCCAACTTCCACTTCCATCTGGCCCTCGACCGCCCCGATCCCGCAGCCGATGCCGCTGGCGTGAAGTATACCCCGGGCTTCGTTCATCAGGTGATGCTCAACACCTATCTGAAGGACCACGAGGCTCCCGAAGACATAGAGTACTACATGTGTGGCCCCGGCCCAATGTCGAAGGCCGTGGTGCAGATGCTCGATGGTCTGGGCGTAGAGCCCGAGAGCATCATGTACGATAACTTCGGCGGATGATTACATTATCCATGGAGTTTGGGATATGCCGCTTTGCGGTATGAAAATTCCAAGTTCGCTTACAGAAAAATGGCTGGCTCACTACAGTGTGCCAGCCATTTTTTCTGTCTTGGCGGGATTGCCCCGATTACCAGAGCTGCAGCCGCTGCTCCTTGGGCAGATACATCTTGTTGTCGGGTGTCACGCCGAAAGCCTCATACCATGCGTCGATGTGTGGAAGAGCACCGTCTACACGCCACTTGCCCAGTGAATGCGGGTCGCTCTTGGTGCGGTTGCGAATCTCCTCATCGGTGATGTTGGCAGCCCATACCCCTGCGTATGCCAGGAAGAAACGCTGCGCAGGCGTGAAGCCATCGATGTCGGCCAGTGGCTGCTCCTTGGTGGCGTTCTGGAAGGCCGTCCAAGCCACCTGCAAGCCACCGTGGTCGGCCAGATTCTCGCCCAGCGTGAGCTGGCCGTTGGCCTGCAGGCCGGGAAGCACCTCGATGGCCGAGAAGAAGTCGGCATACTTGTCGGTGCGCTCCTTGAAGTTGGCTGCGTCCTGCTCAGTCCACCAGTCGTGCATGTTGCCCTCTTTATCGTACTGCCGGCCCTGATCGTCGAAGCCATGGGTCATCTCATGGCCAATGACCACGCCGATGGCCCCGTAGTTGAAGGCATCGTCGGCCTGCATGTCGAAGAAAGGAGGCTGCAGAATGCCGGCGGGGAAACATATCTCGTTGGTCGTGGGGTTATAGTAGGCGTTCACCGTCTGCGGGTACATGTACCACTCGTCGGGGTCGACAGGCTTTCCTGCCTTCCGTTCAATGTTCAGCTTGTTCCAGAAACGGTGGCACTCTGTCATGTTTTCGAAGTACGACTTTGTCGGGTCTATGTTCAGCTCCGTCATATCGGTCCATTTGTTGGGATATCCCACCTTCACATAGAACGAGGCGAGCTTCTGTAGTGCGTTCTGCTTAGTCGAGTCGCTCATCCAGTCTTGTGCCTCGATGCGTTCGGCGAGGGCCGTCTGCAGGTTCTTCACCAGCTGCACCATGCGTTCCTTGGCTTCAGCAGGGAAGTATTTCTTTACATAGATTTGGCCGATGGCCTCGCCCATGACGCGCTCCACCTGGTTTACGGAGCGGCGCCAGAGCGGGTGGTCTTCCTTTCGTCCCGACATCACTTTTCCGAAGAACTCGAAGTTGGCCTTCTGCACCTTGTCGCTGAGCAGTCCGGCGGCACCGAGCACCTGGCCCCACTCCATGAAGTCGCGATACTCGTCGGGCGTCAGTGCGGCAATAATCTTGTCGGCCCCGGCCAGGAACTCCGGCTGTCCCACCACCAGCTGCTGCAGGTACTGGCTCTCTATGCCCTTGGCGTTCATCACCTTTTCGAGCTGAATGTGTGGGTACTGAGCCTCGAAGTCTTTCAGCGTCGTCTTGTTGTAGTTGCGCTGCGGGTCGCGCAGCTCGGTCCTTGAGCGCGAGATGCGGGCCAGAGCCGTTTCGATCTTCATGATGTTGTCGCGCTTGGCCTGTGCGGTCTGCTCGTCGAAGCCAAAGAGCTGGAACATGCGCACAATGTGCTTCTTGTATTCCTCGCGGATGTGTGTGGTAGCACTGTCGGTTTCTACGTAGTAGTCTTTCTGGCCCAGTGCCAGTCCGCCTTGTCCCACGCTGAGAATGTTGTTCTTGGCGTCCTTCTCGTCGGCTCCCAAATAGGCCACGATAAACTCGTTGTCGCCCAGTGGTGCCAGCTCCAGCTGGATGGCAAACAGCTCGTCGATGGTCTTTGCCTGCTCCATGCGGTCGATGACGCTCATGGCAGGTGCCACGCCGTCGTTGTCGCGCTTCACCGAGTCCATGGCCAGTTTGTAGAGGTCGCTCAGCTTCTGCTCAGTGGTCCCTTGCTCGTAGGAGCCTTTCAACAGTTCGTCGAGAATTCCGTTTACACGCTTGTTGTTTTCCTCGCCGAGCATGTCGAACGAGCCATAGCGCGAATAGGCAGCGGGCAGCGGGTGTCTCTGCATCCAGCCGCCACAAGCATACTGGTAGAAGTCGTCGCCGGCCACGGCGGTGGTGTCGAGGTCATTGGTGTCGATGCCCGACTTCTGTGATGTGCCATTGTTGCAGGCCACGATGGTGGCCAGTGCCGAAGCGGTAAGCATAAGTTTAATGTTGTTCATGTAATGTATTGTTTTTTATTGGGTTATTTCTTCAAGTTCTTCTGATAGTTTCTCCCATCGTTCCACCTCGTCATCGAGTTGCCGTTTAGTGTCGGTATACTCGTTCACGAGTGTCATGTCGGCAGCGTTCTTTGGGTCGCAGAGCAGCTGGTCGAGCTCCTTCAGCCGTTGCTCCATGCGAGCAATTTTCTTTTCCGACTCCTCTACGGCCCGTTCGGCCTTGCGCAGTCGTTTCTGTTGCTCCTTGTGCAGGGCGTATGCCTCGGCTCCGGAAGCCTCGACGGCCTCGCCCCCGGCCCCTTTCCGATTGGTGGGTGTAGTGGTCGCCTCTTTCGCTTGCTGCGACGGCCCCTGTGCTCGTTGGTATATGCTCCCTTCTCCAAACGGAGAGGGGCTTGGGGTGAGGCTCTTGCTCCTCAGGTAGTCGTAGATGCCAC
This sequence comes from uncultured Prevotellaceae bacterium, assembly GCA_946406555.1. Lineage (GTDB taxonomy): Bacteria > Bacteroidota > Bacteroidia > Bacteroidales > Bacteroidaceae > Prevotella. Next base: position 9,749 of record CAMJLB010000067.1, on the reverse strand, counting down.
CGATGTGCTCTCTCACCTTGCCCCCGCCAAACTCGAACACCTTGGTCACCAGTCCGTCGAGGAACTCTCGGTCGTGGCTTACGATGATGGCCGTTCCATCGAAGGCCCGTATGGCCTCTTTCAGCACGTCTTTTGATGGCATGTCGAGGTGGTTGGTAGGCTCGTCGAGAATGAGCAGGTTCACCGGTTCGAGCAGCAGCCGTATCATGGCCAGCCTGCTGCGCTCGCCACCGCTGAGCACCTTCACTTTTTTCTCCGATGCTTCGCCTCCAAACATGAAGGCGCCGAGTATGTCGTTTATCCTCAGTCGTACTTCGCCCTTGGCCACATGGTCGATGGTCTCAAACACCGTCAGGTTCTCGTCGAGCAGCTGTGCCTGGTTTTGGGCGAAGTAGCCTATCTGCACGTTGTGGCCTATCTTCAGCTCGCCCTCATACTGAATCTCGCCCATGATGCACTTCACGAGCGTCGACTTTCCCTCGCCGTTCTTTCCCACGAAGGCCACCTTCTCGCCTCGCTTGATGGTCAGGTTTACATGGCTGAACACCAGATGGTCGTAAGCTTTGCCCACCTCGTCGCAGATGATGGGGTAGTCGCCGCTGCGCAGGCATGGCGGAAATTTCAGGTGCAGTGCCGAGTTGTCGACCTCGTCGACCTCTATGGGCACCATCTTCTCCAGTTGTCGTATGCGCTGCTGCACCTGCACGGCCTTGGTGGGCTTGTATCGGAAGCGCTCTATAAAGTCCTTGATGTCGGCCATCTCCTTCTGCTGGTTCTCATAGGCTCTGAGCTGCTGTTCCCTTCGCTCTTTTCGCAGTGCCACATATTTGTCGTATTTCACTCTGTAGTCTACAATCTGCCCGCACGAGATTTCGAGCGTGCGGTTCGACACATTGTTGATGAAGGCCCTGTCGTGGCTCACGAGCACCACGGCGCCCGACCATGTGGCGAGCAACTGTTCGAGCCATTGTATCGACTCGATGTCGAGGTGGTTTGTAGGCTCGTCGAGCAGCAGCACGTCGGGGCGGCGCAGCAGGATTTTTGCTAGCTCTATGCGCATGCGCCAGCCACCGGAGAATTCGCTCGTAGGGCGTTCCAGGTCGGTGCGCACGAAGCCCAGTCCGGTCAGCGTGCGCTCTATCTCGGCCTCGTAGCCTTCGGCCCCCAGCAGCAGGTATCGTTCGTGCTCGGCGGTGAATTTCTCTACCAGTTCCATGTAGTCCTGGCTTTCATAATCGGTACGCTCGCCCAGCTGGCGCTCCATGCGGTCGAGCCGCTCCTTCAGTTTCTGTATGTCGGCAAAGGCCTTTTGTGCCTCTTCGCGCACGGTGGTGCTGTCTTGCAGCACCATCACCTGTGGCAGATAGCCTATGGTAGTGTCGGTGGCTATGCTCACCGTGCCCGCCGAAGGTTGCTCCAAGCCGCAGAGCACCTTCAGCAGGGTCGATTTGCCGGCTCCGTTTTTACCCACGAGGGCTATGCGGTCACGGGCGTTGATGACGAAGCCTGCATTGCTGAACAGGGGGCGCACCCCAAATTCCATCTTTAGTCCTTCTACTGAAATCATTGCGTATTTTCTTGATAATTGCGGCTGCAAAGTTACTCTTTTCTTCTGAAATAGCCAAGAAAAGGCATAATGATTACTGCAAAGTGACGGCCATGAGGCCCACTACCACATCGTTCGACAGCGTGCGCAGGGTCAGGCTGCGTAGTTTTTTCTTGTCGTTCAGCGGCATGCACAGCATCTGTGCGGCACCTCCGGGAATCTCGCGGCCATATACGCCCTTGATGCCCAGCGCCTGTCCCAGGTCGCGGCTCACGGTGCCGGTGCCCAGGCATACGCGGTATGGCCGCGGTTGGGCTGTACAGAAAGCCTGCCCGTCTACGAAGTAGTCCTGCTCTATGGGGCACCAGTTGTCGGGGTTTCTCAGTGCCAGCGTGTCGCTTGTCCCGTCGCCATAGGTGGCCACTACCAGTGCGTTGTCTATTCGGCTCTGCATGTGGTTGGTGCTTCCGGCCATAAGCAGGTAGGCCAGAGATGCCTTCCCCTTCAGTGGTATGACAATGCTGTCGGGATAGTTGTCCCAAAGCGATGTGTAGACGATGTTCTTCCCCTTTTTTGGCGTGCGGAACGGCACGCCAGCCACGGTGAATCGGTCGTTTTCCACGAGCGTGCGGAACACCGAGTCGTTGATCTGAGGCGTGTACTGCGGGTGGCACCATTCGCCTACGCCTTGAATGGGAATCTGCAGCGTGGTGGTCTGCGGTCGTGGCGAGAGGTACTGGTTCTTGAAGATGTCATCGACCTCGGCATTGAAGAAAATATCGATGTTCTGAGTTTTTTTCTTTCCGATTGCCGGTTCTTCAAGTCCCCGTCGAAAGGAAGACTCCTGTACAGGGGCGTTGAGGCGTGTGGCGTAGTCGGCCTTTTCTACCTCTATTATCTGATGCCCTTCGCTGTTCCCCTCGGTGTATTGCCAGTGGCCGTCGCCGTCGGGCTGGGCCACTATTATCTTCAGCGGCTGCCGGAAGTTCTGCGTTATCTCATAGCGTTCCACGTTGCCCTTGCGTGTGAAGGTATAAGAGAGATAAGGCGTGGCGATGCTTACGCTGTCCCACTGGCTGGGAAATCCCGGCCGTAGTATGCATCTCCCGTCGAGTGCCTGCGGCACGATGCCGAAGAGCCCCTGAATAAGCGCGCGGGCAGCGATGCCTATGCAGTCGCCGAAGTCTCGGTAGCACTCGCCTCGAGCGGCGTCGTAGTGGCTCAGCTGTCCGAAGTTGGCAGGCGACTGCCCATAGTACATCTGGTCCATCACGGTGCCCATGAGCAGGTCGTATCCCTCGCCGGCCTGCCCAGCCTCGAAACAGGCCAGTGCCATGTGCAAGGTTTCAGCCGTGGCCACGTTGTTGATGCTCCACGAGTAGGGCAGCCAGTTGCTGGTGGCAATGACGTGGTAGGGCGTGTCTTCCACCCTGATGTGTGGCAGCGCCCTCTTCATGTCGGCGATGGCCCTGTGCCATTGCTCCTCGCTGCCAGCTCGGCAGTCTATTGGGGTGTAGTAGCTCCATGCGGCAGCACTCTCGTGCTTTCTTTTCAGCCCCCTGTTATCCTCATATTCTGCCCACCGCCCCTTGTCGGGCAGCCACAGCCGCTCGTTCATGGCCTGCAAAATGGCCTCGGCTTCGGCCCTGTAGGGCGTGGGGTCTTCGCCTATGATTTCGGCAATGCGGGCCGCCAGGCGGTTGCCCCGGTAGTTGTAGGCCGAAGAGTGGGTCACGGCGCCACTACTATAATATAAGGCATCGCTGGCCCAGATGCAGCAGTAGGCATCGTAGAGGTGGTCTCCGTCTGGGTCGTAGTTGCGCTTCTCCCATTCCAGGTGCCTTTTTATCACTGGCCACATCTGGCGCATATAGGTGGTGTCGGCATCGTACTGGAAATGCCAGAGCAGCTCGTCTATGTAGTTCAGGTTCATGTCGTAATGGTGCATCTGGTTGTTCTTCTCGGGGTTGCGGCAGATGTATCCGTTGCTATACATCTGCGTGCCCCACCGTTTCTCGGCGCGTGCCATCTGCATCTTCGGGTCTTGGGTGGGGTGGGGCAGCCGTGGTGGCACCTCGGTCACCTGGCTCCTGGCGTAGGCATCGAAGTGGCGTCGCTGCCGGTCGTTCCATCCCAGCACGTCGCCCACGTAGGCGGCACGCCATCCTGCCAGCGGCATGCGCCAGCCGATGCAGCCGTGTAGCCATGTCTGCCCGTCCCAGTCGCCGTCGGCCGCCATGACGAGGGCGCCGGCCAGCGCGTTGATGTAAGGGTCGGGGGTGTGGAAGCCGATGCGCGATGCCATCTGTCGGTTGTGGTCGCAGGCCTCGCCATACAGTCGGTGGGCCTCGCTCCATGGCAGGAGGCATGCCGAGTCGAGCCTCACCACGACATATCGTGGGTCGCCGTCGCCGCCCCCGATGGCATGGCTCACGGCAAGCCCCCGCTGGGCAGGGTCGTGCTCGAAGACGCCGGGTGCGTCGGCGCCGATGTCGCCATTGCGCTTCAGCTTGGGGTTGGCAATCTGGCAGATGCGCACCTCTATGTCGGGCAGAGGCATGCCATCGTGGCAGAACTGCCATACGGCCCCCTCTTCCATCTGCAAGGCCGTCACGCCTATGCGCAGCTGTCCGCTGCCCCAGCGGTGGTCGCTCAGCAGGTACTGCCGCATGCCGTCGGTATAGGAGGCCTTGCAGTAGTCGGCCGAGTCGAGCGGCACGCCGTTTACCAGAAAGCGAATGTTGCGATGATGCCCTTTCTTCACGGCGGCGAACACCGGGCGGTCGCTGGTCTCCAGGCGCCAGTCGGTGTGGCCGCCGTAGAGGGCACGGGTGAAGCGGTTCCTGCCGTTCTCGCAGACGAACGCGCCTGCCTCGGGACGGTATTGTTGCGGGCGATGGGTGCCGCGCAGGGCTTCGTTATACGACTGCAGCGCACCGGCAATGGGCGTCTGTGCCATTACGGGGAGGCTCATGCCAAGCGCCAGCGAAAGAGAAATGATGGAAAGTCTTGCCATTTTCGTAGGGGTGTAGTTTGTTTTTTTCGAAACAAAGGTAAAACAAAAAGCCGTTTCTGCCAAATTTTGTTTAAATTAAATGAGTAAACGAATGCAAATTTCGCCTTCCTGCCCGCAAACAGAGCTTAAACACGTTTTCCCAATTGTTAAAATGCAAGAAAAGTGAGCGACAAAATGTCAGTTTCAAAACTTTTGACTATATATTTGCAATGTGATTATTCGAACGAAAAGTAATATTAACAAAACAGGAAGAGAATATGAAAAAAATTGCGAATTACGTTACGCCCACCCTTTGTGTGGTGGCAATCGTCTTCTCGGTAGCAGCATTCAACAAGACCTGCGCCGCCAATCAGCAGCCTGGCACGAACGAAGTGGCCCAGGTGGCAGCCGTGCCCGCAGGGCAGCCCGTAGACCTCACCTACGCCGCCGACAAAGCCCTGCCCTCGGTGGTGCATATTAAATATGTGCAGAACTCGAAGATACAGACCGTGAAGGTGCAGCGCGACCCGTTTGAAGACTTCTTCGACCCCTTCGGCGGCTTCTTCGGCCGCGGGCAGGGCGGCACCCAGGAACGCAAGGTGCAGACCCCTAAGAAGGAGGCCACCGGCTCGGGCGTCATTATCTCTGCCGATGGATACATCGTCACCAACAACCACGTCGTCGACGGTGCCGACGAGCTCACCGTGTCGCTCACCGACAACAAGGAGTATTCGGCACGCATCATTGGCACCGACAAGACCACCGACCTGGCTCTCATCAAGATTGACGGTAAGAACCTGCCCGCCATCAGGATTGCCGATAGCGACGGCGTGAAGGTGGGCGAATGGGTGCTGGCCATCGGCAACCCCATGGGGCTGAACAACACTGTCACCGCAGGCATCATATCGGCCAAGGCACGCACGTTGGGGGCCAACGGCGTGGAGAGCTTCATACAGACCGATGCCGCCATCAACGCAGGCAACTCGGGAGGCGCACTGGTCAACACGCGCGGCGAACTCGTCGGTATCAACGCCATGCTCTACTCGCAGACTGGCTCGTATAGTGGCTATGGCTTTGCCATACCCACGAACATGATGAACAAGGTGGTAGATGACCTCAAGCAGTACGGCACCGTGCAGCGCGCCATGATAGGCATCAGCGGCGTCGACGTGAAACGCTACGTCGACAGCGAGAAAGACAAGGGCAATGAGGTGGATCTGGGCACGATGGAGGGCATCTACGTAGCCGAGGTGGTAGAAAACAGCGCTGCCCAGGAGGCTGGCATCGAGAAGGGTGACGTGATCACCGAGGTCGACGGACAGAAGGTGCAGAAGTTTGGCGACCTGAGCGGCATCATCGCACAGAAGCGCCCCGGCGACAAGGTGAGCCTCACCTATCTGCACAACAAGAAGGAGCACACCAAGACCGTGACGCTGAAAAACGAGCAGGGCAACACCAAGGTGGTGAAGAATGCCGACATCGACGTGCTGGGGGCCGACTTCCGTCCCGTCAACGAGGCGCAGATGAAGCAGCTCGGCATCAGCTATGGCCTCGAGGTCATCAAGGTGAGCGGAGGCCGCATGAAGGAGAGCGGCATACAGAAGGGCTTCATCATTCAGCGCGTGAACGACCAGCCCATGAAGACCGTCGAAGACATGGAGAACGCCGTGAAGGAGGCCTCCACCTCGGCCGACCAGGTGCTCATCATCAAGGGCATCTTCCCCACCGGCAAGCGCGGATACTATGTGGTGCAGCTGCAAAACGATTGAATGTGGAGTGTTGAATGTTCTTGCAAGGAAAGAACGTTCAACGCTCAATAGAAAAGCGTGGAAACGGTTGGCGTTCCGGATTTTTGCCTGTAGCTTCGCTGGCATGACTGAAACAGTAAAAAAACACCTGTTCCGACCGGGCCGTCAAGCGTATCCTGCGCGACGAGGCCAACAAGGAAGTGACCGAGGAAACGGCACCGTCCTTCTGGGCGAGTCTGTGACCATCAAGCTACAGAATCGACGGAGGAAGAGATTGCAGCACTCGAATTAGCTGATTGATTAGCGGGGCTGGGATATTAAAGAAAAGAGGTGAACTGTAATCATTGCAGTTCACCTCTTTTTTCCTTTGTCAGACGTGTACTAAATCTGACTATTTATTTTTCGGGCACGCCGATTCACTCTTGCTGTAGAGGGTTCGGCCCTGCAGGGTGACATCGCCGAACAGCGTTATGCGGCAGGGATACCGCACCTCTTGATTGGACGCTGTAAAGCGACATCTTTTCCATCAAAACACGATCACCCTTCCCGCATAAATAGCATCGTGCAGCGTTTTTACGCCTCGTTTTGCATCAGTTCCTCTCAGTTTCAGCCGATAACCCTCTGCCACTGCCTTGCAATGCGGTCGACGGCGAAGCGGCGGGCGATGGCGAGGGCCTCCTGCCGCTTGAACTGGAAGTCGAGCTTTGTGCTGTCGGCCAGACGCTGTGCGAGCTCCTCGACGCTGCCGTTGCGGAAATAGAGGGCGAAGGGGCCCATGATCTCGAGGCTGGTGGGCAGGTCGCTCGACACGACGGGTAGCCCGTGGGCCATGGCCTCGACGAGCACCAGGCCGAAGCCTTCCCACCGCGACGAGAGCACGAAGACCTGGGCGTTGCTGTAGTAGTGCTGTATGTGGTTGGTGAAGGGGTGGATGGCGATGCGCCCCTGGAGGCCGCAGGCCGCGATCTTCTCTCTGTAGCGCTGCTCCTCTGGCCCCTCGCCCACGATGTCGAGGCACCAGTCGGCCTCGTTGGCGGCAAAGAGGCTGAAGGCGTCGATGAGGAGGTCGAAGCCTTTGTGCAGGGGCGTGAAGCGCCCTACGGCGAGGAAGCGCCTGGAGGTGGCCGCCGAGGGGGCGCCGGGTGCGAGCGTGAGGGGGTTGTAGATAACCTCGGGGCGGAAGCGCGGGTCGTAGGCGCGATACACGGCGGCGTCGTGCTCGCACAGCACGATGCAGCTGTGGAGACGGCGCAGCTGGCAGACATAGTGGTGCTGAAGGTCGGGGCCTATGTATGGCGAGGTGGGCGAGAAGAGTGCCTCGAACGAGTTGTGGACCCACCCCAGGCAGCGCACGCCGGGAAGGCGGGGCATGAGCGTGGCCAGCCTCACGGCCAGGGGGGCGTGCACGCCCACGATGCAGTCGTAGTGCCCCTGCCGCAGCTCGTCGGCCAGGGCGCGGCGCAGCGGCGAGGGGAAGGAACTGAGGGCGTAGAGGCGCGAGGCCCACTGCCAGCGGGGCTGCAGCTTGCGGTAGAGGGCGCTATAGGCCTTGCACAGCAGGCGGCGCACCCTGCCTGTGGCGGGATAGTTGAAAAAGCGGAAGGCAAGGTCAGGAGCCTCGTCGAGGCCGTAGAGCGAGACGTCTTGCAGCGAGGGCGGGTCGAAGGTGGTGATGGTCACGTTGTAATGCCGTGCCAGCTGCTTGGCAATGACGGCCGTCACCCGCTGCACGCCGCCGTAGGTGAAGACCGAGTCGACCAGGAAACAGATGCGCTTCATGAGTGTGTGTGTGATTTTTCCTGCAAAAATACAATCTTTATTTCGGTTTTACAAATATTTTGTGTACATTTGCCCGAAAAAAACAGCGTTTTGTTCATGAACATATTATTTCTTGTCTATCATGGTTTTAGCGAGGTGAGTGGCATATCGAAGAAGATACGCTATCAGGTGAAGGGGCTGCGCGAGAACGGGCACTGCGTGCACCTGTGCTATTACGACTATGCCGCCAACGGCCATCGCTGCCGGTTCGTCGACGGCGAGGTGCTGGCCGACTATGGCTCGGGGCCGTTGGCAGGCTTCAGGCAGCGCACGGAATACGGTCGGCTGTTGGACTATTGCCTGCTGAACGGCATCGACCTGGTGTATGCGCGCTGCTTCCAGAATGCCAATCCCTGGCTCGTGGGCTTTTTCCGGAAGCTGAAGGAGGCGGGTGTCAGGGCCGTGACCGAGATTCCCACCTATCCGTATGACGACGAATTCAAGGGCTTCGAGTGGAAAATGCGCCTGGGGCTGAAGATCGACCAGCTGTTTCGCCGGAAGCTTTACGCCGAGCAGGAGGCCGTCGTCACCTTCAGCGATGCCGAGCAGATTTTCGGTCAGCGCACCATACGCATCAGCAACGGGGTAGACTTCGACAGCATTCCGCTGCACGCCCCCGTTGCGGTGGCCGAAGCAGGCGCACCGTTGCATCTGATAGGTGTGGCCGAGGTGCACCCCTGGCATGCCTTCGACCGCGTGATCGCCGGCCTGGGCGAGTATGAGGCCACACGGGCTATGGCAGGCCAGGGGCGCCCTCCCGTCTGCTTCCACATTGTGGGCGGGGTGCACCCCGCCCACATGGCATCCTACTTCACGCCGCTGATAGAGCGGTATGGGCTGCAAGACAAAGTAGTCTTCCATGGTCAGCTGTTTGGCGATGCGCTCACCGCCGTGTTCAACCAGTGCCGGTTTGCGATAGGCTCACTGGGGCGTCACCGCAGCGGCATCACGGTGATAAAGACGTTGAAAAACCGCGAATATGCCACCCGTGGCCTGCCCTTCATCTACAGCGAGCAAGACAGCGATTTCGACCATCAGCCCTACGTGCTAAAGGCTCCTGCCGACGAGTCGCCCATCGACATCGGGCGCATAGTGGACTTCATGGCACATTTCAGCATGCAGCCCGCCGATATACGCAAGACGGTAGAGCATCTGACGTGGAAGATTCAGATGCAGAGGGTGATAGACTCCTTAATGTTGAGTGTTGAATGATTCAACATTCAACACTCAACATTCAACACTCAACATTCCTTTAGCCAGCGGTCGAGCCAGTTGAAGTAGGTACGCTGCCAGAGTATGCCGTTCTGCGGCTTGAGCACCCAGTGGTTCTCGTCAGGGAAGATGAGCAGCTGCGCCTCGATGCCCCTCATGCGTGCGGCATTGAAGGCGCTCATGCCCTGTGTGGCGTTGATGCGGTAGTCGCGTTCGCCATGTATACAGAGTATGGGCGTGTCCCATCGGTCTACGAAGCGGTGGGGCGAATTCTCGTAGGTGCGGCGTGCGCGTGCGGTCTGGTCGCTGTTCCAGTAGGCGTCGTCGTACTCCCAGTTGGAGAACCAGTTCTCTTCTGTCTCGGTGTACATGGCCTCGAGGTTGAAGGCACCGTCGTGGGCAATGAAGCACTTGAAGCGCTTGTCGTGAT
>CAMJLB010000066.1 GCA_946406555.1 uncultured Prevotellaceae bacterium | reverse complement strand
CGCAGAGCATGCCCGTGAAGCCGCCCTCGGTCACCTGCACGATGTCGCCCGTCTCCTCGTTCACGGCCATGGCCTCGCCCGCCACGCGGTCGCTGCGAAACACCACCCACTGCCCGTCGCTGGTCCACTGGTTGTGGGTCTGGTAGATCTTTGAGTCGCCGGTGCCGCTCTTCGAGGTGAGGAACACCAGCTCCACGCCCGTCTTCGGGTCGTTGATCACCTTGCGCTCCGAGGGGAAGCGCGTGCCCATCTGTGCGGCCAGCAGCAGCGGCAGGCACAGCATGGCACATAAGCTGAAAAGTCTGTTCTTCGTCATGGGTAGTTTTATGCTGTTTTGTTCCTGTTCTGCTTGCAAATATACAAAAAAAAATGATACACCGTGCCTGTCATCGTCATTATTTCCCGACATGACGAAAAACGGTATGCATTTTGACGTTTTTGAGCATAACGCCCTCCGTTGTGTTGCCAAAAATTCCACGTTGACGAAAAACCGTATGCTGAATGACGAATGGGAGTGCCCATACTATAAAGAATCGTTCCTATCTTTGCAACATCTTTTGCAACATTCTGTAGCATTTCATGTACAATATTATTATAACCTTTAAAATTAAGCAACATGGAAAAAACGAGAAATCTCAGCAGTCGTTCCGCCATCCGGAATGAATCCTGGCACGAGAGTGGTTGCCACTGCTTGCGCTGGCTAATGTTCTTCGTAGTCATGGTCCTCTGCCCTGCGCTGGGCATGGCCCAGGGCAAGGTTTCGGGCAGTGTGGCCGATGCCGCTGGCGAACCCGTGATAGGTGCCAGCGTTGTGGTGAAGGGCACGAGCAATGGCACCGTGACCGACTATAACGGCAATTTCACTATTGCCAGCGTGCCCCAGAAAGCCAACCTTGTGATTTCCTACATTGGCTACCGCACGCAGACGGTGGCCGTGTCGGGCAAGGGCGAACTGAAGATAGTGCTTGAGGAAGACAAGCAGCTGCTCGACGAGATCGTCGTGGTGGGCTATGGCGTGCAGCGCAAGAGCGACGTGACGGGCGCCCTGACCCGCGTGGGCGAAAAAGAACTCAACACCAAGCCCGTGAGCAATGCCTTCGAGGCCCTGCAGGGCAAGGCCGCCGGCGTAGACATCACCAGCAGCGAGCGACCGGGCACCATCGGCAACATCATGATTCGTGGCCAGCGCTCCATCGGCGCCAGCAACGCGCCCCTCTATGTGGTCGACGGCGTGCCCCTGCAGGCAGGCGGCATCGAGTCGCTTAATCCGCGCGACATCGAGTCGATCGACATTCTGAAAGATGCCTCGTCTACCGCCATCTATGGCAGCCGTGGTGCCAACGGCGTGGTGCTCGTCACCACCAAGCGCGGACAGGAGGGCAAGACGCAGCTGAGCTACTCGGGCTCTGTGACCTTCGAGAAACTCATCGACAAAAGCCCCGCCTTCTCGGCCAGCGACTACATCACCTGGCGCCGATGGGCATACTATAATGCCAACCCCACAGCCAACCCGCGCGGCGACCAGCCCGACCAGGCCAAGGACCAGTCGTACTTCGCCGGCGACCAGTTTGCCCTCGACAACATCAACAAAGGCTGGGCAAGCGGCACTTGGGATGGCTCGCAGGTCACCGATACCGACTGGACCGACTTCGTAACCCAGACGGGCGTCACCCAGGAGCACTCGGTGAGCGTGCGCGGCGGCTCGAAGAACACCTCGGGATTCGTCTCCTTTGGCTATCTCGACAACAAGGGCACGCAGAAGGGGCAGGAGTATCAGCGCTACACGCTCAGTGCCTCGGCAGAGGTGAAGGGCACCGAATGGTTCAAGGCCGGAGGCTCTATCAATGCCTCCTACGGAACGCTCGACTACGGCTTCTCGCGACGCGGTCAGTCGTCGAACTCCGGACCCACCGACATCTACAGTGCCGCCAAGGCCATACTGCGCTATGCCGTGCCCTACGACAACAATGGCGACATCATTCTCATGCCTGGCGGCTCTACGGCCAACACCTATACCATCATCGACGAATGGAACAAGTCGCTCGAGAACCGCGAGACCTTCCGCGCACTGGGCAGCTTCTATGCACAGATAGACTTCGGAAAGATATGGAGCCCGCTCGACGGTCTGGCCTACAAGATTCAGTTCGGCCCCGACTTCCGCTTCTATCGTCTGGGCGCCTTCATCGACAGCAGCTCGGCAGCACTGGGCGGCGGCAACAACCAGGCCACACGCGACGATACCCGTAACTTTGCCTGGACGCTCGACAACATGCTGCTCTACAACCGCACCTTCGGAGACCATACCGTGGGCGTCACCCTGCTGCAGAGTGCTTCGAAGAGCAACACCGAGACCAGCAGCATGAGCGAGAAGGCCATCATTCCTACCTTTAAGTGGAACAACATGGGAGCCATCGACATTGCCAACACCAAGCGCTTCAGCCCCTCTATGGGGACGGGGCTCTCAGAGTATGCACTATCGTCGTACATGGCACGCGTGAACTATTCATACCGCGACCGCTACCTGCTCACGGCCTCGGCACGATGGGACGGCTCGTCGGTGCTGGCCAAAGGCAACAAGTGGGACTTCTTCCCATCGGTGGCACTGGGCTGGCGCATGGAGCAAGAGAAGTGGCTGAGCAGCCAGGAGTGGATAGACCAGTTGAAGCTGCGCGTGGGCGTGGGTGTCACCGGCAATGCCGCCGTGAGCCCCTATGGCACGCTGGGCGTCATCAGCAAGTACTACATGCCATTCACCGGAGCCGAAAATCAGGAGATATTCGTGACCAACGAACCTTACTACACTTCGGGTGCCAACCAGATGCCTAACCCCAACCTGGGGTGGGAGAAAACCACACAGTGGAACCTGGGTATCGACTTCAGCTTCCTCAAAGGACGCATCGGAGGCACACTCGACCTCTATACCTCGCGCACCAAGGACCTGCTGCTCGACATGAGCGTGCCTTCGCTTTCGGGCTATCCATCGATGAAGGCCAACGTGGGCAAGACCAAGAACAAGGGTCTGGAGCTTACGCTCAACACCGTACCTATTATATATAAAGACTTCCAGTGGAACTCGAACCTGAACTTCGCCTGGCAGAAAGACGAAATCGTAGAGCTGGCCAATGGCAAGGAAGACGACATCAACAACGCCTGGTTCATTGGCGAGTCTATCTCCGTGTACTACGGCATCGAGGCCGACGGCCTGTGGCAGGATAGCGACCAGGAAGAGATGGACAAGTTCAATGCCAACCTCACCGGCAAGAACGACAAAAAGTTCACGGCCGGCATGGTGCGCCCCGTCGACCAGAATGGCGACTACAAGATCAACAACGAAGACCGCGTGATACTGGGCAACCGCAACCCGCGCTTCACCGCCGGCTGGAGCAACTCGTTCTCGTGGCGCGGACTGGAGCTCACCATCGAACTGCAGGGACGCTTCGGCTACACCTACAACGTGGGCGGACAGGGACAGCTTGGCATGTATCAGCAGCAGGAGATAAGTTACTGGACACCAGAGAACACCGATGCCGACTGGCAGAAACCCATCTATAACCAGTCGGGCGGAGACCCTTATTCCAGCCTTCTGGGCTATAAAGATGCGGCTTTCATCAAGGTGCGCAACCTCTCGCTGGGCTACAGCCTGCAGAAGCCGCTGCTCGACAAGCTGGGCATCGGGCTGAGCAACGCCAAAATCTATGTGCAGGGCAAGAACCTCGGCATGCTCTACTCGTCGGTCGACTTCATGGACCTCGACACCGGCTGGACTTACTATAACCGTGGCTTCACCGTGGGCCTGCAGGTAGACTTCTAAAGATGGAAGATTGTGAATGATGAGTTGACAATTGTGAATTTACCTTCTTCTCTTTGTCAAAATAAACATACATACAAATAAAAAACATTGCATTATGAAATACCTCAATAACAACATAGCCTGCGGGGCACTGCTCGTGCTCGCAATGGCAGGCACTACATCGTGCAGCGACAGCTTTCTCGAAGAGGATGCCGGGCACAAAGTGACCGACCTGGTACTCGAGACCTCAGAGGGTGCCGAGAAGATGGCTGCCGGCCTCTATGCCAACCTGCGATGGCACTTCGGCTATGAGTGGGCCTACGGCATCACACTCTACGGCTGCGACGAGTTTACCAATGGCGCCGACCTCACCTCGGAGTGCTGGAACACCTACGACAACCGCCTGAACCCACTCGACTGTACCACCGCCATGGGTGCTGCCAACAACAATTGCCCGCCAGTGTCGGGACTCTGGGACGAGATGTATTACGGCATCTCTACGGCCAACCTCGTCATCGTGCGTGCAGAAAACGTGGCCGATGCCAACAGCCGCAACCAGTACTTGGGCGAGGGCTACTTCCTGCGGGGCTACAACTACTACCGCCTCTTTGCGCAGTATGGCGGCGTGGTGCTGCAGAACGAACCCGTCGTGGGCTCGTCGGTGAAGAAGAACTACACCCGTGCCACCGAGGAAGAGACCCTCAATCAGGTCATCAGCGACCTGGAGAAGGCCTACGAGCTGCTGCCACAGAAAAGCCCTGCCAACCGTGGCACGGCCGGATGGACAAAGTATACCGCCGCCCATTTCCTGGCAAAGGCACTGCTCTTCCGCCAGTCGGAGCGATGCGCCTCATGGGCTTCGAAATACGACAAGGCTACCGACCTGAACCGCGTCATGGCGCTCTGCGACGAGGTCATCGCCGCACGACCGCTGGCTGCCGACTATGCCCAGCTCTATGCCATCTGGACCGGCATCGACTGTGCCAACGAGCAACTGCCCGAGATTCTCATGGCTGCACAGCATGGCGACAACAATGTGGCCGGACGCTTCGGCAACCGCACCTATAACTACTTCTCGCCTCAGTTCTCTAACTTCTCGGGCGGATGGGTGAAGCGTGGACAGTATATCGGCGAGATGGACTTCCAGCGCTGCCGCCCCACGGAGTACACCTACTCGGCTTTCGACAACGTGAACGACGCACGCATGTGGAAGACCTTCAAGACCGTCTACGGACTGAACGACTACAGCAACTATAAGGCTGGCGAAACCGAGACGGCCAACGGCATCACTGCCGCACAGATGCCAAAGATTGGCGACGTGGGCATCATGTTCATTCTCAACAAGAAAGACGACCCACGTTTCCAGGACGAGACCACCTACGGCACCTATGGCCGCGGAGCCGTGGCTCACAACTTTGTCAATCCCGAGACGGGCAAGTGGGTGCCAAACGTCTTCCCAGTGTATCTGGGCGGTAAATATGTGCTCAACACCTATGGCGTGAACGGCAATCCCGCACAGTCGAACGTGTTCTGCGGCATCAACAAAACTGCCGACGGTTCGCGCACGGCTGAGAAGGGCGATGCCCACCGCGACGTGATCATGGCCCGCACCGGCGAGACCTATCTTGTGAAGGCCGAGGCACAGGTGCGCATGGGCGACTATCAGGGAGCCATCGCCACGGTGAACGTGCTGAGGGCACGCGCACAGTGGAAGAACGGCGAAGACCGCAGTTACTACACCGACGGCTCGATGGCATTCCTGCTCTCGAGTGGCGGCGACGTGAACAACTCTACTGCCAGCAACAACTCGAACTGCAAGGACGAGAACGGGAAGACCATGACCCAGACACAGGCTCACAATGCCTCGTTCATTCGCAAGAACAGTTATTATCTCTCTACCGGCATAGCCGAAACCACGGCGGCCTCCAACCTGCAGATAGCCAGCTACAATGCGCTGCCTGCCGAAGACGAGGCCATCCTTCAGCAGCTGGGCTGCTCGGGCGACTACGACCGCATGCTGAACTTCATCTTCAATGAGCGAACGCGCGAGCTGCTCGGCGAGTGGAACCGATGGGAGGAACTGTCGCGGGCAGGGCTGCTGGTGAAGCGAGCCAAGGCATTCAACCCCGAGGCTTCGGGCATCACCGCCAACAAGCATGAGCTGCGCCCCATCCCGCAAAAGTTCATCGACGCACTGCAAAACGACGATGGCACCAACCTCAGCGACGAGCAGAAGCGGGCTTGGCAGAACAACGGGTACTAACGGCGCTGTTCGTATTCGGCAGCAAGAACGAATAATGAAAATTAGTAGTTTATTTTTATGGTTAGTCACAAATGGCTGCGTCGGGAGACGCGGCCATTTTCAATCAATACAAAGTGCGCTATTTTTCGATTTTCAAGACAAATGAAAATCGCGAAATAGAGCGTGAAACATTATTTTTTCTGTGTTTCACGCCTCGGTGTCGGGGCGTCTCGGCCCACCAACGCGGCAATTCAGCCTGTTTTGGGGCGCTATTTGCACTATGTTGTGATGCAATTCACGCTGAATTGATTCGCAATTCAGCGTGAATTGGTACCTTGTTCAGTCTGAATTGCAAATGGCGGGAAAAGGTGAAATTGTTAAATAATTGATTTTCAGTGTTTTGAAGAACGTTGCTGAGATTTAAAAATTTCGGACGAAAGATTTTGAAGTCGAAAATTTTTAAATCTCAACTGCGATAAATTTGCCCCAAGCCGCTCGCTTATTGGTATTCTTCTTTGGGGAAGGTGGCTTCGAAGAGCACCTTGTCGGGCTGGCTTGCCGAACGGTAGGTATAGGTGAAGGTGTATCCAGCCTCCTTGAAGGTGCGGGTGGACGTCTCGTTGCGCAGGGCATCCTTCAGCAGTTGGCGCATGTAGTCGGCATCGAGCGTGCTGTCGTTGTCCATGGCACCCATGAAGCGGTAGAAGTAGTGCATGGTGTGGGTGGCCGTCTCAAACCGGCAGCTGTCCATCACGATGGTCTCGCCCATCTGCTGCGGGCAGTTCTTCTGGGTGTATTCGAGCATGGTGCGCTCGGCGCGCTGCTCAAGCGTCTCCTGGCACGAAGCGAAAACAGTGGCTCCAAGCAGTGCAATAGCGAAAAAAGAGGCCGCATGGCGGCGCTGGGTAGGGGTATGTAACTTCATATTTGCAGTTTTTTTGCATGCAAAGATACAAAAAAAAGCTAAAACGCCGCAAGTTTGGCTATTTTTTTGTATTTTTGCACCTTAAAGTACAAAAACCTATATGAATAATATCAGAAACTTCTGCATCATAGCCCATATCGACCATGGAAAGTCTACCTTGGCCGACCGTCTGTTGGAATATACCAAGACCATTCAGGTGACCGAAGGGCAGATGCTCGACGATATGGACCTGGAGCGCGAGCGGGGCATCACCATCAAGAGCCACGCCATACAGATGGAATATGCCTACAGGGGTGAGGGTAGGGCGACGGCAGGCCAGAAGCCCGCCGACGGGAAATACCTGCTGAACCTCATCGACACGCCGGGACACGTAGACTTCAGCTATGAGGTGAGCCGCTCCATAGCCGCCTGCGAGGGAGCGCTGCTCGTGGTCGATGCCACCCAGGGCGTGCAGGCTCAGACCATCTCGAACCTCTACATGGCCATCGACAACAACCTGGAGATCATTCCCGTCATCAATAAGATTGACATGCCTTCGGCCATGCCCGACGAGGTAGAAGACGAAATAGTCGACCTCATAGGCTGCGACCGCGAAGACATCATACGCGCCAGCGGAAAGACAGGCGAAGGCGTGGAAGACATTCTGAACGCCGTGGTGGAGCGCATTCCCCACCCTGTGGGCGATGCCGAGGCCCCGCTGCAGGCGCTCATCTTCGACTCGGTGTTCAACTCCTTCCGTGGCATCATTGCCTACTTCAAGATTCTGAACGGAAAGATAGCCAAGGGCGACAAAGTGAAGTTCTTCAACACCGGCATGGAGTATGACGCCGACGAGGTGGGCGTGCTGAAGATGGACATGATTCCGCGCCGCGAGCTGGGCACCGGCGAGGTGGGATATATTATAAGCGGTATAAAGGATGCCAAGGAGGTGAAGGTGGGCGACACCATCACCCATGTGGAGCGGCCTTGCGAGGCTGCCATCGAGGGGTTCCAGGAAGTGAAACCCATGGTGTTTGCCGGTGTCTATCCCATCGACCCCACCGACTACGAGAACCTGCGTGCCTCGCTCGAGAAGCTGCAACTGAACGATGCCTCGCTCACGTTCACCCCCGAGACGTCGGTGGCCTTGGGCTTCGGCTTCCGTTGCGGTTTTCTGGGCCTGCTGCACATGGAAATCGTGCAGGAGCGGCTCGACCGCGAGTTCAATATGGACGTCATCACCACCGTGCCCAACGTCACCTATATGTGCTACACCAAGCAGGGCGAGGTGAAGGAGGTGCACAACCCATCGGGACTGCCCGAGCAGGTGATGATAGACCACATCGAGGAACCCTACATACGTGCCTCGATCATCACGGCGGCCGACTTCATCGGCCCCATCATGACGCTCTGCCTCGACAAGCGGGGCGAACTGATCGACCAGCAGTATGTGTCGGGCAACCGCGTGGAGCTGCACTTCATGCTGCCACTGGGCGAAATCGTGATCGACTTCTACGATAAGCTGAAGTCCATATCGAAGGGCTATGCCTCGTTCGACTATCACGTAGACTCCTTCCGCCCCTCGAAGCTCATCAAGCTCGACATTCTGCTCAACGGCGAGCCTGTCGACGCGCTCTCGACACTGACCCATCAGGACAACGCCGTCGGCTTCGGACGTCGCATGTGCGAGAAACTGAAGGAGCTCATACCGCGCCAGCAGTTCGACATTGCCATTCAGGCAGCCATCGGGGCCAAGATCATTGCACGCGAGACGGTGAAGCAGGTGCGCAAAGACGTGCTGGCCAAATGCTATGGCGGCGACGTGAGCCGCAAGCGCAAACTACTTGAAAAGCAAAAAAGAGGAAAGAAGCGCATGAAGCAGATAGGCAACGTAGAAGTGCCGCAGAAAGCATTCCTCGCCGTGCTGAAACTTGATTAACGACCCCATTTTTTACAAAATACAGAAAAATCCTTTTAACCGATGGCAACCCTAAGTTTAACCAAACGCGACGTGGCCCGCGAACTGGCCCGGAGATATAGCACGATGACCCACGACGAGCTCGACATACTGGAGAGTGTGCTCGTGCCCATGAAGTTTGCTAAAGGAGAGAAAATATTGAACGAAGGCGACACCTGCCGGTGCATCTACTGGATAGTGAAGGGGTTGGTGCGCCAGTATTACTATAAGAACGGGAAGGAGCTCACAGAGTATATGGCTGCCGAAAACACCATCATGATGAGCATCGAAAGCCTCTTTAAGGAGAAACCCTCCATGCAGATTATCGCTGCACTGGAGCCTACACTGATCTTCGCCCTGCCCAAGGCCGAGCTCGAGGCGGTGGCCATGCGCAGTGTGAACATACAGATTCTCTACAGAAAAATTCTCGAGGAGTCGCTCATCATCAGTCAGCAGCGTGCCGACATGCTGCGCTTCGAGAGCGCGCAAGACCGCTACCAGAAGCTGGTGAAGAGCGCGCCGCAGTTGGTGCTCCGCGCTCCGCTGGTGTATATCGCAAGCTACTTGCAGATGACGCCCGAGACGCTGAGCCGCGTGCGCACAGCCGTGCTCATGGGAGGCTGAGGGGGGCACTGTAGTTTTTTCCCAAATACAGAACGATGCAAGAACTTAACGACTTCCTTTCCCTCTTCAGCTCCCTTGTCTGGGGGTGGCCAATGATTATCCTGCTGCTGGGCACGCACATCTATCTCACGCTGATATTGCGTTTTCCGCAACGTTGGATTTTTACGGCTATCCGACTGTCGGTGCGTCGCGATTCCAAGGCGCGGGGCGACGTGTCGCAGTTTGCCTCGCTGGCCACGGCGCTCGCCGCCACCATCGGCACGGGCAATATCGTGGGCGTGGCCACGGCCATCGCCCTCGGCGGTCCCGGTGCCGTGCTGTGGTGCTGGCTCACGGGCGTGTTTGGCATCTCCACGAAATATGCCGAGGGGCTGCTGGCCGTAAAATACCGTGTGAAGACGGTCGACGGCCGCATGCTTGGCGGCCCTATGTATGCGATTGAGCGCGGGCTGGGGTGGAAGTGGCTCGCAGTGGTCTTTGCCCTCCTCACTACCGTTACCGCGTTTGGCATAGGCAACAGCGTGCAGGCCAATGCCATAGCCACGCTGGCTCACGAGGCCTATGGCATAGCCCCCTGGCAGTCGGGCATCTTCGTCTGTGTGTTCACCGGAGCCGTGATTCTGGGGGGCATCAAGAGCATATCCCGCGTGTGCAGCCTGCTGGTGCCGTTCATGGCCCTTTTCTACGTCGGGGGGTGCATCTATATCCTTTTCGTGAATGCCCCTTATCTATGGCCTGCGCTGAAGCTGATCGTGCACTCGGCCTTCTCGCCTCAGGCGGCGGGGGGCGGCTTTGCAGGCTCCACGGTGATGATGGCCGCGCGCTACGGCATAGCACGGGGCTTGTTCAGCAACGAGTCGGGCCTGGGGTCGGCGCCCATCGTGGCCGCTGCCGCACAGACGCGCAACCCCGTGCGGCAGGCACTGGTGTCGAGCAGCGGCACCTTCTGGGACACGGTGGTGGTTTGCGCCCTGACCGGCCTCGTCATCGTGAGCAGCGTGCTGGCCTATCCCGACATCACCTTCGACAATGGAGCCGTGCTCACCAAGATGGCTTTCTCGAAGATTCCCGTCGTGGGCACCCCCCTGCTCTCCTTCGGCCTGCTCACCTTTGCCTTCAGTACCCTCCTGGGGTGGTGCTACTATGGCGAGCGGGCGGTGGAATACCTGCGCGGACGGAACTGGGTAGTGGTCTATAGGGTGCTGTATATCGCGGCAGTGTTCGTGGGCAGCATTGTCGAGCTGAACCTTGTGTGGAACCTGGCCGACTGCATGAATGCGCTCATGGCCATCCCCAATCTCATATCGCTGCTGGCCCTGAGCGGCGTGCTGGTGCACGAGACAAGAAAATATCTCTGGCGAGGCCGTCTCGACAGAGATATGTGACGTTTGTCGAAGTCAGTCTGACAGTGCCTTGAAGAGGCGGTCTAAGGCTTTCTCGGGGTCTTTCTCCTCTTCGAGCAGGCTCACGAACTTCGAGCCGATGATGGCTCCTGCGGCATGCTGCTGTGCCGACTCGAGCGTCTGCCGGTTCGATATGCCGAAGCCAATCATGCGGGGATTGCGCAGCTGCATGGCATCGATGCGGCGGAAGTAGTCCTGCTTCTGCTCGTCGAACGTTTGCTGTGCACCGGTCGTCGAGGCAGAACTCACCATGTAGATGAAACCGTCGGTGTGGTCGTCGATGAAGCGTATGCGCTCTTCCGATGTCTCGGGCGTGATGAGCATGATGACCCTCAGGTCGTATCTGTCGGCCACGGGCTTCAGCTGCTCCAGATAGTCGTTGAAGGGCAGGTCGGGAATGATCATTCCGCTCACGCCCGCCTCCTGGCACTGCTGGCAGAAACGCTCCAGCCCGAAGTGCAGGATGGGGTTCAGATAGCCCATTAGGATGAGCGGCATCGTGATTTCGTCTTTCACTGCCTTCAGCTGCTGAAAAAGCTTGGCCACACTCATGCCGTTGCGCAGGGCATGGGTGGCAGCCGTCTGAATCACAGGCCCGTCGGCCAGTGGGTCGCTGAAGGGTATGCCCACCTCGACGAAGTCTATGCCCCGTCGCTGCATGGCCCTGAGCACGTCGGCGGTGCTTTCGAGCGTGGGCGTGCCGGCGCAAAAATAGAGCGAGAGCAACCTGTGGTCGCCCCGCTCCAGAAAAAGTTTGTTGATTTTGTTCATAAGTCCAGTTTGTGGTTGCTTCTTGCTATTCTGTTGGCTTTCCTGCCTTCGTCCATGCCTCAATGCCGCCTTGTAGGTTCACTACCTTGTAGCCTTCGGCGGTGAGCATGCCGGCAGCCGAGGCACTGCGGCGCCCGCTACGGCAATAAACTGCGATGGTCTTCTCTTTCGGCAGACGCTCTTGTGCTTTCACCATGAACGAGTCTTCCTTCACGTCGAGCAACTGCGCTCCGGGTAGGTGCTTCTCTTCATACTCAGAAAGGCTGCGCACGTCGAGCAGCACCACGTGGGTGCTGTCGGCAATCAGTTGCTCGAAGCTAGCGGTGTCCAACGTGTCGTAAGCGGCCTTCTTCTCTTCGCCTTTGCATGACCATGCCAATGCCAGCATCATAATCAGGCTTGCGATAAAATATAGATTCTTCATTGCTGCAAAATATTTTAACAGTTATTTTGTCGGCAAAATTACAAAAAATTTTTTTAATTCGGCATGGTTTGGCATAAAAGGGTGGAGTAAAGCTAAAAAAACTGAATATTCAGCAATAAACCCTTCTTTTTTTACTTTTTTTTCGTAAATTTGCAAAGGTCATATTTTTTCGATAGTGCCAAATAACCAAAACCATCATAATGGACGACGATATAAGAGACGATGAGGCCATCTTGGATGGCACAGACAATAACACTGGGGAAGCCGAGGGAACCCTTGATGGCGACGTGGCCGAGGGCCATTCCGACTATAAGCCGGTGAACCGCTTCGATGCTGCCGCCGTGCACCACCTGAGCGGCATGTATCAGAACTGGTTTCTCGACTATGCCTCCTACGTGATACTGGAGCGGGCCGTGCCCCATATCGAGGACGGCCTGAAACCCGTGCAGCGCCGCATACTGCACTCGATGAAGCGCATGGACGACGGGCGATACAACAAGGTGGCCAACATCGTGGGTCACACCATGCAGTTCCACCCCCATGGCGATGCCTCGATAGGCGATGCCCTGGTGCAGCTGGGACAGAAAGAACTGCTGGTAGACACTCAGGGCAACTGGGGCAACATTCTCACCGGCGACCGCGCCGCCGCCCCGCGATACATAGAGGCCCGGCTCTCGAAGTTTGCCCTCGACACGGTGTTCAACCCCAAGACCACCGACTGGCAGCTCAGCTACGACGGGCGCAACAAAGAGCCTATCACGTTGCCGGTGAAGTATCCGCTGCTGCTGGCGCAGGGGGCCGAGGGCATCGCCGTGGGCCTCAGTTCGAAGATTCTGCCCCATAATTTCTGCGAGATATGCGATGCCGCCATCAGTTACCTGCATGGCCAGGAGTTCCACCTGTATCCCGATTTCCAGACGGGTGGTTCCATCGACGTGTCGAAATACAACGACGGGCAGCGAGGAGGCGTGCTGAAGGTGAGGGCGAAGATAGAGAAGCTCGACCAGAAGACGCTCGTCATCCGCGACCTGCCGTTCTCGAAGACCGTCTCTACTGTGTGCGAGAGCATCACCAAGGCCATCGAGAAAGGTAAGATCAAGGCCCGGCGCGTAGACGATCTCACTTCGGCGCAGGTAGAGATCCTGGTGCACCTCTCGCCCGGCGTGTCGTCGGACAAGACCCTCGATGCCCTCTATGCCTTTACCGACTGCGAGATAAACATTTCGCCCAACTGCTGTGTGATTAAGGATGAGAAACCGCAGTTCCTCACCGTGAGCGATGTGCTCATACACTCGGTGGAGCGCACGAAAGACCTCATTCGCCAGGAGCTCGAGATACGCAAGGACGAGCTGATGGAGCAGTTGCACTTCTGCTCACTCGAGAAAATCTTCATCGAGGAGCGCATCTACAAGGACAAGAAGTTTGAGGAGGCTCCCAATGTAGACAAGGTGTGCGAGCACATCGACATGCGCCTCACGCCCTACTATCCGCAGCTGGTGCGCGAGGTGACCAAGGACGACATTCTGCGCCTGCTGGAGATAAAGATGCAGCGCATACTGAAGTTCAACAAAGACAAGGCCGACGAACTCATGGCCCGCATCAAGGCCGAGATAGACCAGATAGACCGCGACCTGGCGAACCTGGTAGAGGTGACGGCCGCGTGGTTCCAGTTTCTAAAGGACAAATACGGAAAAGACCACCCTCGGCTCACCGAAATCAGAAACTTCGACACCATCGAGGCCACGAAAGTGGTCGAGGCCAACCAGAAGCTATACATCAACCGTCAGGAAGGATTCATCGGCACGGGGCTGAAGAAGGACGAGTTTGTGCAGAACTGCAGCGACATCGACGACATCATCCTGTTCTATAAGGACGGCAAGATGAAGGTGGTGCGCGTGGCCGAGAAGCTCTTCGTGGGCAAGAATATCCTGTGGCTGGGCGTGTTTAAGAAGAACGACAAGCGTACTATATATAACATGGTGTATCGCGACGGACGGCAGGGACCCTGCTACATGAAGCGGTTCAACGTGACGGGCATCACCCGCGACCGCGAGGTAGACCTTACGCTCGGCACCCCGGGTACGAAGGTGCTCTACTTCACTGTCAACCCCAATGGCGAGGCCGAGGTGATAAAGGTGACGCTCGAGCCCTCGGTGCTGGTGGCCCACCCGCGCATGAAGCTGTTCATAGAGCGCTCGTTTGCATCGATCGAGATAAAGGGCCGCT
Source organism: uncultured Prevotellaceae bacterium (assembly GCA_946406555.1). GTDB lineage: Bacteria > Bacteroidota > Bacteroidia > Bacteroidales > Bacteroidaceae > Prevotella. The sequence continues at coordinate 2,652 of CAMJLB010000066.1, read as the reverse complement.
CTTCGAAGGGCAACCTGCTCACCAAGTTCCCCGTCCACCGCATCACGCTGAAGAGCCAGGGCCACTCGACGCTCGGCGGTCGCAAGGTGTGGTTCGACCCCGACGTGAACCGGCTGAACTACGACGAGCATGGACGCCTGCTGGGCGAGTTCTTCGACGACGACCAGATACTCGTGGTGTTGAAGAACGGCGACTTCTACCTTACCAACTTCGATGCCAACAACCACTACGAAGAGAACATCTTGCGCATAGAGAAGTTCCTGCCCGACAAGGTCTGGACGGCAGTGCTCTTCGATGCCGACAACCAGGGATACCCCTACCTGAAGCGATTCCTGATGGAGGCCACCAAGCGCAAGCAGAACTATCTGGGCGACAATCCGGCGTCGAAGCCCGTGCTGCTCACCGATGTCGTCTATCCGCTCATACGCGTCAGCTACGGCGGGGCCGATGAGTTCCGTGGCCCGGAAGACATCGATGCCGAGCAGTTCGTGGCCGTGAAGGGCTTCAAGGCCAAGGGCAAACGCCTGAGCACCTTCCAGATAGAGAGCATAGAAGAGCTGCAGCCCGTGAGGCAGCCCGAGCCTGAAGAAGAAGACGATGCAGCCGTCGAGAGCGATGTCGTCGCTCCCGGCGATGCCGCCATAGACGAAGACCCCGACGCAGGCAAGAGTCAGCAGCAAATTATAGACGAGATAACCGGACAGTTAAGCCTCTTCCCCGATGAATAGCGACATGTTCAGACTGGCGACAGGCTTGGCGTTTGTCGTCTGTCTTTTTACGCATAGTCCCCTAAAGGCGCAGACCAGCTACCAGATAGGCGTGGGCGCTACCAACACGCTCGACACCTACCTTACCTCCGAAAGGTTCTCTGGGCTGGGCTTCACCTTTCTTGCCATCAGCGAGCGGCAACGCCAGGATAGGCATTGGGCTACCATCGTGCAAAACCAGGTGCACCTCTCTTCGGGCGACGATCGTGTCGGCAATGCCTCGTCGATAGAGGGCAGCTACAATCTCTACATGGGACGGTATCGCTCATGGAGCCTGCTCGATGGCAGCTTGCGGCTGCAGGGTGGGGCACTCGTCAACTTGAACATGGGCTTCATCTACTATCTGCGCAGCAATGCCAACAATCCCGCGCAGGCCAGACTGGCGCTGAACGTCATGCCTTCGGGCATTGCCACCTATCGTCTGCCCTTCCTGAAGCGAAAGTTCTCTCTACGCTACGAGATAGACCTGCCCTTCGTGGGCATCATGTTCAGCCCCAACTACGGGCAGTCCTACTACGAGATTTTTGTTCAGGGCAACTACGACCATAATGTTGTGCCCACCACGTTTCTCTCGGCACCCACGCTGCGCCAGCAGTTCACCGTGCTGTTTCGTGCCAGCAGTACCACCACCGTCACCTTAGGCTACCTGGGCGACTGGCAGCAGGCCCGCGTGAACAACCTGCGGCAACACGTATGGGCCAACCATGCCATGATAGGCATCACAAAAACGCTAAAACGATGAAGACAATACGAAGTATACTGCATCTGCTGCTCTGCGCCCTGGTGGCACTCTCACTGTCGGCCTGCGTCGACGAAGAGCAATACGACAATTCGCCTCAAGGCAACTTCGAGGCACTGTGGCGCATCATCGACGAACACTACTGCTTCTTCGACTATAAACAGCATGAGTATGGTCTCGACTGGCAGCAGGTGTACAATAAATATAATGTGCGCATAGACGACGGCATGACCACCCCCCAGCTGTTCGAGGTGCTCTCTGGCATGCTTGCCGAGCTGCGCGACGGTCATGTGAACCTCTCTACCGCTGCCGACTTTGGCCGCTACTGGGCTTGGTACGAAGACTATCCCGCCAACCTCTCCGACTCGTTGCTGCGCTGCTATATGGGCACTCGCTACAAGATTGCCTCTGGGCTGAAGTACTGCATTCTCGACGACAACATCGGCTATATACGCTACGAAAGTTTCAGCAGTGGCATCGGCGAGGGCAATCTCGACGAGGTGCTGCTCTACATGATGCCCTGCCGGGGCATCATCATCGACATCAGGGGCAATGGCGGTGGCGACCTGACTAATGCCGAGAGGCTGGCTGCCCGCTTCTGCCACGAGAAGACCCTCGTGGGCTACATGCAGCACAAGACCGGGCCGGGCCATAGCGACTTCTCTGCGCGGGAGCCGCGCTATCTGGAGCCATCGGCCAATGTGCGGTGGCATAAGCCGGTGTGCGTGCTCACCAACCGCCATGTGTTCTCGGCCGCCAACGAGTTTACTATGTATATGAAGGCGCTGCCCTTGGCAAAAGTCGTGGGCGACCATACCGGCGGCGGTGCCGGCTTGCCCTTCAGCAGCTCGCTGCCAAACGGTTGGGTGGTGCGCTTCTCGGCCGTGCCCATGTACGATGCACAGGGCCAGAGCACCGAGTTTGGCATGGCTCCCCATTATAGCGTGGCACTCTCACAGGCCGACTTTCAGAGGGGGAAGGACACAATAATTGAGTTCGCAAGAAAAGTTTTGGTCGAATAATTTGGTCGTTTCAAGAAAAAATAGTACTTTTGCACCGCGTTTCTACAAACGACCCTAAAAGAAGTCATGCTGTCGGCATAGCTCAGTTGGTTAGAGTATCACCTTGACATGGTGGGGGTCCTTG
>CAMJLB010000065.1 GCA_946406555.1 uncultured Prevotellaceae bacterium | reverse complement strand
GGGGGTGCAGTCGGCAATGCCGTAAGTGCGGGCGCCATGGTCGTCGCGGCGGGCGGGGTCAAGGAAAATCATGGTGGCAGCAGGCATCTGTGGCAGGTAGGCAGCGCCGTCGCCCTGCATCACCTGCACGTGCCGCAAGCCTAAAACGCTGAAATTGTGCCTTGCCAATAGGCAAAGCTCTTCCTGCCGCTCTACATAGACGGCCCGGGCAAACTGCCTCGAGAGAAAGGAGAAATCTACCCCCAGGCCGCCGGTGAGGTCTATCAGCAGGGCGCCTTCGGCTGTTTGGGATGGGGGGTGGGGTTGCGACGATGTCGCAACGTACCGGACAGAGGCAGAGGAGGGGGAGGGGAGAGAAGAGGAGGAGGCAGGGAGCGGAGAGGAGGAGGCAGGGAGCGGGGAGGAGGGGGAGGGGAGAGAAGAGGAGACAGGAAGCGGAGCGGAGGAGGCCATCAGCGATGCGGCCACCTGCGCCTTATAGCGCGCCGCCTGCTCGCTGCTGCATTGCTCCATGGCCAGATGAGGCGGAAAGAGCAGCCCTTCGGTTTCGGCCCAGGAGGGCAGCTTGCGGCGTGCCGTCTGCCAGCCGGCTATCTGTTGCAGGGCGGCAGGCAGGTCGACATCGGCTTCGCGCGAGCCTTGCAAGGCCAGCTGTCGCACGTCGTCGAGCCGGTGCTGTTGTGCAAAAAGCCATGTTGCCTCGTTCATCTGGCTAAAAATAATAGGCTACCGAGAGGCGCCAGCTGTCGACGGACGACTTGGCGTGGTTCCAGGTCTCGCCCTTGAGCTGCTGGCGAAGGTCGTTCCATGTGAAGTCGGCAGTCTTGCCTAAGGGTATGTGGTAGATGAGGCTGGCCTCTAATTTCCCTATAAGCACGCCGGCACCCAAGTTGGCACCCAGCGTGGTGGTCTGCAGGAGAAACATCTTGTCGGTGCTGGCATCGGTCCACCGTTCCACGTCGTCGCCTACGTTGAACCGCAGTTGCGGGCCGGCAAAGGCAAACACTCCTACATTCTTGAACAGGTTGATGCCGAAGCGCAGATGGGCCGGCACGACGACGCTGTGGGCCGTGAGCGTGTGTCCGTCGGCCTTCAGCTGGCTTTGGTCGTAGAAGCCCGACACGTCGATGCCCATGCCCAATATCGGGGTGGTGATGCGGAGCGTGGGCCCGGCGAAGAAGCCTACGCGGTTCGACGACGACAGCGCATCGGCATTGAAGCTCATGTGTGCCAGCTGGAGGCCGCCACGCAGGCCCACGGTCACCTTGCCCTGGGCGGTGGACATGAAAAAAAAGCAGTGAACAATGAATAGAACCACTGTCCACGCTCGTAAGATGGTTTGTTGCCTTTCGATGATGCTATTCATTGTTCACTGCTTTCTGCTTACTCTTCACTCTTCACTTTTAATGTCTTTGTCTGCGTACCGACACCCTTGCCGATGACGATCCGCCCGAGGAAGCCTTGTTCTTGGTCTTTCCGCTCTTCACCTTCTCTGTCGAGGAATCGCTGCGCGACCTCGACCGCTTCAGCTTCTTTGCAGCCTTCGGGTCTAAGTTGGCAATGCTGTCGAGCGAGTCGCGCTTCACCTTGTCGCCGAAGATGTTGTCGCGGAAAGCCTTCAGCTCGGCCTCGATGCGCTTCTGCTCGGCAGTGTATTTCGTCGAGTCGTTGCCCGCAATCTGTGCCAGCGTCTTGCCCAGGCGGTTGGCAGTCTTGTATATCTTGCCTTTATATTTGTTCAGCGTGAAGTAGTCGTCGAGGTTCATCAGGGCGGCATCGTTTATGTCGCTCGTCTTGATGGTCTGGCGGCTCAGGTAGGCTTCCACCTCGCTGTATTTCACCCAGAAGAGCGGGTATTTAGCCGCCTCGCCACCGAAGTCGTCTTCGCGTAGCATCACGGGGCAGAAGGCCACGGGCTTGATGTGGAAGCTCGAGTTGGCCTGGTCGTAGTAGGCGCTCTCCTTGAGGTAGTACATCTTCACCTCGGCCGATGGAATGTCGCTGTTGTCTACGCGCAGCTTTCCGTCTTTCTCCTCATAGAAGATATGGTAGTTGTCGAGCACGGTCTTCATGTCGACCTTTGCCGATGCCTCGAGCACCTCGTTGCCGTCGAGCCGGTATTCGTAGACGGGTATGTAGTTGCCCAGAGCCAGCTTGAACACGTAGGTGAAGAGGTTGAGCTGCTTTCCCTGCGGCTCCACGGGGTCGTAGAGCCCGGCGTTCTCCTCCTGCTCGAGGTTTATCTCCCGGTAGATGTCGCGTCGCCACACCACGTCTTCGGGCATGTCGACGGCCGTGGGATACATGATGCGCATGCGTTCGGTCATGCCCTGCCTGCCGGCCTGTTTCTTCTGCTGTTGCTGCTCGTTGTTGGCTTGCAGTCGGCTCTTCTTGGGCTGTGCCGAGCAAATGGAGTATTGCGAGGCGAAAACTGAAAATTGCAGGCAGGCAGCCACAATGACCAGTCTTCTCATCCAATTTCCTTTGCCATAACTTCTTATTGCTTCCATATTCTAATGTTTCAATCTTCAATCTACAATATTCTGTCTTCATTCTCATTTCACGATGATTTCCATCGACGATGGCAGCGTTCGCTCTATGCCGTCGGGTCCGATGGCCTTCACTCGCGAGATGTAGAAGCGGCGGTTGCGCGAAAGCTTGCGGAAGGTGTCTTTCTGCCTTGCTGTGAACTTGTCGCCCTCGCCGACCATGGGGACCGCGTTGCCCATATTGTCGTAGAACACCGTTTCGAACGAGAGCACGCGGAAGCCGATGTCGAGAATGCCATCGTCGATGGCGGCTCCGATGCCGTCGATGCTCATGAGGCTCTGCTTGGGCATGCCACCTCCCTTGAAGCGCATGGGGTTTCCTTTCTCGTCGGCCATGGCGATGAAGGGGGTAGGGTCGGGCAGGCGGCGCACTCGGAAAGCAAACTGCCCCATCTGCTGCGGTCGCCCGGTGTTGGTCGATGTCACGGTGATGATGGCGTCCTGCCCTATCTTCGACGGTCGTGCAATGTATTTGCCCGGTCCGGTAGGCGTGAGCGTGCCGTTGGTCATGGAGGCCTGAATCTTGTTGAGCGGCACGCCCGGCACCGATATGCTGATGGGGTTGGAGTATCCCGCATAGAGCATGTTCATCAGGTCTGCCGATACGGTGGCCGAGGGGTCTACGACGGTGTATTTCTGCTCGAAGTTGCGCCGCAGCTTGTCGCCGTTTCCGTTGACGGTCTCTATGTATCCCGCCAGGGTGAAGTCGCCGGTGCTGCCGCAGATGCGCTCGTAGAGATTGTCTTTGAGCGTCACCTTCTGGTTGCCAATGTATATGTCGGGCACCTGTGTGGTGTCTACGGCAGCCATGACGATGCGTGCCGAGAACTTGTCGCCGCGCACGATGGTCTGCGAGTTGGGAATGACGAAGGCGTTGAGCGCGTTGACGCGTATGTCCTTCACGTCGATGTTCTGCACCAGTGTGTGCAGCACCTCCTTCTCGGCGTTGCGCACGTCGCTCTGCAGCTTCGAGAGCAGCGTCACGGCAGCTGCGGCAGGCATGGCCTCGAACATGTATTCCTGCCAGTTCTTGCCCAGGGTGGCCGCGCCCTGCGGCACGTCGGTCGAGAGGTCGCTGGCAATGTTGCGCTGCTTGGCCGTGTCGGGAATCATGACCAGTATGCCGTCGCGATAGCTCTCGATGGCCTTTTTCAGGTCGCCGCCTCGTCCGCGTCCTGGGGCGAGCATCACCTGGTTGGCTGCCTCGAGGTCTTCCTTGTTCTGCAGGTTCTGCGGGTCGGCATCACTGCCGTCGGCCTCTTGTGCGATGGCCATCTTCAGTTCGGCTGCGAAGTTGTAGAGCGAGTCGCTCATGAGCTTCACCTGCTGTGCCTTTTCGTACCATTCCTTCACCTTGGCCGGGTTGGCCTTCATCTGGTCGGCGAAGTCTTCGTATATGGCCTCGTTCTCCTTGATGGCGTTGGCCGTGGTGCGGTTCAGGCTTTCCTCCACGATAGAGAAGCCGTTGAGCACCTCGTTAGAGACGTTCAGAGCCAGCATAGCCATCAACACCACATACATGAGGTTGATCATCTTCTGGCGCGGAGATACGGGTCTTTTCTTAATTGCCATTGTTGTTCAGTTTAGGCATGTTGGTAGTCATAGCCTCGATCATGCGTGCATAGATGCGGTTCAGCTCTGCTATCTGCTCTGCCATCTTGCGTGTCTGGTCGTTTATCTCGTCGATGGTGCCAATCTGCTGGCTTGCGCCCTTGAGCTGCATCTCGTATACCTTGCTGATGCCGGTGAGCGTTCGGTTGAGGTTCTCCATCTCCTCGCTGTCGCGGGTGAGGCGTTCGCTCTGTTCGGCCACCTTCTGCAATGTCTCTACGAGACTGTTCAGCTGGTCTACATACTTCGTCGTGGCCTGCTCCATGCCCTCGGCATCGATGTCGGGCAGTTCTGGCATCTCCGGCACGCTGACTGCGCCCACGATGCCACCGCCTGTCACGCCGCCGTTTGCGCCCGTGGCTGCCGTGCCCTGCTGTGCTGCCAGTGCGGCCAGTTCCTCCTCGCTGAGCTGTGCCCCGCCTTCGCCGGCATGGCCTGCACCACCGAGTATGACCGTTCCGCCACCGCCGCCGACTACGCCGCCGCCGATAACGGTTCCACCGCCGATAACGGTTCCGCCGCCCACGTGGGCTTCGCCTTCTCCGGCAGCAGCTTCGCCGCCAGTCACGGTGCCGCCGCTGATTGCGCCGCCGCCACCGATTACTCCGCCGCCCACATAGCCGCCACCGCCGCCGTAGACCACGCCGCCGGTCTGTGCTGTCTGTTCAGTCCCTCCGGCCATGCCTTCAGGCTGTTCGCCGCTGCCAGCGGTGCTGCCGATAATGGTGCCGCCGGGCAGCACCACGCCTTCCATGTGGGTGGGAATCTCCTTGCCGTCTTCGGTCTTGTCGAACGGACGGTCGAAGCCGGCGATGAAGAACACCAGCACCTCGGTGCCCATGCCCAGGAACAGCATCACGTTGGCACCCGGCAGGTGGGTAAGCTTGAACAGTGCACCCAGAATCACCACCGAGGCACCCCAGCTGTAGGCATAGTTCATGAACGTTTGCCCGGGCACGCTGTCGAGCCACTTCTGTAGCAGGTAGATGATGTTGAATTTACTATACTTTGTCATTGCGGTATTTTCGTTGTTTTCGTTGTTTTTTCTGGATTCCGGCGGCGGGATTCCGGCCCTGGTTTTCCGGAAGGTTATTTCTTTTTCTTTGCCGAAGCTTTTGCGGGCTTTGCCTTTTCGCTCTGCGTGTTGGCCAGTGAGCGGACGCATCTGAAGCCAATGTAGCTTCTGGGCTGGTTCTGATACTCACTGCTTCGCCATGCCGATCGTATGTAGCTCTCGGGGTCTTTCCAAGATCCGCCTCTCACACTCTTCTTCTTCAGCCTGTAGGGGTCTTCGAGTGCGGCGTTGTACTTCAGCTGCGGGTTGATGTCGTTCATGGCATCTACGCCAGCCTCGGTGTAGATGGTCGATGTCCATTCGGCCACGTTGCCCGCCATGTCGTAGAGTCCGTTCGTGTTGGCGGTATAGATACCCGTCTTCGAGGTAATGAGGTTTCCGTCCTTTGTGTAGTTTCCGTCGTCGGGCTTGAAGTTGGCGAAGAAGCATCCTTTTCCGCTGGCCACATCTTCGTTGGCCCATGGGAACTCGTTTTGGTCTTTTCCTCGTGCGGCATACTCCCATTCCGCCTCGGTCGGCAGACGGTAGCGCTGCACGTAGCGTGCCGCCGGCCCCAGTCCCTTCAGCAGGTATTCGGTGCGCCATGCGCAGAAGGCGTTGGCCTGTTCCCATGTCACGCCCACGCAGGGGTAGTCGTTGTAGGCTGGGTTGGTGAAGTAGTTGCGCATGTACACCTCGTTGTCGGCGTTGGGGAAGTCGTTCACCCAGCAGGTGGTGTCGGGGTATATATTTATAATATAGGTGTTGAGGAAGTCCCATGGCCCTGTATACTCGCGTGTGAGCGTCTCGTTGTGTATCACGCCCTCGTCGTCGATGTATGCCGTGTCTTTCGAGATCATGATTTTCTCTTCGACGGGGTTCTGCCAGTGGTCGGTGTTCAGGTCGCGCTCCTGCAGCTTAGGCCTGTACTGCCTTTTTGCCGCCTCGGTATAGTCGTACACTTCGTACCGGAAGTTCATCTGCCTGGCATCGAGCATCCTCTCTCCGGTCACGGGGTGTGTCATGTATACACTCTCCATGGCCCTCTGCTCGTCTTCGCTTGGCTTCCTTGGCAGCGACTTTTTCCAGTTCAGGTGTGGTTTCACGGGGTCTCCGTTCTTGTCTTCCTCAATCTTGTAGGTTTCGTCGCCGCCATAGTTGGGGTCGGCGAGTCGCTCGCGGATGATGCTGTCGCGCACGTAGTTCACAAACTGGCGGTATTCCGAGTTGGTGATTTCGGTGTCGTCCATCCAGAATCCCTCGATCGATATGTTCTTCACCGGTGTCTGCTTTCCCCATAGCGAGTCTGGATTCTCAATACCCATGCGCAGGTGTCCGCGCTTGATGAGCACCATGCCGAACGGTGCCGGCTCGGCAAACGAGCGGCCGTTGGCTCCGGTGAGTTCGCCTCCGTCAGCTGTTGCCGACTTGCCGCCAAAGCAGCCCGTCATGGCAAGCACGCCCATAAGGCAAAGTGCTATGATTGCTTTCTTCTTCATATATATTGCAACATATTATAATATTCTTACGCTTTGGTGGCGGTTGCGCCCCTTCTTGAACATGTTCAGGTCGAGCTGGTAGCTTGCCATGAGCTCATGCGACCCGTTGCCCAGGCTCAGCCCGTTGGTGTAGGCTTCGTAGCTGTAGCCCAGTCTGATGCCGTGGAACAAGCCTCCGATGTAAAGCGTAACCGAGTTGGTAGGGCTGTAGCCTGCGCCAATGTACATCATCTTTCCGTTGTGGTTGTAAGTCAGCCTGGTAGTCACGTCGACCTTGTAGCCCACGGCATCGGTTTTCCCCATGACCGACGGCTGTATAGATAAGAACGGATTTCTGAATCGAATATTGCCTCCGGCCGTGAAATAATATGTCCGTGCCACGGTGAGCTCGTTGGTCTCTCCCAGTTCTATGGTGGGTTGCATGGCGTGCTGCACCGACGCGCCCACATACCAGTGCTTGTGGTCGTAGTACAGTCCGGCTCCCAGGTCGAGCCCGCTACCGTTGACCTCCGACGACGAGAAGACGGGGTCGCCCGATGTGTCGTTCAGGTCCACCTTCGAGCCGTCGAAGTTCTCGCCGAGCATAGCCCCCTGTACGCCTACCGACATGGTTCCGCCGAAGAGTTTCAGCTTCAGGGCATACTGCAGCGTCACGCTGTTGTGCGAGAACAGGCCAATCTGGTCGTTTATCACCCTGATGCCTACTCCGTGGTAAGCCCCCAGGAATCTGAAGGGCGTGTCGGCGGCGATGTACATGGTTTTGGGGTTGTTTTCAAATCCAGTGAGCGCCATGTTGTAGGCACCCACGATGTTCACCTTGTCGGTCTTGCCGGCGGCTGCGGGGTTAAACGACGTTTCCATCGCCCAGTAATGACTGAACGATGGGTCGTACTGTGCCGACACCCTCGTGAGGGCTGTCAGCCAGAGGGCCAATATCCATAGATTTCGCCTTAACACATTTTTTATAACGCGAAGCAAGGCTTATTATTGCCTCGCAGACCATGTTTTTTCTTTTTGGGCCACTGGCCTACTTTCTGCGCTTGAGCACGATCACCGAGCCGAATCCCGTTTCCATCCACTGTTCGCTGCCGGGGTGGAAGAGTATCTCGAACGACATGGTGGCCGTTCCTCCCTTCACCGTCATGTCTCTGAGCTGTCCTTGATAGTAGCGTATGTAGGATTCCAGCGTGCGTGCGCCGTTTTCGCTCACCACGGTCATGGTGTCGCGAATGCCGATGCGGCAGGGCAGCATGGCATTGGCGTACTGCCCCAGTTTATATTTCACCACGTCGCAACGGTCTTTTTGCGGCGTGAACAGGCTCGTGGCCATCGTGTCGGGGGCAAACACCAGGTACTTGCCCTTCTTTATCACGCCGTCGTCGAGTTCAGAGGTGGTGATGTCCCATGTAGAGTTGGCCAGATAGCTCAGCGTCATACGGTCGAGCGACATGGGCGTGTAGTCTTCCATGTCGTGTTTCTTACACGATGCCAGCACCACTGTTAGCAACAGCACTGCCGTTATGCACATTGAAAGCTTTTTCATTCTCAGTTATGTTTATGATGGGCAAAAATACAAAGAATTTGTGGAATGGGCAAAGAAAAGCCGGGAAAATTGGCCTTTTCATGAAATAAGAGGCAAAAAAAGGCTGCATCGTCGGAATTAGATTCCCAATTTTGGTTAGTTCGCTTTTTTTCATTATCTTTGCACCCAAAGGTAAAAACAAATACGTATATGGCAAACTTAGTAGCGATTGTGGGCCGTCCCAATGTGGGGAAGTCCACGCTTTTCAACCGACTGACCAACAGCCGCCAGGCCATTGTGAGCGACGAGGCCGGCACTACTCGCGACCGGCAGTATGGCAAGTGCGAATGGTGCGGACACGAGTTCTCGGTGGTCGACACCGGGGGCTGGGTGGTCAACAGCGACGATATTTTCGAGGAGCAGATACGGCGTCAGGTGCTTGTGGCCACCGAGGAGGCCGACCTGGTGCTCTTTCTCTGCGACATCAAGAACGGCGTGACCGACTGGGATCAGGACGTGGCCCAGATCTTGCGGCGTGCCAAGCTGCCGGTGTTGCTCGTGGCCAACAAGGCCGACGATGGCAAGGACCTCTATGGGCAGTACGACTTCTACCGCCTGGGCCTTGGCGACCCCTTCTGCATCAGCGCCGCCACAGGCAGCGGCACCGGCGACCTGCTCGACAAGGTGGTGGAAATGCTGCCGAAGACCACTGCCGACACTGCCGAGGAGGGCATCCCCCGCTTTGCCGTGGTGGGCAGGCCCAATGCAGGAAAGTCGAGCATCATCAATGCCTTCATTGGCGAAGACCGCCACATCGTGACCGAGATAGCAGGCACCACGCGCGACAGCATCTACACGCGCTACGACAAGTTCGGCTTCGACTTCTATCTGGTAGACACGGCTGGCATCAGGCGTAAGAACAAGGTGACCGAAGACCTGGAGTTCTATTCGGTGATGCGCTCCATACGTGCCATCGAGAACAGCGACGTGTGCATACTGATGATCGATGCCACGCGCGGCATCGAGGCGCAGGACATGAACATCTTCCAGCTGATACAGAAAAACAACAAGAGCCTGGTGGTAGTGGTGAACAAATGGGACCTGGTGGAAGACAAGTCGCAGATAGCCATCAAGACCTTCGAGCAGGCTATCCGCGAACGCATGGCCCCGTTTGTCGATTTCCCCATCATCTTTGCCTCTGCTGTGACCAAGCAGCGCATCTTCAAGGTGCTCGAGACGGCCAAAGAGGTGTATCTGAACCGCAAGCGCCGCATTGGCACCACCAAGCTGAACGAGGTGATGCTGCCACTGATAGAGGCTACGCCGCCACCATCGATCAAGGGCAAGTATATCAAGATAAAGTATGTCTCGCAGGTGCCCGACACGCAGATTCCCACCTTCGTGTTCTATGCCAACCTGCCGCAGTACGTGAAGGAGCCTTACAAGCGATTCCTCGAAAACAAGATCCGCGAGAACTGGACGCTCACGGGCACGCCTATCAATGTGTTTATCCGTCAGAAGTAGTGCCGATGAGAACGATGATCGTGCTTAGACCACTGAAGAGGGCAGCCGCCAGGCTGCCCCTTATGCTTTTCCTTGCATCGTTATGGCTGGGTTGCACGCAGTGCGGCAGGAGCCTTTCGCAAGAAGAGCAGGCCATGGAGGGTGCCCGCGTGGCGGCTCAGGTGTACTACGACTTTTTGTTGCGTGGCGACTACCAGCAGTTCCTGGCTGGCAGAGTGGGGAGCGATTCCCTGCCCGATGGCTATCGCGAGCAGCTGCTCGTGGCTTATAAGCAGTTCGTGGCGCAGCAGCAGGCTGCCCACCGCGGCATAGCCTCCGCCAGTGCCACGCGCTCTGCCATCGACTCGACGCTCGGCGTGGTGCAGGTGTTTGTGATGCTGAGCTATGGCGATAGCACCCAGGAGGAAATCGTGGTGCCGATGGTGGAGCAGCGGGGCGAGTGGAAAATGAAGTAGCTTTTTTATTGTGGCGGAATCCCGGGATCCCGTGATTCCGGGATTCCGGAGTTTCGGGATTCCGGGGTTCCGAAATCTCTTAGAACTCTTCGTCTTCGAAGTCTTCGTCGTCCCATTCGTCGTGGCGGTGGCGTCCGCGGGTGGTTCTCCTTCGGCGGCTGCCTGCCGGACCATGATATTCTTCGGGTTCACTGTCTGTCAGCATTAGATAGGGCGACGACAACTGCAATACCTGGGTCACGGGGATTACGTATATCTTTTTCATTTCATTACCTCCTTTCTTCCATTAACAATGTAGATGGTGCCCTTCGTGGGTTGCGCCACGCGCTGTCCGCTCAGGTTGTAGATGGCGTTACGGCCGTTCAGCTTGGCATCCTTCCGGGCGTCGACCTCGCTGATGCCTGTGGCCTCGTCGCCCTGCCCGTCGTCGACGACCATCTGGAGCCGGGCACTGGCATTGGCATTGGCTTTCAGGTAGGCACGGTAGGGTGGCACGTAAGCTCCGGAAGCAAAGCGCACGAACTGTCCGGCCGCTACGTTCTCGCCCTCAGGCAGAGCGGCAAAGCCGTAGCAGTATCCCATCTCCTCGGTCCAGTCTATCCGTTTGAATGTACCCACCATGTTGCCGTTCTCTACCGACATCTGTCCCTCGCCGGGCAATTTGGCCACTGGCGCGTTTTTCAGCGTGGGCAGTTCGCCATCTGCCGCCGGCACGAAGATGAATGGTGTGTTGGCAGGAATGTCGCCCTTCTCAGCCTCGGTAAACACGGCCTTGGCCCCATCTATGTGGTCGAACTTGTGGAAGGCCCCCAGCTTGGCAGCCTGCGCAGCGGGAATGGTGCATGGCAGGAAGATGGTAGCGGTCTGTCCGGCGGTGAAGAGGCGGTCGAACCTTACGCTATGCGTCCTGAAGTCGTGTGGCGTGTTGAATACTTTTCCATCGAGCAGTTCGAGCGAGTTGCACACGTCGCCTACCACGACGTTGAAGTCGGTTCCTCCCTCGTTTCCGGCCGGCAGGAACACCAGCGTGTGGGCATCGAAGCCGTTGAGCACGCCATTGAGTCGGTCGTCGCCACCGTTGGCCGGTGCGCGTCGGCGAGCCCGCTTCTGCCGGCTGGCGGCCGAAGAGTAGACGCCTTGTATGGCCGAGCCGGAGAGGTCGATGAAGTCTATCTCGTCCTTATTTCCCACATTCTCGAAGAGTGAGCTGCTGAGCGCTGTCACGGGCACGCCGCACACGGTGCTGATGACGATTCCCGTTGTGTGGCCATCGTCGTTGACGTAGTTGTTTTCCGTGAGTTCGTAGACCTTCGCCTGGCTTGCCTGTGCACTGGCCGCCACAGCCGATGAAGCCATGGGCGAGTTCACCTGCACCAGGCTCGAGGTAGTGGCTTTAATGCCCGTCACCTTTACGTGGGCAGTAGTCACTTTTTCGCGGAACACCTTGCTGCGGCTGGCCTGGTCGCCCTCGCCGCCATGGTAGACCATCACGAACAAGGGCTCGGCGCTCTCGTATGGAATAGTGATTTCATGGTCGTAGTCTACCACGGGATGCGTGTCGTTGGGGAATGTTTTTGGATTGTCCTTGCCGAGCTTCACGCATAGCTTGGCCCCAGTCTCCGTCTTTGCCGTTATCCTGATGGTGCCGATGCCGGCCGGTGCCATGAAGGTGATGCCCTTGAACTTCTCGGCATATTCGTCAGAGCCAGGCATCTCTTCTACGGCCGCTTCCACCTCTTCTTCGGTTTGCGACACGGTGAGCACGATGCCAGCCGGTTCCTGCACCTGGCCTTCGCCGTCGGTGGTGGCCATTTCGTAGTGTCCCGACTCCTTGGCTTCGCCTTCGTCCACTTTTATGTCGGCCAGGGTGTAGAGCAGGTTGCCGATGGTGGTGTTCGAGAGGTCGATGCCCACCGTCACGCCTCCTTCCTCGGTGGTGAACGCCTTGTCGGTGAAGGCCACGGTGGCCTCGGGTGCTTTCTCGCCGGCACCCTCGTCGTTTTCATTGAGTATAGGGGTGATGGGCACGAAGCGCCAGATGGTGAGCAGCCGGTCGTCGTCGGCAGCCACCTGGGCTACGAGTCCGTCGCCCAGCTGCTTGCTCTCGAAGCCGGTGACGAAGCTGCCCTCTCCGGCCTTCACGATGTTCAGCTGGCCATAGTTGTCGGGCGAGGTGCGCCATGTCAGGGTCTGCCCCTCTCCGGTGGCCTGTATGGGAGCCTGCGCGGCCACGGTGCTGCTGATGCGGCTGTTGCCCAGGAGAATGATGGTAAGCTCTTTCATGCCGCTCTTGATGGGCAGGTCGGCGAGCGTGGCATCGTTGAGTATCAGCGTGTTCTGTCCGTTGAAGCTCACCGTGGTCTTCGCATCGCCCAGTATGTTCTGTCGGTTCAGGCTCGTCACCTGCGTGTTGCCCACCCAGAGGTCATAGCTCACGGTGGCTGCGATGGTGGCCGAGGTGGCGGTCAGGCTTGTAGGTTGGGCATTGGTATAGGTTATTTCGTCGGCCACGTTCTCAAACAGCTGGTCGCAGCCCGTGGCGAGCGTCAGCAGCGCCTCGTCCTTCTTGCTGCCCACGAAGTTCACCTCGATGTTCTCGCTGCTTACGGGCGAGTAGATGGCCGGTGTGGCCGTGGCATCGATGCTGTTCCGCGCGTAGAAGTCAATGTTGAGCGGCTTGTCGAAGATGGCCGACTCGATGCCGCCGCGCTGTGGCGCATCCTGGCTGGCCGCGATGTGCGCGCCGTTCAGTGTGAGCGTGTTCGTGTCGTCGTCGTAGCTCACGTGGCCGTCGGCCAGCACGTCGGCTTGGTTGTCGGCAGTGACCTGCGTGCCGGCCACCCACAGTTGGTATGCCTTTGTGGCGACGATGGTGGCACTGCCTACGAGGCTGCCGTCGAAGTCGTACCGGTAGTCCCCCTTCTCGTAGCGGGCCTTGCCCGGCGTGAGCAGAGCCAGCCCTTCGTCGAGCGTTACGTTGCTGAATCCCGACACCACGCTGGTCTTCGCCTTCATTTCGAGCATGGCGCCCTCCGTGGCGGTGAAGTGCAGCGAGCCGCTGGTGTTCTGTTCCAGGGCGATGCGGTCGTTCACGCTGTTCACCCCCTGCAGGCTGATGGTGAGCAGGTCTGTCCTGCGGCTGACGATGCCTGCCAGGGTGGCTCCCTTCAGCGTGAGTGTATTCGTAGAGCTGTCGTAGCTCACGCGTCCGTCGCCCAGCACGTCGGCCGCATTGTCCTCGGTCACGGCCTTGAGTGCCCCCGAGGCGGCCTGCACCCAGACGTTGGTGGGAGCGGCCATGCGATAGGTGGCCATCACCGTATCGGTCTTCACCACGCGGCCAGAGTCGTTGTCGAGGATATAGGCGGCGATGGTGGTGCTCTGCCCTACGGCGATGGTGGTGCCGGGCAGGTAGCGCACCGAGTCGTTGGCCTGTCCGTCGGTGTAGTACCACAGCTGCGGATAGTCGCTGTCGGCCACGATGCTTGTGCTTTCTATGGCCACCTGCTGCTCAGCGTCGTAGTAGCCGGGAGCGGGAGTGAAGGAGGGCTTGTCGTAGACCAGTACCGACTGGTATGCGTCATCGCTGCGCATGTTGGCATGGGCATCGTCGCCTTTCTTCACCGTATAGGCCGTGATGAAGTATTTGCCGGCCGCGAGCGTGAACGGCTCGGTGTATTTCACCGGGCCAATGCGCTCGTTGAGGTTGTTGTCCCAGTAGGAATAATAGATGTCGAGCTTCTCGCTGTCGGTCTTCACCGCGAGGGCAATGGGCTGGGTGGTGAAGCAGCAGCCATTGTTGGGCACGGTAAACACCGGCTGCCGGCAGACCAGCGGCGGTATGCCGATGATGTAGGTGCCAGCCATCTCGCTGCCCTGCGTCTCTTCGTAGCGTTTCAGCCCGTTGGCATAGTTGGCCTTGAACATGGGGAACATGTCGCGGGCGAAGTTGAAGGTCTCGTCGGCGCATGCCATGATGAGCTGTCCCGGTTCCTGCTCGTCGGTGGTGAAGGTCAGGTTCGACACGTTGGTCTCTACCGTCGACTGTATGGCATAGCCGTTGGTGTACAGCATGTTGTGGCCTACGAGGTGAACCGTCAGGCTGCCCACGCTGCTGCGTATGCCAAACTCCTCGCCCTCGATGTAGACGTTTCTCAGCGTGAGCGTGCTGCTCCCGGCATCATAGATGGCGGTACCGTTGCCTATGGTGTAGGGCTCTCCCGACACCTTCAGGTACTGGTTGCCAATCTGAATGCCCAGGCTGGCATGGAAGTTGGCCGTCACCTCTACGTCGTAGTCGGTGCCGGGCATCTGGAACACGTAGGTGTTCTCGGCATCGCCCTGCTTCACGCCAATGGGTTCGGCCAGGGCAGGGGTCAGGGCGCGTGCCTGGGCAGCATCGCCGCCGATGGTCTTCACCACGGAGATGTCTTCCACCTCGATGTAGTTGCCGGCTGCCGGCGTTACGGTGAGCGTGCACTGTCCGTTTGATTCCTGCACTTGAGCGGTGATGGTGCCTGCCGAGGCATCGGGGGTGCCGTCGAGCAGGGCAACGATGGTCACCTCGCCGCCAGCCCATGCTCCCAGGCTGAGCATGAGCAGGGCGGCTGCCGTCATGATATTTCTGATGTGTTGTCTCATTTTCTCGCGTACATTATATGATTATTGATAGACTCTATTTGGTTACGACCACTTTCTTTCCCCCCTTCAGGTAGATGCCTTTTCGTGTGGGCTGGCCCGCGAGCCGTCGGCCTTTCAGGTCGAAGACGGGGGCGGCATCGGTGGCAGTTGCATCGACCCCGTCGATGGCCGTCGCGGCATCGCTGCCACGCACGATGCGCAGCCGGGCGCCTACCGGTGCCACCGTGGCCGGCAGCGCGAGGTAGGCGCGGCAGGCGGGAATGGTGCCGCTGGTGGTCTTCACGAACTCATCGTAGTAGAGCACGTAGATGGTGGCGTCGTCATCGGTGAGCGATGCCACGCTGGTGGCCTTGCCGGTGCCGTGCAGCAGGTTCCGGCTGAAGTCGAACGCCTCGGTGCTGGCTCCGTAGGCCGTGGCCACGAAGTCTTTGGTCGGCTCCTCTTCGGCTCTCTCGAGCAGCACGCCCACGCCCTTCGGCAGGCAGCGCAGCGGCTCGGCGGTCACCGTGCCATCGACGATGCCCGTCACCTGATAGGCGGCTGTGATGCCATTGGGCACGTTCAGGTCTTCCGGTGCGCAGTAGGTGGCCCAGCTGCGGTTGCCAAAGCTGATGTCGAGCTTGCGGCTCACGTAGAGGGTATAGGCTGCCGAGCCGGCCAGAAACTCGTCGGTAGCCTCGCTGCTGGCAGTGATGGTGGTGGTGCCGGTGCCCACGAGCTTCACCAGCCCGTCAGCGTCGATGGTGGCCACCTGCTCGTTGCTGCTGCTGTAGGCGACGGGCAGCTTGTTGCGGTTCTGTAACGCTGGCTGCACGAAGTTCTCGCCGCCAATCACTGCCTCGGCCCGCTGCACCTCGGCAAAGTGCGTCATTATCGTGGCATCGTAGAATCGCAGGTCGGGGTCTTGCGGCTCGAACACCTCAAGGTCGAACTTCAGCCCGTAGCCATAATCGTTTTCCGTGCCTTCTATTTTGTCCCATTCGTTCAGTATGCGGAACTTGCCTTCAAGGGACTCTTCATCGTCGATGCTGAGGGCCACCGTCACGGTGCAGGTGCCGGTGCCGCGCAGGCACAGCTCTTTGTTCTGCCCTAAGTAGGCCACCTCGTCGTTGCTTATCGAAACCACTTCCAGGCCGATGCCATCGTCCTCGGCAACGGCAGGAATCAGCAGCGGCAACTCTACTGTCGCCCCTTGGCTGAGCGGCAACCGCTTGGTGGCTTGTGCCAGGCCGAAGAGCTTGCCCACGTCGGCATCGCTCTGCGTGTCGCCCGCCTTGGCGTATGCCGTCACGGTGCAGGGACCTAAAAGCGGTATGTCGCCCTTCATGTCGTAGAGCGCGTCGGTCACGTCGGTGAGCTGCGCGTCGGCGTAGTCGATAGAGTAGCGTAGCTCTACTACGTCGTCTGAAGCTCCCTCCATGCCCATCTTCATCACGTCTTCGTCGGCATCGTAGTACGCATAGATTTGTGGCTTATTCAGATACTCTATGTACTTGTAGTCGCCACCGTTGTTGTAGTAAAAAAGCCCATTTCTGTATGCTGTCGTGATCAGATTGCCGAAAGCGTCGTAGCGGGTGGCCATCGACAAGAATCCGGGGTCTTCTTCGTCGGTAGTGAAGGTGATGGTGGTGCCCCCCTTGGCGGTGCTTTTGAAGGCCACAGCCGTTTCGTCGTAGCAAGTAATGTAACTGCTGCCTTTCAGGTGCACCGTGAGGCTGCTCATTTCCGTCTCTATGGCATCGCCGCTTTCCAGTTTCAGATCAGCATTGTCGAGTGTGAGCACATTGGTCTCAGGATTATAGTATACCTGGGGTGCTGCCGTGGGCAGAGCCCCCGTCACGTCGGCAGCATTCTCGCTCGTCACCTCGATGCCGGCCACCCATAGGTCGAAGCTGGTGGCCTCGTCTGGTTGTGCCCATGCCCCCGACGTCACGAGCAGCATGGCGAGCAGGAGGGCGTGCCGCCAAAGGTGTTCTAATGGGTTGATTAATTTTTTTCTCATATCCTAACTCTTTAAAAAATATAAAACTAACTTACCTTGTAGAAGATTATTTGGCGCAAAATTACATTATTTATTCGATACCACAAAATTTTAACGCTATTTATATACTTTTTGACAATAAAAAGACTCAACTTTCGCAAATTTGAAAAGCGACACCCACCGGGCAGTACTGTCATTACA
>CAMJLB010000064.1 GCA_946406555.1 uncultured Prevotellaceae bacterium | reverse complement strand
ATTTGGTATTTTGCTCACTTATTCGTAACTTTGCACCCGATGATGGGTCATAGTACGGCTGGTGGCTCATCATCGGGTGTTCTTTCTTGCGTCCCGTTGGTAGCAAGCGAGCATAGCTCGAGCGGATGCAATTTATAGCAGAATGTGGAATTGAGTACGGTCGCCAATTCGTAACCCATTTTTTCCTCAATCTCCCAGACTGCCTTTATACAAAGAAATTCTGCGATTTCTTCCAAAGTTACAAAAAAACGAGAGAAATGCAAAAGAAATGTTGCTTTTCTTTTCATTTCCAAGTGCAAAGTAAGTTCGGCGAAACCAATGTCACAAAAATTCGTTGTATCTCATCTTTTCAGTTGCAAAGGATGGCTCACCGCAGACGCGCAGCCAGAAAGCTGACAAAAGGTCAATCCCCCAACAATGTAAAACCAAACCGTGGGAATGAATAGAACCTACCTTAATATTCCATCAGCCTCATAGACAGTTCGCCCCTAAAGCTGATGTCTGTCGAGACGAGGTAGCATGCGGCCCCATCGGGAATGCACAATGTGGTGCTGAAATGAAGGCCGCGCTCATCGATGCTCTCATATTTCATGTTGCCCAGTATAGACTGCTGCAGAAAATCATCGGGCACGTATGCAGCATAAACGTTTTTACGAAAGTCGCGAGAGAAGAGCTTCGTGGCGCCCTTGTATACACTGAGGTGAATGATATTGTCGTAATAGACATTCTCCACCTCTACCCCATCATCGGTATAGCTGGTCTTCTTCACACTGTAGCGCGTAGGATTGATGGCAATGTACCAGTGGTAGCGCTCGCCTCCATAGAGCACCACCGAGTCGGTCTTTTGCAGTTCAGACACCATGGTAAGCGCCTTAGGCTGCTCGTGACGGAAGTTGAGCGCATCGTTGGGGTTGTCGCTTTTCACCAGTTTCACGACGTCGCCCGCCTGATTCTTAAACCAAAACAGATGGGCGGCCTGCTTCACGACGGGATACGACTGCAGCCCCAGGCAGAGCGAGTCGTTGATGATCTGGAAATATGCGGGCATGCTCGTAGAATCGGGGTAGAAGATGGTATCGCCCTTCACGCGAAATACCACTTCGCCCGTCTCTGCATCGGCCCAGATGCCTTGTAGCAGAGCCTTGGCCTCCTTGCTTTCGGCCATTCCCACGACGGTCTCATCACTCTTGCGCTGGCAGGCAGTCAGCAAGAGGATGCCAAGAAAGAAATAAAAGGGGCATCTGTTCATTTTCCTATGCAGTAATATTCAAACGCGTTCTCTTCAAGTTCCTCTATATCGAAAATGTTACGCCCATCAATGACCAGGGGTCGGCGCATGGCCTTCTTTATGACGCCCCATGTGGGCAACCGGAACTCTTTCCACTCGGTGAGCAGCAGCAGAGCATCGGCATCGAGCACTGCATCGTACATATCACGACAGTAGATGACGGCATCGCCCACGCGTCTCTTGCACTCATCCATGGCAATAGGGTCGTAGGCACGTATGGAGCAGCCAGCCTTGATCAGCTTGTCGATCATGACGAGGGCGGTAGACTCGCGCATGTCGTCGGTTTCGGGTTTGAACGAGAGTCCCCACATGGCAATGGTCTTGCCCTGAAGGGTGTCGCCACGGAAAGCCTTCTGCAATTTCTCGAACAGGATACCCTTCTGTCGCTCGTTGACGCGTTCCACAGCTTTCAGCACCTCCATGGAATAGCCATTTTGGTCGGCAGTTTTTATCAAAGCCTTCACATCCTTCGGAAAGCACGAACCGCCATAGCCGCAACCAGCATAAAGGAACTTCCGCCCTATGCGCGTATCGGCACCGATGCCGGCGCGCACCATGTTGACATCGGCTCCCACCCGCTCGCAAAGATTGGCTATGTCGTTCATAAACGAGATACGGGTGGCCAGCATCGAGTTGGCGGCATACTTGGTCATTTCGGCCGAAGGTATGTCCATGAATATCACACGGAAATTATTGATTAGGAATGGTTTATAGAGCTTTGTCAAGATCTTTTTTGCCTTCTCGCTCTCCACGCCCACCACTACACGGTCGGGGCTCATGAAGTCTTTAATGGCATTGCCTTCCTTGAGGAATTCGGGATTTGACGCTACATCGAAGGGAATGTCTGCGCCACGCTTCTGAAGCTCTTCCTCGATGGCGGCGCGCACCTTTCGCGCAGTGCCTACGGGCACTGTACTCTTGGTGACCACTACAAGATATTTGTTCATGTTCTGCCCAATGGTGCGTGCCACCTGTAGCACATATTTCAGGTCGGCAGAGCCATCTTCGTCAGGTGGTGTGCCCACGGCAGAGAACACCACCTCCTGTTCGTCGAGCACCGATGCCAGGTCGGTAGTGAATTTCAGTCGCCCGGCCTTGATGTTCTTCTGCACCATTTGGTCAAGTCCCGGCTCGTAGATGGGCATTTCGCCTTGCTTGAGCCTTTCAATCTTCTTTTCGTCCACATCGACACAGGTCACATTGATGCCTGTCTCGGCAAAGCATGTTCCCGAGACCAATCCCACGTAGCCAGTACCCACTATTGCTATGTTCATACTCTATAAAACGTCAGAATTTTTTCAATCAAAAATATAAGCTTCCTTCAAAAATGGCAGTTTCATGTCTTTCTCGCTGGTCTGCACCTGTTCAGGGCTTATTGGCCAGTCGATGGCCAACTGCGGATCGTCCCATCTTACGCCCCCCTCGGCCTGTGGAGCATACGGAAAGTCCACTTTATAAGTAAAGACGGCCTCGGGGCTAAGCACCAGGAAGCCATGGGCAAAACCCTTGGGAATAAAGAACTGTCGCTTGTTGTCTTCGCTCAGTTCTACCATGACGTGCTGGCCAAAGGTTGGCGACGAACGGCGCATGTCGACGGCCACGTCGACCACCTTACCTTTAATAACGCGCACAAGCTTGGCCTGGGAGCATTCGCCCTTCTGGAAATGCAGGCCGCGAAGCACACCAAAGGAAGACTTCGATTCGTTGTCTTGCACAAAATCGACTGGGCCTACATGCTGGCAGAACTCTTCTTTCTTCCATGCTTCAAAAAAATAGCCCCGCGAATCGTCAAACACACGTGGTTCAATTACTAAAACGCCATTAATGGCGGTCTCTATATATTCCATGATAAGATAAAATCTTTGATTTTGAGTGCAAAAGTACTAAATATATTCCGTACAAGAAAATGTTTTTTGGTTTTATGCTATTTTTAGCCTCACTTTTTTGGAAGTTTCGGGAAAAAGACGTAATTTTGCACTCGTGATAGAAATACAACGACATATTGAGATACTGTTGCTAAGCAACGATTGCGTAATTGTGCCAGGGCTGGGCGGCTTCATGGCCCACTACGTAGAGGCGCGCTACGACGAGACCGACGGTCTTTTCCTGCCGCCATTGCGTACCCTTGGCTTCAACCCGCAGCTGCGGCTCAACGACCATTTGCTCGTTCAGTCGTACATCGAAGCTTACGACATAAGCTATCCCGAAGCCCTGCACCGCATAGAGGAAGAGGTAAACGAACTGCGCCAGCATCTCGACAACGACGGTTTCTACGAGATGAACGACATAGGCATCCTTCGCGTCAATAAGGAAGGGCACATCGTTTTTGAACCATGCGAAGCCGGCATCTTGACACCAGAATTTTATGGTTTCGGGTCGTTCGAGATGTTGCCTCTCAGCGGTAAGGCGGCACAAAGCCCGCAGGTAGAGAAAAAAACGGCCGAGGCAGCAACTGCCCGCGAGACATCGCCCAGCGAGTCGCAAGCCACAGATCCCACAGCCGATATTCTGCAATTCGAATTTCCTGATGACGACAATGCCGAGGCAGGCACCAGCATACTAACCTCCGGCACCGACAAGGCCGACGACAGCGATGCTGCCATCGTGATAAAGATGTCGTGGATACGCAATGCCATGGCGGTTGCCGTTGCCATCGTTGCCTTTTTCCTCATCAGCACGCCAGTGTCGAATAGCGACTTGATAAACGAGGGCATTCAGCAAAGCAGCTTACTACCCATGCAACACAAGGTGGCCACCGCTGCCAGCAGCCAAGTGGAACAGGCCAGCGAACCCGCTCAAGACAATGCGCCGCTACAGGCAGAGGCCGAGGCCCCTAAGGCTGAACCCACACAGGAGGCGGCAGACGGGAGCAAAGAGAAAACGGAACCCGCCAAGAGCGAAGAAACCAGCGCCTACGTGATTGTGCTGGCAAGCCAGACCAAGAAGTCCAATGCCGATGCTTTCGTAGAACGCCTTGCCAAGGAAGGCTTTGCCGAGGCTGAGGTCAAGGACATGTGGAATTCTAAGCTTGTACGTGTGGTCTACGGAGCCTATGCCAGCGAGGAAGAAGCCCAAAAGCATTTGCGGAATCTGCGCTCCAAGAGCCAGGACTTCGAAGAGGCCTGGATTATGCAGACAAAATAGGTATATGAAAAGAGTACGGTGCCCCAAATGTGACCAATACATCACCTTCGACGAGACGAAATATGAGGCTGGTCAGTCTCTTGTGTTCCAATGTGCGGCATGCGGCAAGCAGTTCGGCATAAGAATGGGCGTTTCGAAACTACGGCAGACGCAAAAAGAAGAAAACAAAGATGCCCTCAACATGCAAACTACAGGCGATGACGCCACGGCATGCGGCAGCATCATCGTTATCGAAAACGTATTCCACTACAAGCAGGTGTTGCCCCTGCATTTAGGCGACAACCAGATAGGGCGGTACCAGAAAGGCAACCCCATCTCCACCCCGATAGAGACCGTCGACCCAAGCGTAGACCTGTTGCATTGTGTCATCAACGTGAGCCGCGACAAGAACGGCCGCCTGAAATATGTGCTTCGCGACACCAACAGCAATACGGGAACGTTTGTCGACAACGTAGAGATTCCACCACGCGAACGGCGCGTCATCGACGACGGTACACTTTTCACCATTGGTGCCACCAGCATCATCTTGCGCACCGCTCCAAACACTTCTTCCACGACCGATGAACGACGATAAGATTATCAACGACCCTGTCTTCGGATTCATAAAAATCCCATCGGGCCTGCTTTACGACATCGTTCGCCATCCCCTTTTTCAGCGTCTCAACCGCATCAATCAGCTTGGCCTGGCATCGGTGGTTTATCCGGGTGCACGCCACACCCGCTTTCAGCACTCGCTGGGAGCCTTCCACCTCATGAGCGAAGCCATCTTGTCGCTTCAGCAGAAAGGCAACTTCATCTTCGACAGTGAGGCAGAGGCCGTAGAGGCCGCCATCCTCATGCACGACATCGGGCATGGTCCTTTCTCGCATGTGCTGGAACACACACTTATCAGCGGCATCAGCCATGAAGACATCTCGCTGATGATGATGGAGCAGATAAACCGCGACCTGGGACAGCAGCTGGGGCTGGCCATTGCCATCTTCCGCGACCAGTACCCCAAACGGTTCCTTCACCAGCTTATCTCGAGCCAGCTCGACATGGATCGTCTGGACTATCTGCGACGCGACTCTTTCTTCACCGGCGTCACCGAGGGAAACATCGGGTCGGCACGAATCATCAAGATGCTCAATGTGGTCGACGACCGGCTGGTGGTAGAGCAGAAAGGCATCTATTCGCTTGAAAACTACCTTACCACCCGGCGACTGATGTACTGGCAGGTGTACCTGCACAAAACGGCCGTAGCCTACGAGAAGGTGCTTGTCAACATGCTCACGCGGGCAAAAGATCTCTGCCGAATGGGGCAGGAGGTATTTGCCTCGCCTGCCCTATCCTACTTCCTGCAGAACAATGTCGATGCGGCGTGGTTTGAACAGCACCCCGAGACGCTGAAGATGTATGAAGATCTCGACGACAGCGACATCTGGAGCGCCATGAAAGTATGGCGTCATGTCTCCGACAAGATTCTCGCCACCCTGGCCACCGACATGCTAGACCGCCACATCTTCAAGGTTGAGGTATACGAAAGTCCGGTTCCGCCCGAGCGCATAGCACGGCAGCAAGAGCTGATAGCCGACAAGATGGGCATCGACATTGCCGATGCACACTACTTGATGAGCGTCGACACCATTCAGAAAGACATGTACTCCACCGACGATGACTCCATCGACATTCTATATAAGGATGGTAGCATACGCGACATTTCCGAGGCATCAGAACTGCTCAACGTCCAACTGCTTTCGAAAAAGGTGCAAAAACACTTTTTCTGCTATCAGCGACTGTCATAGAGAAACTGCCATAGAGAAAACAAACCAATACTGATCAGCCATGAGAATTATCTGCGACGCCCCAGGCCAGACTTGCAACCGTCTATGGACCTATGTACCTTCCATTGCGCGGTGCATAGCCGAGCACAAACGCATGGTTATCATTTTCTACGACTGGACCATCGAAGACTTTCCCTACCTGCTCCACTGCCCATTCATCTACTTTCCACTTTGGCACAAATGGTATCTGGAGCGTGGCAACGGGTGGAACAACTACAAGGGCCTCACATGGAAGGTGACCCACAACAAGCGATGGGACAAGGTGTTCGACCTGCTGGGGTTCAAGAAAGGCTGGTTCACCATGCACGACAACCGCTACCTGGCACAGACGAAGAAAGAGCTGCAGCACATTTTCCTCCCCAAGCGGGAAATCACAGACAAGGCAGAGAAAATGATAAACGCCATACGCCAGGATGCCGACCTCGTTGTAGGCATACACATACGCCATGGCGACTATAAGACATTCTTCGACGGGCGCTACTACTATACGCTTGAGGAATTCCACCAGTTCATGTTGCGCATACAAAATATCTACCCCGACCGCCGTGTGGCCTTCTTCATCAGCAGCAACGAGGCCTTCGACGTAAGCCAGTTTACAGGCTGCCGCTGCTACCGCTTTGGCAAAGAGCCTTCTGGCGACATTCTCGACTTGTACACCCTCTCGCTATGCGACCGCATCCTGGGGCCCTGGAGCACCTACAGCCGCTGGGCATCGTTTATTGGCGAAGTGCCTCTCTGCTTCATCGAGCACAAGGATCAGCAGTTCACCGACGAAAGTTTCTCTGTAGTAACCGACTTCTACCACTTTGACAATGGGAAAAGCACCGAGGATTTCTGGAAGCCGGCATAGCCTGCAGAAGACCGGTGAGCGTAGAGAGTGAGAAAAAAGTAGCACGGAGGAAATCCGTGCTACTTATTTTTCTGGGCCTCGCGCAGTCTTATCCGCGTAAGCACCTGTTTTGTATTATAGGTAAAGTCGCCTCCCAGCATCCAGGAATAATAGCCAGGATCGGAGCGCAGCACTTCTGCCACGGTTTTTCCCTTATGCTTGCCAAAGTTGAAGTACTCCACCATTTTCGGCTCTCCCTTTTCGTCGACGACAATGTTTCCTTTGGCATCTTTCTCCTCGCCCCAGACAATGCGCCCAGCGAAGTCTACATTGTTGTTCAGTTTCGAGAATTCCGCCAGCCACTCCATGTCGTTCTGCAGCACTCGCCCTTCCGGTTCCTCGCCTATGGCGCGCTGATGCTCTTCCGTATAGAAGTCCAACTCGGCCAAGAGCACGCGATAGGTCACCTCTGTATCCTGGTCGGCGCGATGTGCCACGAAATCGTCTTCCATCTTTCTTCCGCAGTAGAATTTATAGGCCGCAGCCAAATTGCGCCGCTCCATCTTGTGGAAGATGGTCTGGGCATCGATAAGCCGGCATCGTGAGAAGTCGAAGTCTATGCCAGCCCTGAGAAATTCCTCTGCCAGCAACGGAATGTCGAAGTGGTTTGAGTTGAAGCCCGCGAAATCGCAGCCGGTGAAGCAGTCGCTCAATGTCTTGGCAAGCTGCTTAAAGGTGGGTTTTCCTTCTACGTCGGCATCGCTGATGCCCGTAAGCTCGGTAATCTCCGGCTTTATGCGACATCCTGGGTTCACCAAATAGTTGCCCCGTTCCTCGGTGCCATTGGGCATCACTTTTATGAAAGAGATCTGAATGATGCGATCCTTCACCAAGTCAAGCCCCGTAGTCTCGAGGTCAAAGACAACCAGTGGTTTTTGAAGATTCAGTTTCATGTTCTTTCTTCCTTCTGCTCTTTTGCACCTTAGTCGTTTATCAGCATTGGCATCATCAGCATGAGCACATCCTGATTTTCCGGCTGTTCTGAAGGAAGGACCAATCCTGCACGGCTTGGGTCGGCCAGTTGTATGAGCACTTGGTCGCAGTCGAAGTTGCTCAGTATTTCGATGAACGACGAGCCTTTGAAGCCGATGCTCATCGGCATGCCATTATAGTCGCATATCATGCTCTCGGTAGCTGTCTTCGAGAAGTCATAGTCTTCTGCGTCGAGCTGTAGCGTGCCGTTTTCCACATGGAATCGAATCAGATTGCTTGAGTCGTTTGAGAACGGCTGTACGCGCCTAAGGGCAGAGAGCAGTGCCTGACGGTCGACGACGAGCTGGTTGGGATTGCCTTGTGGTATAACCGAGTTATAGTTGGGATAACGCCCCTCGATGAGCCTGCAGGTAATGACGCCCTCCTCGTAGTTTATCTCTGCATTACGTTCGTCGAAGCGTATTACGACGTCGCCGCCGTTTTTTCCAAGCACGCCTTTGAGCAGTGTGGCGGGCTTTTTAGGCAAGATGAAGGCTGCAGGCTGCTCGCTCCGCACCGACAGGATTTTGTTGCGCACCAACTTATGCCCGTCGCTGGCCACGACAGCCAGGAACTCTGGTGTGAGGTCGAAGTAGATTCCATTCATCACAGGCCGTAGCTCATCTTGGGCCGTAGCGAAGAGCGAGCGGTTGATGTTTTCGTTCAGCAAGGGAGTAGGAAGGGTGATCACATTGGCACCTTCGTTCACCTGCTGAGCCTGAGGATATTCATCGGCGTTTTCTACGGGCAGCGAGAACATACCGTTCTGATAGCTTATGCGGGCAATGTTGCTGTTCTGGTCAATCTCAAAGGTAATGGGCTGTTCCGAAATACTCTTCACTGCTTCAAGAAGATCGTGATTGCCCACGCAGAAACGGCCGTCGCTGTCGGTATCGTTCAGCTCCATCGAAGTCTGCATAGTAACCTCGCCATCCGAGGCTGTCAGTTGCAGGCGCCCATCGATGATGTCGAAGAGGAAATCGCTCAATATTGGTAGCGGGTTCTTGCTGTTGATGACCCTCGACAAAGCCAGCAGACGGCTGCTGAGGGCTGTGCTTGATAAGGAAAATCTCATATTTTAAGTGGTTTTATGTTTCATATTTGGCCTACAAAAATACAAAAAAAGTGTGTCAGTAGCAAAATTATTGCGAAAAAATTACGTGTTTTCAAACTATTTTAGTAATTTCGCAATCGATTTTGAAAAAAACAAAAATTATTTCAATACGATTATGGATTTAACAGGAAGAATCATTGCCATTTTGCAAGCACAAAGTGGCGTATCGGCTCGCACGGGCAACGCTTGGATGAGCCAGGAGTATGTACTTGAGGTTCCGGGCACCTATCCGCGCAAGATGGTGTTCCGCATTTTTGGTGAAGACCGCATCAAGCAGTTCAACATACAGGCAGGCGAGGAGCTTACTGTTCAGTTTGATATTGATGCCCATGAATGGCAAGGCCGCTGGTTCAACGAGATACGTGCTTTCAATGTCATTCGCGGTCAGGTGGCCCAGGCCGTTCCTGCTGCCACGCCCTTCCCTCCGCAGCAAGCCGCTGCTGCCCCACAGACGAACGCCGCCCCGTTCCCCCCTGCTCAGGAGGCCCCCGCTGGCGGCGACGAAAACTCGGCCGACGACCTGCCATTCTAATTCAGGGCTACCCCCGATTTGTTTCATAAAAGCACAAGTTAAAAAGCAAGAATCCTCTGCCAACGCAAAGGATTCTTGCTTTTTACTATCAGTAGAGATTTACTTATTCACCTGGAAGCGTGTGTCGCCATCCTTGAAGAAAGCGTTTATCTGGCGGGCAGCGGCAATGCCGGCATTGGTATTGGCCTCGGCCGTCTGTGCGCCCATCTTCTTCGGGGTCGAGAAGTAGCGGCCCTCAAACTTCTGGAAGTCGGCATTGGCATCGGGCATGATGTCGGTGACGAACTTCAGGTCCTGTCGTTCCTCCATGAGCTTGAGCAGCTCAGGCTCGTTGATGACCTCTTTGCGGGCTGTGTTCACGAGGATTCCTCCCTTCTTCATCTTGCCCACCAGTGCATAGTTGATGCTCTGCTTCGTCTCAGGCGTTGCCGGAATGTGGAGGCTCACCACGTCGCACTGCTCAAAGAGAGCCTCCTGGTTGGCCACTGCCTTCACGCCAGCCTGCTCGATAACCTCGGCGGGGCAGAAAGCATCGTAGGCATAGACCTCCATGCCAAAACCCTTGGCGATGCGGGCCACGTTGCGGCCCACGTTGCCGAAGGCCAGTATGCCCAGCTTCTTGCCCTTCAGCTCGGTACCGGCCTTGCCGTTGTAGAACTGGCGCACGGCGAAGACGAGCAGGCCGAAGACCAGCTCTGCCACGGCATTGGCATTCTGCCCCGGCGTGTTCTCGGCCACCACCTTGTGGGCCGTGGCGGCAGCCAGGTCGATGTTGTCGTAGCCGGCTCCGGCACGCACCACGATCTTCAGTTGCTTAGCGGCATCGAGCACTTCGGCATCGACCTTGTCGGAGCGGATGATGAGTGCGTCGGCATCTTTCACCGCATCGAGCAGCTGTGCCTTCTCGGTATATTTCTCCAGCAGGGCCAGCTCGTTGCCTGCTGCTTCAATCTCTTTGCGAATGCCTTCCACGGCAGCAGCGGCGAAAGGCTTTTCGGTTGCAACAAGAATCTTCATAACTTACTTGAAATTAGATGTGCTTTAATGATTAGCCTCAAACTCCTTCATGCATGCCACGAGAGCCTGACAGCCCTCGATGGTCTGTGCGTTGTAGCACGAGGCGCGGAAGCCACCCACCGAGCGGTGCCCCTTCACGCCTACCATGCCCTTCGATGTGGCGAAGTCGAGGAACTCCTTCTCGAGCTCCTTGTATTCCGGAGCCATCACGAAGCAGATGTTCATCAGCGAGCGGTCTTCCTCCTTGGCGGTACCCACGAAGCACTTGTTGCGGTCGATCTCGCCGTAAACGATTTCGGCACGCTGCTGTGCCAGCTTGTCCATGGCCTCTACGCCGCCGCTCTTCTTTATCCAGCGGAGCGTCTCAAGTGCCGAATAGATGGGCACCACGGGCGGTGTGTTGAACATCGAGCCTTTATCTACGTGCGTGCGGTAGTCGAGCATGGTGGGAATCTCGCGCGGTGCCTTGCCCAGGGCATCGTCCTTCACGATGACGATGGTCACGCCGGCCATGGCGAGGTTCTTCTGCGCGCCTGCATAGATGGCATCGTATTTTGCCACGTCGATGGGGCGGCTGAAGATGTCGCTCGACATATCGGCAATCAACCGCACGGGCACGTCAAGGTCTTTGCGTATCTCGGTGCCGTAGATGGTATTGTTGGTAGTGATGTGCAGGTAGTCGGCATCGGCGGGCACGGTCCAGTCCTTCGGAATGAAGGTATAGTTGGCATCGGCCGAGCTGGCCACCTCGACCACTTCGCCGAAGAGCTTGGCCTCCTTCATGGCCTTCTTGGCCCATACGCCGGTATTCAGATAGGCAGCCTTCTTAATGAGGAAGTTGTAGGGAATCATGCAGAACTCGAGCGAGGCGCCACCGCCGAGGAAAATCACTGAGTAGCCCTCGGGCACCTGCAGCAGCTCCTTCACCAGGGCCACGGCCTCGTCGACCACGGGCTGGAAGTCCTTTGCACGATGGCTGATCTCCATAAGCGAGAGACCCGAGCCATTGAAGTCTAAACACTGTTTGGCAGTGGCCTCAATCACTTCGCGGGGAAGCATCGAGGGACCTGCATTAAAGTTGTACTTCTTCATAATTTTTTTCTACGGTTTTATTGGTGTTTGTTAAGATTGCTGTATTTTGCGGTGCGAAATTACAACATTTCCTCGAAATGGGCAAATATTTTGGCACAAATTAATGTAAAAGCCCCGATTTACTGACATTCTGCTAAGCAGAGGTTACATTTGTTGTTTTTTCTTGTCGGCAAGATACATGCCCGTGAGTATGAGCAGCGTGCCCAGAAGGAGGAAGGGCGTCATCTGCTCGCCAAGCACGACGCTGGCCACGACGATGGTCGATACGGGGTTCACATACACATAGTTGGTGGCGATCATGGCCCCCAGCTTGTCCATCACCCACGTCCACACCAGAAAGCACACACACGAGGCCACCACGCCCAGAAACAGCAGGTGCATCACCACCTGGGGGCGCAGCAGCACGTCCAGGGGCGGCCATTCGGGCACCATCATATAATAGGGTATCATCGTAACCAGCCCGTAGAAGAACACCTTCCGCGTCACGGTCAGCGCGCCCGTGTGCCTGTTGGCCGGAATCATCAGCAGCGAATAGACGGCCCAGCATAGGTTGGCGGCCAGGGCCAGGGCATCGCCCACGGGCGAGAGGTGGAGCACGAAATGACCGTTGAGCACCACGATGGCCACGCCTCCCACCGCCATGAGCGTGCCTGCGAGCTGCACCTTGCGCATGCGCTCCTGCTTATAGAAGAGGCCGATGAGCAGCGCGGCCGCCAGCGGACACGAGCACACGATGAGCGACACGTTGGTCGTGGTGGTATAGTTCAGCGCCTCGTTCTCGGTGAGGAAATAGAGCGAACCGCCGGTCACGCCCAGCAGCAGCATCAGCAGCTCTTGCCGCAGCGTGGCCCTGAGCGAGCCGGGCTGCCCCGTGGGCGGCAGGGCCAGCCACTGCATGTGGCCTCTGGCCAGCGAGAAGGCCAGCAGCAGCACGTAGGCTATGGCGAAGCGCAGGGTGAAGATATGGGCTGGCGAGAGGCCATTGAGCAGCAGCAGCTTCGTAAAGACGAAGGTGCTGCCCCAGACGGCTACCGTGACGAAGGCTGCCACATGATAGAACAATTCACAATTCTCAATTCTCAATTTTATTCTACCGGCACGAGGAACTTGTCGCCCGTCTGGCGTATCAGCTCGCGGGCGTATGGCTCGGGATAGCCGGGGCGCACCACGCGTGCTCCCAGCCCGGCGGGCGTGCGCAGGAGCCGCCCACCCTGCTCAGGCTTCACGACCATGTCGTTGTATCTCACGATGAGGTAGCGGGCCAGTCTGTTCCAGCGGGCCAGCATCTGGTTGGCCTTCTCGGCGCTATAGGCCGTGAGGAAGCTCACGCGGGCCGCCCCCTGCAGGGTCATGGCGCGGTCTTCCACCTCTTTCTGTGCGGCAAAATAAGAGCGGTCGAGCGAGTCGCGCACCTGCTGCAGACTGGGGAAGAGGAGCGAGTAGCGCGGATAGACCATGTTCGACACCCAGTTCTGCACCCAGTAGGCATTGTCGGCCGAGAAATTGAGTGCATCGGCACCCGGCGTGTTGTAAGGCTGTGGCGCACTGGTGGCGCAGCAGTACACGGGGGTGAAGGGTGCCATGTTGCCGTCGTCGTTGGCAAACCAGAGCACGCCCCCCACCTCGCGGGGCATGAACGAGCGCATCTGGCTGACGTAGACGAAGCCAGCCTGCTGGGTGGAGATGGGACGCTCGTTGAAGTATTTCCGCCCGTCTACATTATAATAGAGAGGTGTAGGCCTGTAGGGCATCTGCCAGATGCCGCCGCCGATGTCGCCGTCGAGGGCGAAGGGGGTGTTCTCGTAGTGGTCGCGCATGGCCGTCTCCACGTCGGCCACGCTCACCTTGCGGCAGGGTCGCACCCACAGGGGCATGGGTTCGGCATCTTTCTGCCTGCCCTCGGCCCAGGGCAGGTAGCGGTCCATGCCGTCGGCAAAGCGGTTGAAGAACGTCCACACACGGGCATCGCAGATGCGGCGCCCAGAGAAATCGGGATAGGCATAGGTGTTGCAGAAGGAGAAGTCCTCGTCGCTGCCCTGGTACCACCCCATCTTGCGTGCAAAGCTCACCACGTTCTTCGAGTGCATCTCCTCGTAGCCCTGCCCCATGAAGCGCGATATGCGGCTCTGGTTGGCATGGCCGCAGATGGCATCGTCGGGTATGCGTATGGCCACCCACACGGTGCGCTCCTTCGAGCGTTTGCGGTCGCTGGCGCAGCCCATCATCTCCATGATCCAAGCCTCGTTGGGGTCGCACAGGGTGAAGGTCTCGCCCTCCGAGTTGTAGCCATACTGCTCCACGAGCTGCGTCATCACGCGTATGGCCTCGCGGGCCGTGTTGGCCCGCTGCAGGGCCAGGTAGATGAGCGAGCCATAGTCGAGCAGCCCGGTGGTGTCGACCATCTCTTCGCGGCCGCCAAAGGTGGTCTCGCCGATGGTGAGCTGCCACTCGTTGATGTTGCCTATCACGTTGTAGGTCTCGGCGGCCTCGGCTATGTCGCCGGCATATTCATTGGTGTCCCAGTTCACGATGCGGCGCCGGTCGCCTTTGGCGTGCAGCGCGGCAGGATAGTGGCACAGCCCCTGGAACATGCCGTAGTCGTCGGCGCTGTAGGAGCAGATCACCGACCCGTCGGCCGAGGCTTTCTTGCCCACGATGAGATTGGTGCAGGCCATGGCGCCGGCGGCCACGGCCAGAAGAGCACAGAGTGCGGTTTGTCGTTTGTTCATTTATTTTAAGTTTTTATTTGTTTCAGCCTGCAAAGGTACAACAAAATTTTCATTGTCTTTGTATTTCGAATTACAAATTCTTATTCCGCACTTTAATAACCGTAAAAAAAAGCTGAGAAAAAATAATTGTTCCAAAACATAATTGCCTAATAAATGAAACACGAAGGCACGAAGATGAAGCCTCGTATGCGTAGCCCTTTGTGTCTTTGTGTCTTCGTGTTCAATTATAGAATCAGCGTAATGGTATCACTCTTGCGCAGCAAAAATCCGTGAAATCCGTGGTCGTAATAAGGGGTGGGAAACTTAAATTAATAATCAGAAGATTAATATCAAAAGGAATCGTTAGTCAATATGTTTCATTGTTTATAAATCCAAGATAATCACAATCGTCAATATCAATATTTCCATCAGGATATTTTTGCGAATTGTAACTATAAATACCATATTCAGATGGGTATTCCATATTATTTTTACATGCATCTGCAATGCATACTTCTTCTGTATCAAAGTCGTTACTTAATCCTACATCTATACTATACCATAGATACCTTATTCCATTGTCTTTCATAACCCCCTCCTAATATCATATATATGACTTGTTTTCCCTAATTCCATTTTTTAAGTTAACCTATACAACAAAATCAAAACTTTGCTTCATTATTTCCTGATTGTATTGTTTATCAAGACTCTCATATGACAGGAACTTCACCCTGTCTTTAATTGCAGAGAATGCATCAAAGCCAAGCTTTTTATTGAATTCAGACATACGTCTAGAATCTGCTACAATAACCATCCTGGCGTAGAAATCTCTTAAGTCGTAATACTTTAGTAGAGAGTTTTGTATATCAGTAGAATGTTCAACTTCAAAGAAAGAGTTCGGAAGTTGTCGCTTATTAAACCATATTACATCAATTGTAGAACTACGTTGGACGATATCATCAAATGTAAAAGAAGGAATATGTTTAAGGGTGCTCATCTCCCCCAACGACAGGCCTCCAGGAAATCGTCTATTTTTGTCCTGAGCTGGCACGAATGTGTCAAGCTGATGTAATTTACCAATATCTAATAGTAGCCCTTGATAGTAAGTGTGATTGAATGCTCTAACAACATCTGAATTATTGTTATCCTCTGTCTGTACAACAATACCATTATTTTCAAGTTGCTTTTTATGAGAAACCAATCCATATAGTCCTGGTTTTATCTTAAAAATTTCATTTGGCGCTCTTTGAACTATACAACGTATGGACGCAAAAGGTGTCTTGGAATTCCATTTGCAATCCGTAAAATGGAAAACATTTTGATATATTTGATTAAGTGTAGCCACACCGCCAAACATTTTAATTGTTTCAATAACTACTTCTTTCTGAGTCATGTTTTCGATTTCTATTATGTTTATTGTCTCTACTCTTATTCTATTCTTTTTGATATGCAAAGATTTTTGCAACCATCTGCAGACAGTTCAAATGACCTATGATTTCACGTAAAATGGGAGAGACTGGCGCATTCATCTCTAAGATTTCTTTGTTAAGAACATAGGAAAAATATAAAATATCATTAGACAAAACTGAATATCCATGCTCCTTGAAGAATCGAGATACAACACCAGTACCAGCAAATATATCCGTGATAGTACGGACGTTTTGAGTACACTGATTGATAACCCCCTGAATGTGGTCAAGCATCAGAACTTTACTACCTATATAGCGCATTACTCTTTAATTTTTGATGGCACAAGCTAATCACTTCTATCTACATTAAGAAGAATAGCAATTTTATCTAACGTATTGAGATCTGATTGAATTGTGTTCTGACACCATTTGATAATGGTACATGGAGTCTTACCAAGTTTATCAGCAAGCCACTTCCCTGTTTTGTTCTTTTCTACGAGAACCAGTTTTATTCTGTTCAAATTAGCCATGCAGCTATAATTAATTACAATTTAGTGCAAATTTAAATATAATTCCCGAAATACAAGCCCATTGAGATAAAGAATTAAGTTTTCTTTAGACTGGAGAAATAAACTAAGAAATGAGCTGACTGTTTGGAACGAATTGCCGTAATTGAACTTAATTGTCCACAATTTGTTCAAACTAATACATTAAGTGATTCAACTTTTCCACCCTTCATAACGACCACCACGGATTAGTCACTTGTTCTTACGATAGTCGGAAATGGATGCCAGCCTGGCCCTGTGTCGGTCTGTTATCTCATAGCCGATGCCCTGCTGGCACAGCTCGTCGAGGAAGGCATTGAGGTAATCGTCTTCCGCCAACATCTGCATGAAGCTGATGCAGAACGTGCCGCCCGTCGCACTGACCTCAACCAGGATGGCATGCAGCGAGGTGGCTTCGGTCTGAATCTCATGAAACACGAAGACACAAAGATGAAGCCTCGTATGCGTAGCCCTTTGTGTCTTTGTGTCTTCGTGTTCAATTATAGAATCAGCGTAATGGTATCACTCTTGCGCAGCAAAAATCCGTGAAATCCGTGGTCGTAATAAGGGGTGGGAAACTTAA
>CAMJLB010000063.1 GCA_946406555.1 uncultured Prevotellaceae bacterium | reverse complement strand
CTGGACGAGACCCGCCAGCGTAGAGCTTTTCAGCGCTCCACCCTCATCATCGCTCAACGCTCAACCGCTCGACCTCACCACCACCTGTGGGCTGCGCTTGCACGGTGGTCATGGCCGACTGGCCGAGAAAAACCCCAAGCACTCCTTCCGTCTGGTGTTCAAGGAGCAGTATGGTCCCAAGACGCTGAAATATCCCCTCTTTGGCGACGACCAACCCAGCAAGTTCGACCAGCTCGTGTTGCGCTGCCACTTTGGCAACAGCTGGCAGCACTGGGCTGAGAACAACCGTCAGGAGGCGCAGTACACCCGCGACATGTGGATGCGCCGCATGCAGCGCAAGATAGGACGCACCAGCGTCGACGGTCGTTATGTGAACCTCTTCATCAACGGCATGTACTGGGGACTGTATAATATATCCGAGCGTGTAGACGACCAATTTGGCAAAGACCACCTGGGCGGAAAGAAGGAAGACATCGACGTGGTGAAGATCGAGGAAGACGGCGGCAACCATCATGAGGCCAGCGAGGGCGACCTTGCCGCGTGGAACGAGATGCTGCAGACCGTGGAGCAGGCTGCCGATGATGCCAGCTATGCGCGGCTCGACACCTTGCTCGACATCGACCACTTCATCGACTACATGATCATCAATCAATATGGCGGCAACACCGACTGGGATCACCACAACTGGTATGCCATCCGGCGGCGCGGACAAGACAGCCAGGGCTTCCGCTTCCTCTGTTGGGACAGCGAAATCGTGTTTGAGAATCCTTCAGAGAACATTTTGGGTAAGAGCAATCCCGGCGGATATCCCACCGCCATCTTCCAGAACCTGCTGAAGAATGAGCAGTTTGCTCGCCGCTACCTGCGCCGTGCCAAGGAGCTGCTGGCTCCCGACGGGCTGCTGGGCGAGCAAGCCGTGGTGGAACTTTGGGACAGCCTCTACCACACCATCGACAAGGCTATCTATGCCGAGGCTGCCCGATGGGGCGACTATCGGCGCGACGTGCACCGCTGGCAGGGCAACCCCACGCTTTATACCGTCGACAACCATTATATGAACGAGCGCCGACGCTTGCTCAATGAGTATTTCCCTGTGCGCACAGACAATGTGCTGAGCTATATCACCAACTATGTCGACGTAGACGATTTCGAGGCTCCCGACGAGTGGACACCGCTTGCTGCGAGCATGTGGCATGAATGGGACCGCACCGATGCCAAGGCCAAACCCCTCGATACCGAAGTGTATGCGGAAATGAACCTCAGGCGGAACGTCGACGGCGGTGGCGTGGTGGCTGGCTTCAGTTCGGTGAGCTATATTCTCTTTGCCGACCTGAGCAGCTATGATCAGCTGGTGCTGCGTGGCACTGGAAGCCGGGTGCGCATACTGGCCAACCGCTTAGAGAATCACGGCCCCTATAAGCAAATCGTTGTGTCGTTTAATAGCAGCGACCCCTACTGGGATGCCTCTCTCGGTGCCATCGTGCTGCCTTTGGAACGCGTAAAGACCGCCAAGACCAACGAAGGCCTTACGCGCAACGATGCCTTTGTGCACCTGAATGCCATCAAAGTGGAGAGTGGGAGCACGGCCAACGTGAGTGCCATCTACCTTACCCCGGGCGGCGAGAACACAGGCATTGCCGCAGCGACGCTTCATCATGACCAGCCAGAAACAGGCGTTTTCTATAGCCTCAGTGGACAGCAGGTGAAGCAGCCCGCGAAAGGCATATACATTCGTAATGGCCGGAAGATCGTGGTGAGATAGCAAAGGGCTTAACAGGGAATCCAGAACCAGAAGGTGGAACCGTGGCCGGGACCGTCGGAGAACACCCCGATCTTTCCGCCGCAGCGTTCGGCAATGCTCCGGCAGATGTTCAGGCCCAGGCCCGTGCCCTGCACAAAGTCGTTCAGCTTCACAAACCGCTCAAACACCGAAGCTTGCTTTTCTTTCTCGATGCCGGCTCCTGTGTCTTCACAGTAGATGTATAGTCCGCCATCGCGTGGCTCATAGCCCAGTTTTATGTGGCCTTGATGGGTGTATTTCACGGCGTTGGTCACAAAGTTGGTGCACACCTGCTGCACGCGTCCTTTGTCTACCTTGGCCGTGAAGTGCTCGCAGGGATTCACCTTTATGAATTCTACTCCAGGCTCCTCTACGCGTTGTGCCAGTGTCTGGCAGATGTCGTCGAACACCGGGGCAAAGTCGATTACCTCGGGTACTATCGACAGCTGCCCCCTGTCGGCCCTCGACACTTCGAGAATGTCGTTGATGAGCCTTAGCAGCATGTCGCAGTTGTTCAGGATGATGCGTATGAACTCCTGCCGCTCGCTGGGCTCTTCTATAAACTGCAGCAGGTCGCTGAAGCCCACGATGGCGTTCAGCGGCGTGCGTATCTCGTGGGTCATGTTGGCCAGGAAGGCACTCTTCATCATTCCCGACTGCTCGGCGCGTTCCGTCTCGCGTTTCAGTTGCTCCTGAGCCTGCATCAGCTCGTCGATGTCGCGCATCACGCCGAAGTGTCCTGTAAACTCGCCCTTGGCATCGTAGGTAGGTATGGCACTCAGCAAGTACCATAATGGCTTCTTCGCGATAGGCGTTTGCCTGAAGTGCCTCACCACGTTGAACGGCCGCTGCTCCTTGTTGTTGTTGATGATGAACTTCCGTGCACCCTCACGGTCTTCTTCGTACAGGAGATTCACAAACTCCTCGTAGCTCAGTTTGTATTCCAGCTGGCTTATCGAGCGCGAGAAGCGCATGGACTGCTCTTGGGGCACGCTTCGGAACACATACATGTTGCTGCTCTCGAGCAGGTTGTGCAGCTGCTGCTCATAATCGTTCAGCCGGTTGCTTATTTCCTGTTGCTGCTTGTTCTGCTGCCGTTGGTTCAGGTAGATGATTCGCTCTTCCGTCACGTTGTGAACGGTGACGGAATAGAATGTCAGCTGTCCGTGGCTGTTTACCACTGGGTGAATCTCGTATTCTATGTAGTTGTCTATCCCCATTTCGGGATAGCACATGTGCTGGCACACGTGGAAATTGTCCCGGCTGTTGGGGTCGAAGTCTTGCCGGAACACGGGCACGTCGGAGAGTCGTGTGTCGTAGAAGAACTTGATGGCCGCTTCGTTGGTGCAGCACATGTCCCGCATCTTCGTGTTCATGTCGAGGAGCCTGCCATCGCTGTCGTAGAACGACATGGCCGCCAGCTGGTTTTCAAACATTTTCTGGTATTTCGTGGCCAGCTCTTGTTTCTGCAGTTCCTGTTCGCGCTCCTGTGTGATGTTTTTTATCGATCCCACGATCTGTGTCACGCGTCTCTTGGCGTCGGTCTCTGCCACGGCATGCCCGTGTATGAACTGCCACACGGGGGCTTTGGGCGTTCCTTTGTTCCATCGGCAGTCTTGCTCGAAGTCGGTCAGCTTTCCTTCCATGATTTTTTCGAAGGCTACTTTTACCTCGTTGCGGTCGTCGGGGTGTATGTGTTCAAGAAACTGCTCCATGGTGAAGCCTTTCGATGGCAGTGTCATGCCCTGGCTGTTGGTGAAGCGTTGCTTCTTCATGTCGTATCTTATCACGGCGTAGTCGCCGATCTGAAACACCTGATGAATCATGTTGCCCAGCGCGTCGTTCTGGCTGATGGCTTTCTTCACCCTGGCGCGTGCCACCCTGTTGGTGGTGAAGAAGAAGATGCCCAGTACCAGTGCGATGGCAATGATGTAGAGCGATACGGGCGAGGCGTTGTCGTGCACCCTTTCCGGGTGGAACCATTTGTCTTGAATGTTGCTTATGGTTCCGTTCAGCTCCAGCCGTGCATAGATATCGTCGAGCAGTTCGCCCAGCTGCGCGTCGTGGCAGGCGAATCTCAGCTCTACGGTGCCCAGTGTGGCATTGCTCACCATCATGCTGTCGGCCAGTCCCAGCTCTTTTATCTTCCACTTCAGCGGCAGCTCGGTCCATACGAAGTAGCGGTATTTCCCGTTGGCCAGTCCGGCCAGGGCGTCGCGTGGCGAGTGATATTCCACGTAGGCCTGTGGCGCGAGCTTGGCTACGGCCTGTGCCACCTCGGCATTGTTCAGCTTCACGGCCATCGAGTCTATGCTTGCCATCTTGCTGACGTCATCGATGGGTGCCGTTCCCCTGTGGTAAGCTACTTTTATCTTCGAGAACACCAGGATGCTCTGCGACACATAGCAGTTCTTGTCTTGGCTTTTCAGGGCGTTCACGGGTCCCACGACGATGTCGGCCTTTCCGTCTTCAAACATCTGCCTGGCCCTTGTCCAGTCATTGGTGGTGATGCGATAGCTTTTGCCGGTCTGTTCCAGCAGTTCGCTTATGATGTCGACCACGAATCCTGAGGGTCGTCCGT
This sequence comes from uncultured Prevotellaceae bacterium, assembly GCA_946406555.1. Taxonomy (GTDB): domain Bacteria; phylum Bacteroidota; class Bacteroidia; order Bacteroidales; family Bacteroidaceae; genus Prevotella. The sequence continues at coordinate 12,841 of CAMJLB010000063.1, read as the reverse complement.
AGATGTCGCTATATTCGAAGGGCGGCGTCTCCCAGTCTACCACAACGATGATGGGCTCTTCCTTCTCGCTGGCCGCGCTGACTGTCTGGTAGGCCGTCAGGGCGATGGTCGCCGCCAGTAGGAGCAGTGCTTTCAGCATCATGGCTGCTACCCCTGTCAGGTGTTGGGCATGTTGTAAGGTATGATGGTATGTTTTCATGTTCTGTCAGTATGTGTGTTATGCCGTTTCGTCTTTTCGCTCAATGTCGCTCACCGTGCATGGCAGCGTAATCCATGCCGTGGTGCCTTTTCCTTCCACCGAGCTCACCTGTATTTCTCCGCCCAGCTGTTCGGCCAGTTCCTTGCAGATGGGCAGTCCCAGGCCAGTTCCGTCGCTTTTGCCGGTGCTGAATCGCTCATAGATGTGGCTCATCTGTTCTGCCGACATGCCCGAGCCGCTGTCGGTGATGGCAATCACCAGCTTGCCGGCAATGTAGTCGTAGCGTGCCTTCACGTAGCCTCGCTCGGTGTGCTGGGCGGCGTTGATGATGATTTGCTCCATGATGCGCCCCACGTTGGCATCGTCCAGGTCGTCTATCACCAGTTTCTTGTATGGGTTTTCTATCATGTAGTTCACTCCCTCTCGCCTGCGCTCCTCCCAAGCCAGCGTGCAGTGTCCGTCGAAGGTCTTCGCAAAGTCGGTGGGTTGCCGGTTTATCTCGATCATGTGTGCATCGAGTCTTGATATGAAGAGAATGTCGTTGATGAGTTCGAGCAGTCGTGCCGAGTTTTTCTTTATCTCGCCGATGAACACCGTTTCTTCCTCGTGGGTGTGCTCCTGGCGGAACAGGTCGGCGAAGCCCACTACGGTGGCCAGTGGTGTGCGTATCTCGAAGCTCATGTTGTGTAGGAAGGTATTTTTCAGGTTCTCCACGTTTTTTGCCTTTTCCGTCTCTTGCTCTAGCAGGAGCCTTGTGTGCTCTATTTCGCTTTGGTCGCGGCACTGTCCGAAGTAGTCGGTCACGTGGCCGTCTTTGTCGTAGTTCGGCACGAATTGGAACTGCAGGTACATGGGCGTGTTTTTCTGCTTGATGGTCGTTCGCAGCGTCACGGCGATGGGGCGTGGCGTGCGTGCGTCCATGTTGTCGAACACGTGCAGCACTTTTTTCTTCCACTCGTCGGCTACGAGCGTCATGCATCTCGACTGCGTCAGTAGCCGTTGCACCTTGTCTACGTTGCGGTAGAGCGTCAGCATGTGGGTTTCGGGCGAGTACGACACCAGCCTCACGCTGCCCACGCCCATCACGTAGTTGATGTTCTCTACATATTCGGCCACAGTTCGCGTGGCATTCTGCAACTGCCTGATGCCCTCCTGCACGTGCTGGTAGGTGGCGGCCGCGCTTGTCATGTCGCGCCCCGACCCATAGTAGCCCAGTAGCCGTCCGGAGAGGGTGCGTGCCGGCACGAGCAGTATTTCATAGCGCATGATGCCTTTGCGCCAGCTTTTCCAACCTTCATGCTCGTTGGCATACAGCAGTTGGGTGAAGTGCATGTATGGCATATTAGCCACCTCGTTCTTGTCCAGTCCCAGCGTTTCGTAGAAGTTCATGTGCCTTTGCAGCGCCTCTTCGTGGGTGACTTTGAAGGTGCGTTCGGCTCTGGCGTTCATGTCTACCAGATAGCCGTCTTGGTCGTAGAACACCATGTCGGCAAGGGCAGTGTTGAACACCGTCTGGTATCTCAGCAGCTGTTGTTCCGTCTCGCGTTGCTGTCTGTGCAGCAGGGTCACGTTTTGCAGCGAGCCGATGATGGTTGCCGGTCGTCCTTTCTTCCACTGTAATACAGAGAGCGTCACGAGCAGTTTGTTCTCCTCGCTGAAGGGTCGTCCTTTTCTTGTCGTCAGCTCCACCTCGACCTTGGTTGTCTCCATGTCGGCCAGTTGCTTCAGTGCTTTGCAGAACTCTTCGAATTTGTCTGGCTCGAAGTATTGCGCTGCGTCCAGCAGGTTCTGCAGATGGGTCTGCTGTCCGTCGCGCCCCACTTTGGCAAAGGTCTGCGTGGCGATGTCGAAGGTCCAGATGCCCACCTTGCTCGATTCGAGCAGCAGTCTCAGTTGGTGGGCGCGTGTCTGCCTCACGCCGATCAGTCGGCGTTCCTGTATGCGGTAGCTCAACGCATAGAAGGCCATGATGAGCACGATGATCACGGCGATGGCCGCCACATACCAAGCCCATTGGGGGATGCCCGTCTCTTGCCTGTCGGGGTAGAACCACTTGTTTTCTATCTCAGTGATGCGGCCGTTGGCACTCAGCGCCACGAAGGCACTGTCGAGCCTGTCGAGCAACTGCAGGTTGGGCGAGATCATCCGGTATTTGCTTACCGGCATCTTGAAATCGGAAATCTGCAGGTCTTTCGAGTCGTAGATGCGCATGAGCCACTCCAGCGAGGCCGTGTTCCAGATAATTTGCCCGTCTTTCTTCTCCAAGATGTCGAGCATGGCCTCCTTCATGTCTACGTAGGGAATGGCATTCTCGTCCCAGCCCTTGTCTTTCATCAGTCGGTGGGTGCAGCTGTTGTCGTAGACCACCACTTTCTCCTTGCTCAGATCTTGCAGTGAGTGTATGGTGGTGGGGCGCTTCTTCAGGCTCACCACGCTGTGGGTGAACAGCTGCACCACGCTCTTGCTGTAGGTGGTGAAGCATTTGTTCAGGTCGTCGGCCAGGCCGAAGGTCATGTCGGCTTCTCCGCTCAGCACGTCGGCCCTTACTTCGCGTCCCGGCTTCAGCTTTATCACGTAAGGTATGTCGAGTTCTTCCATCAACATCTTCACCAGGTCGATGTTGAATCCCTTGGGTTCACCGCCGTCCAGGAAGGCGTAAGGCCACATGTCCCACTTGTCTTCATACACCAGCGGGTGCCGCTCGTTGAATACTCTCACCGAGTCGTCTTTGGCCTGCAAACAGCCTACAGACAGCAGCAAGGCCATCAAGGTCATGATCGTTTTTATGTTATTTAGGTTAAGTGGCATTTTTCCGTATTTGATAAATTGCTACAAAATTACAACTTTTTTTTATATCGGCAAAGAAAACGGCTAGAAAAATGAAGAGCAGGAAAATATCTATCAAATGTTTTGTGCTTTATGGGAAAATTTGTAACTTTGCCCTCAAATAGTGCGAGAATATGGCTTTGGTGTTTCTCGAGCCGTAAAGAAAGACAACAACATGGCAGAACTACCCTCTCTTATTCGGGATTTGGCCCTCATCTTGATGGTGGCAGGTATTGTGACACTTATTTTCAAACGCTTACGCCAACCGTTGGTGCTGGGCTATGTGGTGGCAGGCTTCCTTGTGTCGCCTCACATGCCTTACACGGCCAGCGTGGCCGACATGGACAGCATACACCTCTGGGCCGACATCGGCGTGATGTTCCTGCTCTTCTCGCTGGGTCTCGACTTCTCGTTTAAGAAGATACTCAAGATGGGAGCCTCGCCCATCATCTCTACCATCAGTATTATCACTGCCATGACGGTGCTGGGCGTATGTGTGGGGCATGCCTTCGGTTGGCCGCGCATGGACTGCATCTTCCTGGGCGGCATGCTGGCCATGAGCAGTACCACTATTATATATAAGGCGTTCGACGACCTGGGCTTGCGCCAGCAGCAGTTTGCCGGCCTGGTGATGAGCGTGCTGATACTCGAAGACATACTGGCCATTGTGATGATGGTGATGCTCTCGGCCATAGCCAGCGGCTCCAATCCCGATGGCGGGCAGCTGCTGCGGAGCATCGTGAGCATAGCCTTCTTCCTGGTGCTCTGGCTGGTGGTGGGCATATCGGCTGTGCCGTTGTTCCTCCGTTCGGTGCGCCGCCTTATCAACAGCGAGGTGCTGCTCATTGTAAGCCTGGGCCTGTGTTGCGCCATGGCCGTGTTTTCTACCAAGGTGGGCTTCTCGTCGGCCTTCGGTGCCTTTATCATGGGCAGCATCCTGGCCGAGACGATCGAGGCAGAGCGCATAGAGAAGCTCGTAGAGCCGGTGAAGAACCTCTTCGGTGCCATCTTCTTTGTGTCGGTGGGCATGCTCGTCGATCCTCATATCATCGTCAGCTATGCCGTGCCCATCATTTCCTTGGTGCTCACCATCCTGGTGGGGCAGTCTGTATTCGGCTCGCTGGGCTTCATGCTGGGCGGCGAGAGCCTGAAGAGCGCCATGCGCTGCGGCTTCTCGATGGCGCAGATAGGCGAGTTCTCTTTCATCATCGCTTCGCTGGGCCTGTCGCTCGGTGTCATCAGCGATTTCCTTTATCCGGTCGTGGTGGCCGTATCAGTCATAACCACTTTTCTCACACCTTACATGATACGGCTCGCCACGCCGGCTTATAGTGCCCTTGAGCATCGCTTGCCCTCACGGCTCATCAGGCTGCTCAACCAGTTCAGCGTCAGCCATCCCAATACCATGCAGCAGAGCAAGTGGCGTAGGCTGTTGTTGCAGATGACCATCAATACGGCTGTCTATGCCATACTCTCCACGGCGGCCGTCACGCTGATGTTCATGTTCTTCCATCCTTTCGTCGAGTCTCTTACCCATGGAGCTTGGTATGGCAATCTTCTCACAGGCGTGGCCACGATCATGCTCATTGCGCCATTCCTGCGTGCCATGGTGATGAAGAAGAACCGTAGCGAAGAGTTCCGTGCCCTCTGGGCCGAGAGCAGTCGCAACTGGCTTCCCCTCATCTTCACGATCCTGTTGCGTCTGGGGCTTGCCATGGCCTTTGTGTTTGTCGTGTGCAAGCAGCTCACCCATTTCGGCTTTGCCATGCTCACGGTCGTGGCCTTGCTGGTGGTCATCATGCTGGTGTTGTCGCGAAGCATCAAGCGGCGTAGCATCTTGCTCGAGCGGCTCTTTGTCAACAACCTTCGCTCACGTGACATCGAGGCAGAGGTGCATGGAAAGAAAAGGCCCCTCTACGAAGGGCGACTGCTCGACCGCGACATACACATTGCCGACTTCGACCTGCCCCAGAACTCCTCTTGGGCCGGGCAGACGCTGCAGCAGCTGAACCTGGGCCATCGCTATGGCGTTCACGTGAGCAGCATCCTGCGTGGCGGCATGAGGCTGAATATTCCCGATGGCCACTCGCTGCTCTTCCCGCTCGATAGGCTGCAGGTGATAGGCAGCGACGAGCAGTTGACCAAGCTGGGACAGGCTATCAAGCAAGAGGTGCTGACCGATGATCCCGACCTGGAGAAGCGCGAAATGAAGCTGCGCCAGCTGCAGATCACGGCCGATAGTCCCTTCGTGGGCAAGACGCTTGTGGAGAGCGGACTGCGCAGCCTGTATAATTGCATGGTGGTGGGACTGGAGGAAGGGCAGGAAAACCTGTCGCCTTTCAGGCCAGACCGCCGTTTCGAAGAGGGCGACATTGTATGGATTGTGGGCGAGGAGGCCTCCCTGCAGACTGTTATTGATGCAGGGAAGCCGGAAAGCCGGAAAGCCGGGATTCCGGGATTTCGTGATTCCGGGATTCCGTGATTTCGTTATCCCGTGATTCCGGCATCTCGTTATCCCGTGATTCCGAAATCCCGAAATCCCGAAAAAAGCAAAAAGGGACGAAGAAAAAATCTCCTTCGTCCCTTTTGCTTTCTCTTTATTTCGTAATCTTTTGTGTTGTCCCGTCGGCCAGCCGGCGAACGTATATGTTTCCGGGCTTCAGGCTCCGGGCCTGTCGTCCGTCGAGCGTGTAGTAGGCAGCGGGCTGTTGCTGCCTTGCCTCCACATTGCTCACGGCCAGCGTCTCGGTCAGTGCGGTGCTCTCAATGTTCAGCACATATTGGGTGGTCTTCGACATGTCGGCCGAGAACACCTTCACCGTGCATAGGTATTTGCCATCTACCACCTCTACCTGCTTGGTGACGTAGGCGGCCACGCCGTCAGCCTTTGCTTCCAGGTCGTCGGCACCGATGAGTTCTTCCACCTTCAGGCTGTATTCCTGCGTGTTGGGGTCGAAGTTCGGAACTTGCCGTCCTTTCACGCTGAGCGAGGCCAGACGTGCGTTGTATACCAGCTCTATGTCGTCTACCAGCAGCTCGTCGTTGGCGCTGCCCTGTCCGGCATCGGCGTTTGTCGAGAGCGTGAGCAGTATGGCTTTGGGCTCCACGCCGTTGTCGTTGTAGCTGAAGGGAGCCACGATGCGCTTCCATTCGTCGCCGGTGGTGGCAATGGTGTTGTTCTTTGCCTGGCCCACCACGTTGCTATACTCCTTGTCGGCTGGGTCCTGATAGTATGTGCCGTCGGTGATGACGGCGCTCATGGTGGCGTAGGGGTGCTGGGCGTTGGCCCTGCCCTGTCGGAACTTGGCCCAGAACACCACCGAGTCGGGGCGCGCGATGAGCGGCGTGTAGAAGGGGTCGCCATTGCCGTCGCGGTCGCTTAGGCTCATGTCCATGTAGGCATTGTTGTTGGGGTCGGTGGCCGACATCGAGCCGGCGTTCATCCTGCCCGTGGTCATGGTGCCGTTGGCCACGATGCCGAAGATCGAGGTGGCATAGAGCCGTGCGCTGGCCACTCCGCCGTGGGCATCGTCCGACTTCGTGATGTGGTGGCCGGCCATCGTGGCCAGACTGCCCGAGGCACTCTCAAACGAGTGCCAGCCGTTGGGCTCTTCGTAGCTGCCCTGGGTGGCGTGCCATGCCTCGAAGCCCGTGTTCTTCAGCTGGTAGCCGCCGCCTATGCTCACTTCTACGATCTGCTGCAGCGAGGCCATCAGGTCTATGTAGATGTAGCTGCGCAGGTGGTCGCCGTTGATGGCGGCCTTCAGCTCAACGGGCACGGGAGGCAGTATCGTGGCCATCCAGAACGCCACGCTCGGGTCGTCGCCAGGCACGATCTGTATGGTCTGCGTGGTTTGCAGGATAACAGTCTTGCCGCTATACTGGGGCTTGATGCCCTTCACCTCGACGGTGCCCACGCCCATGGGGCCGTCTTCGCTTTCCAGCAAGAAGTTCTTCATCGTCAGGTCGTAGGTGTCGCCGTTGTCGGTGATGGTGAAGGAGCAGTTCTGCTGCGAGCTCTCTCCATTCACGCTTACGATGATTTCCTCTGTAAAGTCGGCTGCGCTGGCCATGATGGTGCCGAGCGAAGCCATGAGTAGAGTAAAGATTTTTTTCATACGCTTTTGGGTTTATTTTATTTGATAGGTTACGCTGACAGTCCCATAGATGGGGTAGAGCGTCTGCTCCACGGTCTTGAAGCTGCTCTTCAGAATGCCGTTCAGACCCCACGACAGGTCGGCGCCCACACACAGCCTGTTGGCCACTCTGAAGTCGGCACCCACGTCGATGCCCACATGCAGGTGGCGCATCTCTTCGCTGAAGTCGTAGGTGGCCCATTCGTCCTCGTTGGTGCCCATCACCACTTTCTGGCCCGTGGGCGTGTCTTTGCGCAGGTAGCCGTCGCTGGCATATCCGCTGAAGTCGCGGCTCAGCAGCACCGAGAGGTAGGGGCCGGCTTTCAGCTGTACCACCCGGCTCAGCTGCAGGGTGGCTTGGATGGGCAGGGTGACCATCCATTCCTGCACCTTCTGGCGCACGTGGCCGGTGTAGTAGCCTTCCATCTCGCTGTCGTCCATGCGCAGCCGCATGTGGTAGCCCTTGGTGGTCACTTCGCCGTCCATGCCTTTGTTCTCGAAGTGCAGTGCCGCCTGCACGCCCCACTTCTCGCTCAGCGGCAGGGCGGCGTCTATGCCTGCCAGGATGTTGGCCGTGGGGGTGAACGACTCTATGCCGCGAATGGTGGCAGGAATGCCCAGTGGTGCCGTGGCACCGATGCTGTAGCCCACCCGGGCTTTCAGCTGCAGGTCGCTCCATGGCGACGAGGCCATGGCTGCCGTTGGCAGTAGTGCCAGGGCAAAGAAGAGTGCTGGTGTCTGTTTCATCATTTCGTCGGGTCTGCTTTATGGTAAAGTTCCACCTTATCTATATATAGGGTGCTGCCCACCGAGCCTTCGAAGGTGTCGCCATTCAGGCTCGACGAGAACACCAGTGCCAGACTGTAGCCCCGGTTGGCCAGCAGGGTGGGGTCGATAGGCTCGTCGCCGGTAAACACCATCTCGAACTGCCTCCACTCGCTGGTAGTTGGCAGCTGTTCTGCTTCGGCCTTGCGCACGATGAGCGGGTTGGTCTTCAGGTCGTCGCCGTGCAGCACCACGGCGTTGCCTTCCGCGTCGTGGTTGCGGTAGAAGGCAGCATAGATGCTGGGCGTGTCGGTCCGGTCGTTATGCTCTATGCCGTCCTTGTCGGTGAAGACTTCGCCTGGCTGGTAGCGGTAATAGCCCGTCACGCGCACGGGCTCGGCCATGTAGGGAATGCCCATGTTGGTAGTCCAGAGCGTGTTGGTGAGCGCATATTTGCTGTCGAACGACCCCAGGAAGAGGTTGCCGGCGGCGATGGGCTTATGGAAGCGCTTGCCCCACGAGCCGGTGTTGCGGGTGGTCAGGCGCACGCAGGCACCCTCGTAGCCATTTGCCTCGGGCACCGTGGGATAGTCGTCGGCGGCACTGTTGGGCTTGGCTATGATGAAGCCCGCATTGCCCGTGGCCCAGATGCTCTGCGACGAGCCATCGCCCAGCGGCTCGAACCACTCATAGTAGTTGCCGCCGCTGTTCAGCGCATAGTTCTCGAAGTTGTATAGCTGCGAGCTCACCTCTGGGTCGGGCGTCTCAGGCTGGCGGCAGCGCACGGTGTAGCGCCGCTGCCACTGCCCGTCTTCCGATGTCACCGTGTAGGTCACATCCCCCTGGCTGAAGTCTTGCAGCGAGCCGCTCTCTGGCTGTATCGTTGCGCCGGGGGTGAGCCTGAAGTTCACGCCCAGCTGTGGCAGCGCTTTCAGCGAGCGCACGGTAAACTCGAGCGTGTCCTGACCAGAGGGTATCTCGGCCAGCCGCATGTCGGTATCTTGGAAGAAGTGGCTGGCCTGCTCGCTGTCAATCCATGCGTCGAGTATGTCGCACTCCATGTTTCTTGGCTCGTCTTTTATGCACGAGCCGCATAGCAACAGCGTGGATAGAAAGAAAAAGTGGTTTAGTCTCATGTTCCTGTAAAAAAACGAAGAGTGAAGAATTTTTCTCTGTTCCTGGCAGAACGGAAAAATTCTTCGCTCTTTGCGCTATTCAGTTAAAAGTTTTTTGTCTGTTCTTTTACCTCGGCATTGATCTTGTTGATGAATTCCTGAATGGTCATCGTGGCCTGCTCGCCGCCGCCCTGCTGGCGCATGGAGACGAGGCCCTCGGCCTCTTCCTTCTCACCCACGATCACCATGTAGGGTATGCGCTTCAGCTCGTTGTCGCGAATCTTGCGGCCCAGCTTCTCGTTGCGCAGGTCTATCGAGCCACGCACGCCCTGCAGGTCGAACTCCTTGAGCACCCGCTTGGCATAGTCGTTGTATTTCTCCGAGAGCGGCAGTATGGCCACCTGGTCGGGCGTGAGCCACAGGGGGAAGTGGCCGCTGGTGTGCTCGATGAGCACGGCCGTGAAGCGCTCCATCGAGCCGAAGGGGGCGCGGTGTATCATCACGGGCGTCTTCTTCTGGTTGTCCTCGTCGGTATACTCCAGCTGGAAGCGCTTGGGCAGGTTGTAGTCTACCTGTATGGTGCCCAGCTGCCAGCGTCGGCCTATGGCATCCTTGATCATGAAGTCGAGCTTCGGGCCGTAGAACGCTGCCTCGCCATATTCCACCTTTGCGGACAGCCCCTTCTCCTGACAGGCCTCCACGATGGCCTTCTCGGCCAGGGCCCAGTCTTCGTCGGTGCCCACATACTTGTCGTGGTCGTTGGGGTCGCGCAGCGATATCTGTGCCTCGAAGTCGAAGCCGAAGGCCGAGAGCACGATGTTGATGATGTCCATCACGTTCAGGAACTCCTGCTTCACCTGGTCGGGGCGGCAGAACAGGTGGGCATCGTCCTGAGTGAACGAGCGCACGCGGGTCAGGCCATGCAGCTCGCCGCTCTGCTCGTAGCGGTAGACGGTGCCAAACTCGGCGATGCGCAGCGGCAGGTCGCGATACGAGCGGGGCTTCCATGCGAAGATCTCGCAGTGGTGGGGGCAGTTCATGGGCTTCAGCATGTACTCCTCGTCTTCCTCGGGGGTGTGTATGGGCTGGAACGAGTCTTTGCCGTAGTGGGCATAGTGTCCGCTGGTCACGTAGAGGTTTTTCGAGCCGATGTGGGGGGTGATCACCTCCTGGTAGCCAAAGCGCTTCTGCACCTTGCGCAGGTGGTCCTGCAGGCGCAGGCGCAGCTCGGTGCCCTTCGGTAGCCAGATGGGCAGGCCCTTGCCCACCTTCTCGCTGAACATGAAAAGCTCCATCTCCTTGCCTATCTTGCGGTGGTCGCGCTTCTTGGCCTCCTCGAGCATCACCAGGTATTCGTCGAGCATCTTCTTCTTCGGGAAGGTGATGCCGTAGAGGCGCTGCATCTGCTCGCGGCTTGCGTCGCCGCGCCAGAAGGCACCGGCCACCGACGTCAGCTTGATGGCCTTGATCTCGCCCGTGTCCACGAGGTGCGGGCCACGGCACAGGTCGGTGAACCGGCCCTGCGTATAGGTGGTGATGGTGCCGTCTTCCAGGTCTTGCTCAATGTGCTCGCACTTGTAGGTCTGGCCGTCGGCGGCAAACTCCTTCAGGGCATCGGCCTTGGCCACCTCGCGGCGCACCACCGGCTCCTTCTTCGAGGCCAGCTCCTTCATCTTCTGCTCAATCTTGGGGAAGTCGCTCTCTTTGATGCTCTCGCCGCCGGGCAGCAGCACATCGTAGAAGAAACCGCTTTCTACGGCTGGGCCGAAACCGAACTGTATGCCAGGATACAGCTCCTTCAGGGCCTCGGCCAGCAGGTGGGCGCTGGTGTGCCAGAAGGTGTGCTTGCCTTGTTCGTCGTCCCACTTATAGAGCTCCACCTTGGCATCTTCCATGATGGGGCGGTTCAGCTCTACGGTCTCGCCATTCACGCCGCAGCAAAGCACGCTGCGGGCCAGAGCAGGCGAAATGCTCTCGGCAATCTCAAAACCCGTCACGCCCTGCTCATACGAGCGAACAGAACCGTCGGGAAAGGTAATGTTGATCATATCTACAATATATGTTTAAATTTAATCGGGTGCAAAATTAGTTAATTTTTTTGATATAGCATGCCTTTTTATATTTATTTCTGAATAAAATTATTCACATTATTCATATTTCTTTCATAAAAAGCACATTCCCAGTCTCCAAGTGGTTACTGCCCATCCACCACGATGTCGCTCAGCGGCACTTTGCTCCATGCAAATGTCGGCAGCAGTTCGGTGGCGCTTGCAGGGGTGGGCTGGGGTAGCAGCCCTGCCAGATGGGCCAGCTTCCCGATGAGTTGCCGGGGCGTGTAGCGCTGTCGCAGACAGCCCATGTCGAGGCTTTGGTCGCGCTTCGACAGCCGCCGGCCCGCCGTGTTCAGCAGCAGCGGCAGGTGGGCGAACCGTGGCGGACGGAAGCCTAACAGCCTGGCCAGATAGATTTGCTGGGGCGACGAGAGCAGCAGGTCGCGTCCGCGCACCACCTCCTCTATCCCCATCAGCCCGTCGTCTACCACCACGGCCAGCTGGTAGGCCCAGGCCTGGTCTTTGCGGCGGATGATGAAGTCGCCCACCTGCCGCGCCATGTTCACGCACTGCGGGCCGTAGTGGCCGTCGTCGAAGGCTATGTCGTCATCCGTCACCATCAGCCGGGTGGCACCCCGACGGCCCGGTTGCGGGGGCAGGTGCCGACAGGTGCCGGCATACACCACCCGTCCGTCGCTCTCGTGGGGAGCCTGGGTGGCCAGCAGGTCGGCACGGCTGCAATAGCAGCTGTAGGTCAGGCCTCGCTCCTGCAGCAGGTGGTAGTAGTGTTCATACAGGTCGCCGCGCCGACTCTGGTACACGGGGCTCCCGTCCCATGTCAGCCCCAGCCACTCCAGGTCTGCCATCAGCAGGTCGGCATACTCCTGTCGCGAGCGTTGCGGGTCTATGTCTTCTATGCGCAGCAGCCACCGGCCACCCTCACTCCGTGCCGACAGCCACGATAGCAGCGCGCTGAAGACGTTGCCTAAATGCATGCGGCCCGTGGGCGAAGGGGCAAAGCGCCCCGTCGGGCCGGTATCGTTCTTTGCTGTTTCCATGCGTTCCTTTATTATTTTGCTTTGGGGTGCAAAATTACGTATTTTTCTTCAAAGCGGCCAGCAATCGCCCAATATTTATGCACCACGCTTTTGCATAAACATTCGGCGAAAATCGCTGAGATTTTAAAATTCCGAAGCACCATCGCCCTTGCCCCGAAATTTTTAAATCTGAGCGACTTTCGTATATCGTTGATAGTCAGTGTGTTGTAAAACAAAGAAAAGCTACTGTTGCAATACAGCCTGTTTTGGGTTGCAATTCAGGCTGAATCAGACATCAATTCAGCTTGAATTGCAGTGTCATCCAGCCTGGATTGCACCCTAAGACAGGCTGAACGACGGGGTGGCTCTGCGTGAACGGCACTGCCGGTGACCCTTGGCGATGCCATAACGGAGGCTGAATCACGCCGTCGTGCTTATATGGAGGTACTTCGAAGGCGCATCGCTCAGTCTCCCGCCGCGCTAAAACGCAAATTTTATTTGTCTTGATTATCGAAAAACAGACCTGCATGAATATACAGTTTCTGCCTTTTAGCCAAATTATTCATATTATTCACATTCGTTTCTCGTGGAAAGAAATGGGGTGTGTAGTTTTTGAAAGAAATGAGAATAATGTGAATAATCTCATTCAACAATGAGAAGAAATAATATTTTTTCCGTTACAGGCAGACAAAGCAGGGCAGGTGCGAATGTA
>CAMJLB010000062.1 GCA_946406555.1 uncultured Prevotellaceae bacterium | reverse complement strand
CGCTCATCGCTCATCGCTTACGGGCGGTTCTCGATGGGGTCGTCCTGAGAGGTGCCGCCGGTGCTGGTGCCGCCGGTGCCGGTGCCGTCGGTGCTGGTGTCGGTGTCGTCGGTGGCGATGCCGCTGATGTTCTTGGGCAGCTCTGCTACACGGGCACCACGGGTCATCTCGCTCACCCGGTGGCCGTTCTCTATCTTCGTCTCAGGCTTGAAGAGCACCCGCACGGCGAGCACGTTCTTCTGTACAGAGAAGTCGGCGGCGTTCACTTCGCCCTTCGTGGTCACGCCGAGCTTGAAGGTGCCCAGGTAGGGAATCCTGACGCGCTGCGAGCTCTGCAGCTTGTTGCTGATGGCCTGGCCCAGGGCCGAGAGCACGGCCAGGATGTCGGCGCGGGTGGCGGTGCAGGAAGCCTGGATCTCGCTTGCCAGCTCCTCGATGTCGCAGGTGCCCAGCATCACGGCGCGACCGTAGGTCTTGCCAAATGCGCTACTCTTGTCGTTGTTGTTCACATACTTCTTGATAAACAGGTTCTTCATGGTACGTTTTGAATTTTGAATTTTGAATTTTGAATTGTTTTTTCTTGTCTTTCGCGATTGACGATGCAAAGGTACGGCCTTTTTCCGGCTCCTGCAAATGTCATCGGGGTAGAGAGAGGGGTAGGGAAATGGGGAATTGGGAAAGTTCAGTCAATTAATATGTTTTAAAAAAATGTCGTGGTGGCCTCTCTTGTATAATAATAGGTAACGGTTGAGGTAGCACTGCTGACGGATGCCCTTCCTGGCAGATGCTATCCGTGCCACCTTGTAGGGGTTGCCGGGCACGCTGCGCCCCAGACGGGCGAATACCTTCCTCACCAGAGAGGTGAAGGTGATGGGCAGTCCCATGTCGTCGGTGAGGTCGCCCGTCTCGAAGGCGAGGTAAAGGGCCTCCATCAGGTCGGCCTGCGAGCCTGTCCAGCAGCGGGGGGAGGCATCGGGGGAGGCGAGCAGACGGCCCACCTCGGCGGCAAGCAGGTGCTGCGCCTCGCGCCGAAGAAGGGTCTCGTTGTCGGCCAGCATGCGCCGGGGCATGCATGGCTCGTGGTAAGCATTGTTGTTTTTCATGGTTCTTGTGGTTTTTTTGTTTGTTTTGGCGTGTCTTGCTGCGATAATATCGCAGCCTACCGAACGGAAAGATAGGGTCATTATTATGTTATTATGTTATTATGTTATTCTGTCTCTAAAAGCTATTCTGTCTCTAAAAGCTATTCTGTCTTTAAATGCTATTCTGTCTTTAAAAGCTATTCTGTCTTTAAAAGCTATTCTGTCTCTAAAAGCTATTCTGTCGGGGTGCAAAGATAGGGGGTTAGTGTGCACAAAAGGTTCTTTTCTGTGGCTTTTTGTGTTAAAGGCATTGGAAATTCAGATTGTTTAACCATTATCGAAAAAGTAAAAATACTGTTAATAATGTTTTAATGAATGAAAAAACACGATTGATTCAAGTCAATTTAGGCTAAAAAGCATTACTTTTGCATGTTAACATGCTCAGAATGAGCTACCGTAGGGACGCAAGAACATGCACAACAGAATCAATAACAATCAAGACTATGCCTACAACGACACTGAACGCCACACAGATGCATCTGCTGCAGCTCTTTTCACAACATAAGAGCGAGGCCTATGCACGGCAGATAGAAAAGGTTCTCTCCCTCTATCTGCAACAACAGCGCGATGCCGATGGAGAACCCATCTCGGAGGCCGACTACGACAGGATGCTGTTTTGCCAGTACCTCGACCTGTGGAAACAGCAAACGAAATTCCTGTCATCGGTCACCCAGATTAAGCAGAACCCATCTTTCCAAAGCATCGTCGACATGGGCGGAAATGCCGTTCCCTTCATACTGGAAGAGATAGAGAAGCGACCATCACACCTGGTGTGGGCGCTCAACGCCATTTTCCATAAAAGAATCGGCGAACAGACTACCGTTTCAGAAGCATGCAAACTATGGATCAGAGAGCTGAAGAAATCATAAAGGCCTTCCCCGCTTTGCAATACGATGAGGGATTCTTGCTGACAAGCCCGGAAAACCCCGACTATAACTGCATAGCCTGGGCATACGGAACCGACAAATGCTGGATGTGGCCCGAAAACGAATACGACGGTGTAAGCACCTGGCCCAACGACTACACAGGCAGCCCGGACATCGAGGCTTTTATGAAGGCATTCGCCGATGCAGGATATGAGGAGTGCGAGAATGCCGAGCAAGAACCAATGTACACAAAAATAGCGCTCTATACCTATCCGCACACCCAAGAATGCACACACGCAGCCCGACAGCTACCCAACGGACTATGGACCAGCAAGCTGGGAAGTTCTTACGATATACAGCACTCCACGCCCTATGTCATTCAAGGCCGACTATACGGAAACGTGTATTGCCTGATGAAGAAAAAGATGACGCAATGAAATAGCAACTACCTACAACAACGACAATAATAACATTTCTTAATTACTAACTAAAATTTATTCACACATGAGAAAACAATTTCTTAAGTCCATGCTCCTCGCACTGCTATGCGTAGTGGGAGGGGTAACGTCGGCGTGGGCGGACAGCAACACGCTACTTGAATACGGAACAGCAAATGTTGCCTGGACTACAGACAACCTCGCTGAATGGACAGCAGGCGGCAACCCCACCCTCGCCGATGGCATCGTCACCATTTCTGGCGGTAATGGAGGCTATGCCACCAGCAAGACCATCACGCCAACAGCCAACAGCATCATCAAAGTGACTGCCGTCTGGCGCGGAAGTTCAAGTACTGGCCGTTATTTTTCAGAAGGCAATGGCAGCTACTTCCGCTTTGGAAATATCTATGCAGCTCAAAACGACCAAGATAAAAAACACGGCTACGGCTTCAACGGAATAGACAATATAAGCAGCACTACCACCTTTACCGCAGGAAGCTACCGAGTAGATATTGCGAGTAGCACTTGGCTGCTTATCGAGGCCGAAATCAACACAGCAAGCAATACGCTGACCTCTTTCACCATAAAGTCGGAAGATGGCAAAACCACTTATGTGAGTGCCTCGAACGTCGCTCTTGCATCACCCGACTACACTACCGTCGCTTTTGGCTATAAGAAAGGTGGTAGTGTAAAAACAACAAACTTCGAACAGCTGAAATCCATCAAGATTACAGAGACCACCCAAAGCGTCCAGACTGCAAATTTCACCGTGAAGTTTGTAGATGAAGATGGCAAAGAGCTTAAAGATAGTGAAACCAACAACACCATCGTTGGCGAAACACCCAATGTGGATGCCTACAAGGGCACAATCTACATCGATGACTATAAGTACGTCTACAAGAGTGACAATGCATCCACTTCTCCCGTGGCTGCCGATGGTAACACTACGGTTACCATCGTTTTCACTGCCATCGGCAAAACACAGTATATTGTTAACGCCAAAGACGAAGCAGGTGCTACACTGAAAACCTATACCGTAGACTGGTTCCCGAACGAGAATGTGACCGTCTATTACAATCATATAATTAATGCCAATGACACATGGTACTCTATTGGCCAGAATAATGCAGAACCTTTTTATGGCGTGAAATATACCAATGCAGAAGGGGGCACCACCGACAAGGTGTATAGCAAGGCCGATGAAAAACTGACATACTATAAAGAAGCAGAAGACCTGAACATCAATGGCGAGTGGGCCGCTCGCGGAGCCGGTGGCGCACAGGCCCGCTTCTCTAATGGTATCATTGGCCGTCTGGCAAAAAAAACCTACATATACACCGAACCGCTTGACGCTGGCATCTACACTGTGGTGCTCAAAGCCCGCAACCAAAGTTCTACTCAAACAGCCACTATACCTCTCTTCCTGCTTACCTATGATGATGAGCAGCAACCCATACTCACTGATCTTGAAAAATCGTATGATAATTGGGGAAAAGCAGAATTCTCAGAAAAGAGCATCGAAAGTGTGAAGATTCCAGAGGGAGCCTCGTTAGTTTTCTATAATAACACAGATTACAACTCCAATCTCGAGTTGGACTACATTTTCCTGCTTCGCACGGCCAACATCGACGATCTGGAGTTTACCGTAAAGTATGTTGATCAGGATGGCAAAGAGATTAAGGCCTCTGAGCAGGCTATTGGCAAGGAGATTGCCGCCACCGACGAAATGAAGGCATCGTTCGATGTCGATGACAAGAGATACTTTTTTGCATCGGAAAAGGTTGAAAACGGTATGCTTATCCTTACCTTCCGCGAGGCTGCCACTTGGAGCTACACCGTAAAGAACAACATCAACAACTGGGCAGTAAGTGGAACAGCTTTCGAGGGAACCAAACTGCAAATTGGTTTCCCACAATATCAAAACGTTGACGGCACACTCTATCAGGCTTCTGCCATAAACAGTGAGTATCGTAAAACCTTCACGCTCTCTGAAGATAACCAGGAAGAGACAGTAGAATACACAGCTACACAGATAAGCGATGTGGTATTCCTGGCCGAAGCAGAAGACATAGAGGGCATGACCACCTCTACAATAAATAATATTCCTATCAGAAGTTCCAAAGCCGAGTGCGGCTACGCAAGCGAGGATGTAATCATTACTCATTTGGAAGCAGGTAAATATAAGCTGGCAGCGTGCATTTACAAAAACAATTCTGGCAGCTATAATTATACCTTCACTGCCGGTGAAGATAACACCATCGAGTTCACTCAAAACGGATCTACCAATGGTTCATTGTTTACCTCTGATGCATTTACACTCACAGAAGCCACCGACGTGGTGCTGAAGGGCGGTACGTCTGATGCTACCTGCGTTGACTATATCTACATCGTAAAGGCCGACAACCAGCTGGCTGCAGGAAAGTACTACCTGCGCAACGTGGGTGCACAGAAGTTCTGGGGCGCCGCCAACAACTGGGGCACGAAGGCATCGCTCGTCGACGAATATGTATACGTGACGCTGGCACAGCTCAACGACGGCACCTACACCATGGAGTCGATGGTGAGCAACGGCGGAAAATACTACTTCGACGGCAACTATATGGACGGCGCAGCAGCACCGCTGACCATCGCCAAGAGCGGCGACTACTGGACCATCGCCAACAGCAACGGCGAACTCTTCGGCTACGACGGCACATCGACCGTGCTGGGCAAGAACATTGCCGCAGGCAACGACAACACACTCTGGGAGGCCCTCACCGAAGAGCAGGTGCAGGCCGAGATAACCACCAAGATCAACGCTGCCGCACAGGCCGCCACCATCGACAAACCCGCCGACATGACCCTGCTGCTGCTGAAAGACCCGAACTTCGGGCGCAACCGCCGCGATGCCAGCACAGCCTGGAACACTACCGACAAGATTTCCCTCGCCGGTGGCGGAGATAATGGCAACGGCGTGGCAGAGGCATATATGCTCACTTTCGATGCATACCAGACAATAGCCGGCATGCCCAACGGCGTTTATAAGCTTTCTGCACAGGCTGCCGTGACCTTCCACGACAACCGCACCGTAAAAGACTACGACGGCAACGGCTATCCCCTGATCTATGCCGGCGAGACAACCGCCAACTTCCTCGACATGGAAACGGCCGACCGCCTTACCAGCCAAGGACAGCTGGGCGCGCAGTTCACCGCAGGCAAATACTACGTGGAGCCTATCTTCGTTGAGGTGACCGACGGCACGCTCAAGGTGGGTGCCAAGAGCACGCGCGCCGACATCTGGGCCGTGTGGGACAACTTCCAGCTCAGCTACTACGGCGACGTATCGCTCAACGAGGTGATCCTGGCCGACTATATCAAGGCCCTGAACGAGGCCATCGCCGAGACAGAGACCTTCAACGCCGGGCAGAACAAGATAGGCACCGCCGAGCAGACGGCCCTCACCACTGCCTACGAGACCGCCAAGGCCATCGACTTAGACAACACCACGCAGGAGGCTCTCATCGCCGCCACCAACGCGCTGACCAGCGCCCTCGCAGCCGCCAATACCTCGGCCACGCTCTATGCCAACGGCGAGACTGTCATCGCCAAGGCCAGCAGCCTGCTGGAGAAGCACAACTTCGCCACTGAAGAGGCCATCAGCACCTTCAACACGGCTATTACAAATGCCTCTACGGCATACAGCGAAGGCACCCTCACCCAGACTATGATCGACAACCTGGGCATGAGCGTCACCAGATGGCACGACGGTGCCAACACCGCCGCCTCCAACTATTTAGAGAACGGCTTCCAGCTCAACGACTTCGATGCTGCCCTCTACGTGAACACTTGGAGCACCGAGGGTGCCACCGACAACTCGGGCTTCGAAGTGCCCTTCTATGAGTACTGGACGGCTAACGAAAACTCGCTCGGCGCAAACACCTTCACCGGCACGCTCACCGGCCTCGACAACGGTCTCTACAACGTGAAGGCCACCGTGCGCGTAAATGTGAAGAACGGCGTGGAAGACCTGACCACCGCCACCGGCATCACCATGCAGGTGAACGACGGAGAGACCGTCGACGTGACCAAGGGCACGCAGGTAGGCACCTCGCGCTTCCTCCTGAAGGAGTACACCGCCGAGGGCCTGGTGAAGGACGGCAACCTCTCGCTCACCTTCAACATCGCCGAGGGCAACAACATCTCGTGGCTCTCGTTCCAGCACGTGTATTATAATAAGGAGCGCGACCTCACGCCCGAGGAGATAGCCATTGGCGAAGGCACACCGAGCCTGGCCAATGGAAGCTACACGCAGCAGAACACGCTCGACATCAGCTTCAACGAAGCCGTGATAAGCGATGACTACGAGCTTGCCATCCTCGATGCAGAGAAAATCACCGTAAACAACAAGCAGGCGCAGGCCACCATTAAGGGCAACAAACTCACCGTGACGCTGGCCGACCTGCTGAGCACCGGCACGGAATATGTGGTGACGCTGGCCGCCGGCGCTGTGGGCTACAGCGCACAGAATGCCAACAGCGAGCAGACCTTCACCGTGAAGACACCCGAACTCTTCGACGGCACCTACTACATCGCCACCAACGAGGAGCAGCCCCGCTACATCTCGCGCGGCGGCGACTCGCAGACAGAGGCCGCGCTCGACCGCTACGGCATCGCAGCCAAGTTTACCACCGACGCAGAGAACGTGACACACATCACCTTCGTAGACAACAACAAGAACCTCTTCGGCGGTTCGCAGAGCATCTACACCGACAAGACCGAGGCCGACCTGGGCAACGACGCCGCACGTGCACGCTTCACCATCGAGCAGGGACAGAACGGCTTCGCCATCTACAACCCGCTGTGGAATAAGTACATCGCTGCCGGAACGGGTGCCGAGTCGGGCGCACAGGCTGCCGTCTATGCCGAAGAACCCTATTACTGGAACCTCATGAACGCTGCCACCCACGCCCAGCTGACGGCCACCTATAAGGACCGGAACGCACTCGCCGTGGCCGAAGCTGCCGGACTGACGAACGTAGCCAATGCCGCCCAGCTCAACGAGGCCATCACCGCCAACGGATGGATGAGCAAGAACATTGAGCTGGCCAACAGCTACAGCTCAGTAACCGAGAGCTGGCAGTATGCCAACGCTCCCGCCATCATCGCCGAGCAGCAACTCACCGGCCTGGAGCAGGGCATCTACAAGGTGAGCCTCAGCGGCTTCCACCGCATGGCCAGCAACGATGCCACCTACGAGCTGAACAAACAGCTGCTCGACGGCTCTACCACCTATCTCTGGGCCAACGACCAGCAGCTGCAGTTCCCATCTGTCATGTCAGAGGGCGCCGACGTGGCCTATACCGAAGGCTGGAACCCCAACTACGCCAAGGACGACAAGAACTATCCCAACAGTATGGGTGCTGCCGGGCAGGCCTTCAGCAACGGCCTCTACACCATCGAGGTGTTTGCCTATGTAGGCGAGGACGGCAAGCTCAGCCTGGGTGCCACCGCACCGGCCAAGTACAAGAACAGCAACTGGATTTGCTGGCGCGACCTGAAGGTGACCTACTACACCGAGTTCGTGGGCGACTACAGCCAGCTCGAGCAGACCGTGGCCACCTGCGAGAAATACACGCTCGGCTTCGAAGCCAACGAGTATGCTCCCTACCAGAACGCAGAAAAGCTCATCGCCCTCAAGCAGGCTCAGGCCTTGCTCAATAGCCACGACGCTACCACACAGACCGAAATCGACGCGCTCAACACCACGCTCAGCACTGGCTGGACGGCCAACAGCGAGGAGGTGAACGCTATCTTCTGGAAGACCGACTACACCGCTGCCGACAAGGCCGGCGACGGCTATGTGCACCCCATCGGCTGGACCAACACCGGATACAACACCCGCGTGATGAACAGCGAACTCACCAGCGATGCCGCCATGCAGACCATCGGCACGGCCGTCTTCTCGAAGTTCAACACCACCTATGGCGAGAAAGAGGGCTACACCATGCCGCTGAAGGCCAGCACCGTCTACAACATCTCGTTCCGCTACTGCGGATGGGGCAACAACCCCACCACCAACGTGGTGCTCTCCGTCGATGGCGAGGAAGTGGCAGTAACTCCCACCTCTTTCCGTCCTGCTACCAACGACGGAAACACGAACGCAGAACACTGGTATGAATACAATGGCTACTTCACCACTACCAAGGCAGGCAACTACGTGCTCGCACTGAACAAGGTAGACCAGGGCCAGCAGCAGATTGCCTGGACCAATCTCACCTTGAAGCGCGCCGTGGCCGAAGACATCACTATCGCCGAGACGGAAGGCTACACCCCCGCCGCACGCTATGGCAACGTGACCTTCAAACGCACGCTCGTAGAGGGATGGAACGGCCTCACCGTGCCCTTCGACATGACCATCGACAAAGCAAAGAGCGTGTTCAATGCCACTGAGGTGAAGACCTTCTCCGGCATCAAGCTCAACGACGACGAGACTGTGACGCTCTGCTTCGGCAATGCCAACAGCGTGGAGGCCGGCGTGCCCTTCCTCATCAAGGTGAGCGAGGCTGGCAGCAGCTACGAGATCGGCACCGTGATGCTCAGTGACAACGCCGCCGAGAAGCCCGTGACCTACACCGCCGAGGGCAAAGAGAACATACGCTACACCATGGAGGGCAGCTATGCCGCCGAGACCGACCTCACCAACGTGGTGTTCGCCCTCATACAGGGCAACAAGTTCTTCTACCACAACACTGGCAAGGATTCTTCGGCCAAGGCCTTCCGCGCCTGGTTCGTGAACGAGAGCACCGACGCTGAAACAGCCGCACGCCTACGCTTCGACCTGGGCGACGACGAGACCACCGGCATCAAGAGCATCGCCAACGACGCCGACAGCCTCACGGCCACCTACGACCTGCAGGGACGCGTCGTGAAGACCGCCGCCAAGAAGGGCCTCTACATCAAGAACGGCAAGAAGATGGTGGTGAAGTAAACAAGGTTTTTATAACATCTAAAACAGATTACAGCAATGAAAAAACAACAATATGTCATACCTATGGTGAGGGTGGTCCGCGTGGCCACCACCACCCACCTCTGCATAGGCTCGCCCAACAGCGATAAACCCACTCAGGGTCTCGACGACCAACCACTCGAGCCCGGAGGCGGCGACCCCGGCACCTTCTCGCGCAAGCGCTCAGTATGGGACGACGAGGAAGAGGAGCAGGATTGAGAATTGAGAATTAAGAATTGATAATTGAGGGGCACCCCCGCCTGGCAGCAATGACCAGGCGGGGGTGCCGAATTGAATATTCAGGGGGCACCGCCGCCAGCCTGCTGCAACGGAGGCTGGAGTGGGTGGCAACGGAGGCTGGACTGCAATGCAATTCAGCCTCCGTTGCATTACAAAACAGGCTGGATTGAGACCCAAGGGAGGCTGAATTGCACGGGCAGGGAGCAGACCTGTGGAAAAGTGGAGGGAAAGTGTGGATAACGCTGTGGAAAAGATGGGGAAAACGCTGTGGAAAACTGTGGAAAACTGTGGAAAACAGAGGGGAGGGACGGAGGGAGTGGAAAAATAAGAAGTTTTCAGAGGGTTTTGAGAAAGTTTTCCACCGATTTGTGCGGGAAAAAGATATAAACTTCGTAATTTTGCACCAGATTTCGAAACTGTGGATAAAAAGGCTATATGGCTAAAAATGAAGCGGAAAGAATCAACATCGGGTGGGGATAAGACCGACACCTGATGGGGAAAACGAAAGAAACAAGAAAAACCGTGGAAAGTTATCAACTTATCAACGGCATATCATATAACTCATTTTCTATTTCTTCTAAAAAATAAAAACAATAAAAATAATGATGATATGGAGCTGAAAAACGAAGACGATAGCCGCCATGGAATGGCGACCCACAAGGACGAAAGCCGCCATGAAATGGCGACCAACATGGACGATAGCCGCCATGGAATGGCGACCCACAAGGACGAAAGCCGCCATGGAATGGCGACCCACAAGGACGAAGGCGAGCTGAAGGCCGCGATACGGCGGCTGGCTGAAGAGAAAGAGGCGGTGGTGCTGGCCCACTACTACACGCTGCCTGAGGTGCAGGAGGTGGCCGACTTCGTGGGCGACTCGCTGGCACTGGCACGCAAGGCGGCCGAGACCGACGCGAAGATCATCGTGATGGCAGGGGTGCACTTCATGGCTGAGACGTGTAAGCTGCTCTCGCCGGAGAAGGTGGTGCTGTGTCCTGACCCGGCGGCGGGCTGCTCGCTGGCCGACTCGTGCCGCGCGGAAGACCTGCGGCGGTACAAGGAGGAGCACCCGGGGACGATGGTGGTGAGCTACGTGAACACGACGGCGGCGGTGAAAGCGCTCACCGACGTGGTGGTGACGAGCGGCAACGCGCTGAAAATAGTGAATTCCTTGCCCCAGGACGCACGAATACTGTTTGGGCCTGACTACAACCTCGGGAGCTATATAAACGGCGTCACGGGCCGCGAAATGGATTTATGGCCCGGTGGGTGTCATGTGCATGAGCGGTTCTCGGTGGAGGCCATCGTGAGGCTGAAGCGGGAGCACCCGGAGGCGGTGGTGATGGCACACCTGGAATGTAAAGGGCCGGTGCTGGCCGTGGCCGACGTGAAGGGAAGCACGGCAGACATGCTGCGGTATGCGCGCGAGAGCAAGGGGCAGGAGTTTATCGTGGCCACCGAGGCGGGCATACTGCACGAGCTGCAACGGCAGTGCCCGGGGAAGCGGTTCTGGCCGGTGCCGCCGGAGATTGCAGGGATGGAATCGCGACCCACAGAGACAGAAGCGATGGAGGCGCGACCCACAGAGACCAGCTGCTACTGCAACGAGTGCCAATATATGAAGCTGAACACACTGCAGAAGATTTATGACTGCCTGGTGAATGAAAAACCAAGGGTAGAGGTGGAGCCTGAAGTGGCAAGAATGGCAGTGAAACCTATAAATAGGATGCTGGAGCTGAGTTGAAATGAAGGGACGATTATCAATAAAAAAATGAAAACCAGAAAAAACCGGTTGATGAAAGGGGTTTTTTCTGGTTTTTTTTCGTGATTCCGTGATTCCGGGTTTTCGGGATTCCGGGTTTTCGGGATTCCGGGTTTCCGCTACTTGATGAAGGCTATCTTGCAGACTACGCCGCTCTCGCCAGCACTGGTGGCCGTGCATACCATGTAGATGCCCGATGCCACACGGCGGCCCTGGGTGTCGCAGCCGTTCCAGGTGAAGGTGCCGCCGTTGCTGCGACCCTGGTAGACGAGCTGGCCGCTGGTGGTGAGAATCTTCACGTCGGCATCGCGGGTGAGGCCGCGCACGGTGATGAGCCCGCTGTAGCCCGAGACGACAGGGTTGGGATAGGCGTAGACGTTGTCTTTGACCATCTCTACAGCAGCCACGGAGGCGTCGGTGTAGTAGCCGCAGAGACCCGCGTCGGTGCCTATGTAGAGCTGTCCGCTCTGTTCGTCCCATGCCAGGGAGAGGATGTTGTCGCTGAGCAGGGGCGAGTTCTGTGTGGTGAAGTTGAGAAGCTGCTCCATGTTGTCGGCCGAGATGAGGTAGAGGCCGGATCCGTGGGTGGCTATCCACTTGCGGTTGCCTCCGTCGACGGCGATGGCCGACACGTTGGCACCGGCCATGAGGTAGTCGGCATAGTTGGTGCCGTCGTTGCGTGGTATTTTTATCTGTGTGAAGCCTTGCGAGGAGTCCTGCTGCTGCTCGGGTGTGAACATGTAGAGTCCCTGCTCGGTGCCTATCCAGATGTTTCCGTCGAGGTCTTCGGCCATGGCGGCAATGTTGACGATGGCTGGGTGTATGCCGTCCTGGTTGACGAGGTAGTCGAGGGCGAGATAGTCGGTGACGCCGGAGGCCGATGGGCGCAGGCGGTGGAGGGAGGGGTAGGTCCAGTAGTCGTTGTAGAACCATAGTAGGCCGTCGTTGCTGAAGAAGGCGTCCATCATCCATGGCATGCTCTTGTTGCTGACGCCCTGGTCGGAGAAGTTCATGAGCTTTGGTGCGCTCACCGACTGCAGCTGTTGGCTGCCGTGAGGCAGGAGGAGTAGCGCCTGTGTGGGTGCCTGGCTGTTGAAAGCCCAGAGGTTGCCCTGCTGGTCGAACTTGACTGAGGTGATGAGGTTGTAGTTCTTCTGCTCGTTGAGGGTGAAGTTCTTGGGGTTGAGTGCGCTCTCTACGGGGCTGTTGTCTTGGTTGTAGATGGCTGTGATTTTAGCGTCGCGGAACTCTACGAGGCCGATGGTGGTGCCTGCTGCGATGTGGGAGGGGTCGAGTGGGTCTACGTCGACGGAGTAGATGATGTGGAAGGCCTGTCGGTCGGAGAGCTTGGTGACGTCTTCGTCGCAGATGGTCCAGTCGTGTCCGTCCCAGAGTTGGACGGTGGTGGGCGTTCCCCAGACGATGCGCCCTCCGGCGGAGTAGAGCTTTCCGTCGACGACGCGGAGGAAGGCGCAGTCGTTGTATTTCGGTCCGCCGGGCTGTAGCGTCTCGACGGTGGCGAGGTACTGGTTGTAGTCGGTGAGGTCCTGGTCGAAGACCCCCTGGGGTACGGCCGTGGTGGCCTCCCAGTTGTGTGGGTCGATGAGGTTCTGCTCGAGCAGTCCGCGGAGCACCTGCCCGTCGGCACGCTGGGCGTAGAGGTATAGCTGGTCGTGGCCGGTGGCGAGTATGTTCTGGTTGAGGATATAGCTCTCTGCAATCTCGCATCGCTGCATGTTGACCTTGACGATGCCGAAGCCGGTGGCGAGGTAGGCATACTGGTCTACGACGTCGATGCGGTTGACGGTCTTGTCCTGCGTCATCGACTTGGCGTAGAAGGAGCTGAGGTTGACGACGTTGCCCTGCTGGTCGATGAAGTCGATGTTGGCGTTCTGGTAGACGACGATGAGCCGGTGGACCTGCTGGCTCCATGCGATGTGGGCGATGTTGCAGTCGCTGAGGGCATTGACCTTGTCGTAGGTGGTGATGCTGTGGTCGGCGAGATTATAGGTGTAGAGGTCGTTGCTGGCGCGGACGTAGAGGGTGTTGCCACCCTTGACAATCTGCTGTATGGCGCTGTAGGCCATGTATGCCTTCCAGGCTCCGGTCTGGGCCGAGGTGGGCAGGAATGATGCCAGGAGGAGAAGGAGGAGAAGGGGTTTTTTCATTGTTTTTTTTTGCTGTTTTTTTCGGGATGGCGGGATGGCGGGATCACGGGATTGCGGAATCACGGGATTCCGCTGGCGGGAGACGGGAGACCGGGATCACGGGATTCCGGGATTGCGTTTTGCCAGGAAGGCGGCGAGCTTCGCGGTGGCCCGGGCACGATGGCTGATGGTGTTTTTTTGTTCGGGCGTCATCTCGGCGAAGGTGATGGCGTAGCCGTCGGGCTGGAAGATGGGGTCGTAGCCGAAACCCCCTACCCCACTCTGCTCGCGACGTATCTGACCCTCGACAATGCCCTCGAACAGATGCTCGCGCTTGACGGCGGTGCAGCCGCAGGGACAGACAGGCTCCTTCTCTATTAACGCGATGACGGTGCGAAATCGTGCGCGGCGATTGTTATTTTCTCCTAATTCGCGCAGGAGGCGGGACATATTGGCTTGGGAATCGTGGGAGGGGGGGACAGATGCCGCGATAAAATCGCGACCCACAGGGACAGAAGCCGCGATGGAATCGCGACCCACAGAAACAGATGCCGCGATGGAATCGCGACCCACAGGAACAGATGCCGCGATAAAATCGCGACCCACAGGGACAGGAGCCGCGATGGAATCGCGACCCACAGGGACAGATGCCGCGATGGAATCGCGACCCACAGGGACAGATGGCACCTCGAGGGAGGCGTAGCGGGCACTGAAGACACCAGGGGCACCACCGAGGGCCTCTACCTCGAGGCCGGTGTCGTCGGCAAAACAGGAGAGGTGGTAGTGGTCGTAGACGTAACGGGCCTTCTGAAGGGCGTTCTCCTCAAGGGTGAGACCGGTCTCGGGTATGTCGACGTGGCAGCCGATGTCGGCCAAAGACAAAATCTCGATGCGGGAGCCAAGAATGGCACGGATCTCGGAGAGCTTGTGGGCGTTGTTGGTGGCAAAGACTATTTTCATTGTTTCTTTTTCTTCTTGAACTTGTGGTAGCTATAGTTTTTAGCCTTTTATCGTGTCGAAGCCCTCGCCGAAGACGCCTATGACGGCGCTCTGTGAGACGAAGGCGTTGGGGTCGATCATCTTGATGATGCGGAAGATGAGCTGGCTCTCGCGCTTCTTGGCCAGGATGCAGAGCACCTTCCGCTCGTGGCCCGTGTACCAGCCGTGGCCGTCGAGAATGGTGACGCCGTGGTCGAGCTGGGTGCCGATGGCGTTGGCTATCTCCTGCCATTTGTTGGAGAAGATCATGAACTGCACGGACTGTCGCTGATGGTTCATGAGGAAGTCGAGCATGAAGTTCTCGATGACCATCGTGCAGAGGCCGAAGACGACCATGGTGGCCCTCTGGAGCATGGTTCCGAACTGTGGTATGAGCAGACAGGAGCCAATGATGAGGAGGTCGATGAAGGCGAGGACGGTGCCGAGTGACACGTCGCGGAACTTGTTGACCGATGCGGCGATGATGTCGGTGCCGCCAGTGGAGCCGTTGTTGAGGAAGACGATGCCAAGGGCGGAGCCTGTCATGGTGCAGCCCAGAACAAGCGACATGAAGTCTTGTCCCTCGCCGAGAATCTTCACGAAATGGCCTTCGGCATCGGTTGGCAGGAGCGTCTGGAAAAAGCCGAGGAGGAAGGAGAGCATGGCGATGGCGTAGATGGTCTTGGAGAGGAATCGCCATCCGAGCAGTCGTAGCGCCATGACGAGCAGGGCGGCATTGATGAGGAAGTAGGTGTACTCGATCTGGAAACCTGTGGCATAGAAGACGATGGCCGAGATGCCCGCCACGCCGCCGGTGACAATCTCGTAGGGCATGAGGAAGACGGTGAAGCCGAAAGAATACAAAAGGAGGCCAAGGGTTATGAAGACATAATCCTGGACCTCCGAGCGCAGCGCTTTTATTTCATACTTCATAGTTTTCAGTTTTATAGTGAACATAACTATTCACTATTCACTACAAACTATTCACTATTTCACCACGAGGTTTACCATCCTCTTTGGCACGATGATCACCTTCACGATGTGCTTTCCTTCGGTATAGCGGGCTGTGCGCTCGTCGGCGCGCACGGCAGCCTCGATGGTCTGGTTGTCGGCATCGGCGGGGAATGCCATGTCGAAGCGGGTCTTGCCGTTGAAGGCCACGCCCATGCGCACCTGGTCTTCTACGAGGTACTTCTCGTTCCACTCAGGCCACTGTGCATCGCAGACGCTGCCCTGCATGCCGAGCTGCTCCCATAGCTCTTCGGCGATGTGGGGGGCGAAGGGGGCAATGAGGACGACGAGGGTCTTCATGACCTCGCGGTCGCGGCACTTGAGCTGCGAGAGCTCGGTGGTGGCAATCATGAAGGCCGAGATGGCGGTGTTGTAGGAGAAGGCCTCGATGTCTTGCGATACCTTCTTGATGAGCTTGTGGAGGGACTTGAGCTCAGAGGGAGAAGCCTCTGACACAGCGGCCGAGGTGGTGGCCCCCCCTACTGCCCCCGAGGGGGCTTCTATAGTTTTTGCGCTTGAGGCTATAGTATCCCCCTCGGGGGCTGAAGGGGGGGCCGGTGCCTCGTGGGCTTCGGCTACCACTCCCTGCACCAGGTTCCAGAACTTGCGTAGGAAACGGTGACAGCCGTCGATGCCGGCAACGTCCCAGGGCTTGGACTGCTCGATGGGACCGAGGAACATCTCGTAGAGCCGGAGCGTGTCGGCACCGTAGTGCTGGCAGATGTCGTCGGGGTTGACGACGTTGTACTTCGACTTCGACATCTTCTCGATGGCCTGACTGACGATGAACTTGCCCTCGGCATTGGTGATGAACTCGGCCTGGGCGAAGTCGGGCATCCACTGGCGTATGCGGTCGATGTTGAGCTCCTTGCCCTCGACGGTGCTGATGTCGGTGTAGATGGGGTCGGCCTCCTGCGACTGATAGAAGTAGCGGTTCTTCTTGGCATCGTTGTCGTACTCGGTGGTGAGCAGGTCGTAGCTGACGTAGCGGTTGGTGCCCTTGATGCGGAAGACGAAGCTGGACCAGCCCTGGATCATGCCCTGGTTGATGAGCTTGCGGAAGGGCTCTTCTTCGCAGCTGTAGCCGCAGTCGTAGAGGAACATGTTCCAGAAGCGCGAGTAGATGAGGTGACCGGTGGCATGCTCGGAGCCGCCGACGTAGAGGTCGACGGAGCGCCAGTATTCGTCGGCGTCGCGCCCCACGAGTGCCTTGTCGTTGCTGGGGTCCATGTAGCGGAGGTAGTAGGCCGAGGAGCCAGCGAAGCCCGGCATGGTGTTGAGCTCGAGGGGGAAGACGGTCTTGTTGTCGATGAGCGAGCAGTCGACGACGGTGTCGGTCTTGGTGTCCCACGCCCATTTCTTGGCGCGGCCGAGTGGCGGCTCGCCGGTGGCTGTGGGCTTGTATTCGTCGATGTCGGGCAGCTCGAGGGGGAGGCACTCCTTCGGCACGATATAGGGCATGTCGTCTTTATAGTAGATGGGGAACGGCTCGCCCCAGTATCGCTGGCGGGAGAAGATGGCGTCGCGCAGACGGTAGTTGACCTTGACACGGCCGATGCCGGTCTCGGTGACGTATTTCTTCGTGGCGGCGATGGCCTCCTTGACGGTGAGACCGTTGAGGGAGAAGGGGGGGGCGCCTGCCGCGATGGAATCGCGACCCACAGGGACTGCCGCGATGGAATCGCGACCCACAGAGACAGCCGCGATGGAATCGCGACCCACAGGGACGGGGGACTTGGGGCTGTTCATGACGATGCCCTCCTTGGCGTCGAAGCTCTGCTCGGAGACGTCGGCTCCCTCGATGAGGGGGATGATGGGGAGGTTGAAATGACGGGCGAAGGCGTAGTCGCGGCTGTCGTGGGCCGGCACTGCCATGATGGCACCGGTGCCGTAGCCTGCCAGCACGTATTCTGCAATCCAGATGGGAATCTTCTCGCCCGTGAAGGGGTTGATGGCGTAGGAGCCTGTGAAGACACCAGTGACGGAGTGGTCCATCTGGCGCTCGCGCTCGGTGCGCTTCTTCACGTAGGCGAGGTATTCGTCGACGGCCTTCCGCTGTTCGGGGGTGGTGAGCTGGTCGACGAGCTCGCTCTCGGGAGCCAGCACCATGAAGGTGACGCCGAAGATGGTGTCGGCACGGGTGG
>CAMJLB010000061.1 GCA_946406555.1 uncultured Prevotellaceae bacterium | reverse complement strand
TCTCCGTGGGCACCTACTACCGCCCCACCACCGACGTGATGCAGCGCATACGCTACCAGGGTGCCGACCCGACGACGGGACAGAACGTGATGTATATGACGCAGCTGAACGTGGCCAAGAGCCAGAGCGCCGGCGTGGAGATCATCGGCAAGAACAAGCTGTGGAAAATCCTGGACCTGACGACCACGCTGAACGGCTACTACTATAAGCTCGACGGCTTCGAGACGTGGGTGGAAGGACAGCGCGTGACGGGTGAGAGCAACGAGAACTTTGCCTGGGACGCTCGCCTGCTGGCTTCGGTCATCCTGCCCTACGACATCTCCATCCAGGCCACCGGCAACTACCGCTCGCGGTCGGTCATCACCCAGGGCCACCGCAAGGCCAACGGCTCGCTCGACCTGGGACTGCGCAAGACCTTCCTCAACAAGACCTTCGCCCTGGCACTGAACTGGCGCGACGTGTTCGACACCCGCCACTGGGAGAACTACACCGAAGGCCCCACCTTCTGGCGCCATCAGCGCAACTGGCGCGACCCGCGCATCAACCTGCAGCTGACCTGGAACTTCGGCAACATGATGCAGAAGAAGAAAGGGCGCGACGACCAGCAGGGCGGCGGCGACGACGCCGACAGCCAGGGCGGCTACGGCGGCGGCTACGAGGAATAAGGATTACTGTTGGCTTCGGCCAAGGAAGGCATCGCGCGTCATGAAGACGGCGATGCTTTTCTTTTTGAAGTATTCGAACGACATGTAGAGCAGCCCGCCGTAGGCGTTGGCCGTGCCCCACGAGTTTTTCATGATGAAGAAAGGCCGGCCCTCGCCGTCGCGGGCCAGTCCGACGATGGCCATGCAGTGGTCGTCGGTGGTGCGCCCGTGGAGCAGTCCCAGGCGTGCCACTCCCCGCTTCCAGTCGAAGCCGCGCTCGGAGGTGTCGCCCTCCCAGCACACGCCATGGCGCAGGCGCACGGCGCGCTCGGTGACGGCCAGCAGCGAGTCGGCCGGAAGGTTCAGCAGCTGGTTGCGCTCCCAGTTGTCGGGCAGGTCGGGCACGAACATCTCATGGTAGGCATGCCCCTCGCTGCTGCCAAGGCCGATGTATTCGCCTGGGGCACACACGCTATGGGCAAACTCCAGCGGCGTATACCGCATGCCCAGCAGAAACACCCATCGGGGCAGGATGGCATCGGTGGCAGGCATCGAGAATCGCGGCACCAGTCCGTAGCGCTGTATCAGGTTCACGGCCGTGATGCCCATGGCGCGTTTCGACCGGGGAGCCTTGGGGTCGCGCTCCACCATGCGCTCCACCCATGCCACCGACAGCTCCACCGAGTCGCCGCGCATGATGTGCTCGGTCTCGATGGCGGCCAGCATGGCGTAGGCCCAGCACAGCTGGCTGGCTGCCTGCTGCTTCACCGGCGTATAGCCGTTCAGCACTTCGATGCTGAACGATTCGCGCTCCTGGCCGCAACCAGCAAGCAATAAGGCGAGAATAATGGAAAATAGCTTTCTCATGGACGAAAAAGTGATGACAGGCTCTTGCTTTTTATAGTTCCTTCGGGTGCAAAGATAGCGAAAAAAAGGCAAAGACTATACGTTATTGGCGTTAAAAGTATGAAAATCGTTTTTAGGTGTCAGCCTTATTTCGTACCTTTGCAGCCATGAAACCCGAAGATTTTGAAATCATGGCTCCCGTGGGCTCGCGCGAGTCGCTGGCCGCTGCCATACAGGCCGGAGCCGACAGCATCTACTTTGGCATAGGGAAACTGAACATGAGGGCCCATTCGGCCTCGGCGTTCACCATCGACGACCTGCGCGAGATTGCCGCTACCTGTGCCGCTCACGGCATGAAGAGCTACCTCACCGTGAACACCATCATCTATGAGGAAGACATCGAGCTGATGCGGCAGATAATAGACGCTGCCCGCGAGGCCGGCATTTCGGCCGTCATCGCCAGCGACGTGGCGGTGATGCAGTATTGCCGCAGGGTGGGGCAGGAGGTGCACCTGAGCACCCAGCTGAACATCTCGAACACCGAGGCGCTGCGCTTCTATGCCCAGTTTGCCGACGTGGTGGTGCTGGCCCGCGAGCTGTGCATGGAGCAGGTGGCCGAGATACACCGCCATATAGCGGAAGAGCACATCTGCGGACCCTCGGGGCAGCCCGTACGCATAGAGATGTTCTGCCACGGGGCACTGTGCATGGCCATCAGCGGCAAGTGCTACATGAGCCTGCACGAGGCCAACCGCTCGGCCAACAGGGGCGAGTGTGTGCAGATATGCCGGCGCAGCTATACCGCCACCGACAACGAGACGGGACGGCAGATAGAGATAGACAATAAATACCTGATGAGTCCGAAGGACCTGAAGACCGTGCGCTTCATCGACCGGTTGATGAAGGCAGGCGTGCGGGTGTTCAAGATCGAGGGGCGTGCCCGCGGACCTGAATATGTATATACCGTGGTGCAGTGCTATAAAGAGGCCATCCGGGCCGTGCTCGACGGGACATTTACCGAAGAGCGGAAAGACCAGTGGGACGAGCGCCTGGCACGGGTCTTCAACCGTGGCTTCTGGGATGGCTACTATCAGGGGCAGCTGCTGGGCGAGTGGAACAAGAGCTATGGCAGCAATGCCACCGAGCGGAAGGTCTACGTGGGCAAGGCCACGAAATATTATTCCAAGCTTGGCGTGGGCGAGTTCAGCGTGGAGGCCACCACGTTCCGCCTGGGCGACAAGCTGCTTGTCACCGGGCCTACCACGGGGGTGATGTATCTCACTGCCACCGAGATTCACAACAACGACGGTAATCCCGTGGAGGTGGCACCGCAAGGGCAGCGCATCGCCATTCCCGTGACGGGCAAGGTGAGGCCAAGCGACAAGCTCTTCAAACTGGAGAAGGTCGAGGCTACGTGCTCATGATTCGTTCATGCTCTTTGTTTTTGTTATGAAAGAAATGTGAATAATGTGAATAATTTTATCCAGAAATATAAATAAATTCAATTTTCGGAAGTAGAATTATTATTTCTTATTGTTGAACGAGATTATTTCCCATTGTTGGCTATTTCTTTCCAAGAGGAACGAATTGTTCGCATTTCTTTCCGAGAAGAAACTCACAGCGATAGCACGAACTCGTCCCATTGCGTGGGCGTGCCTTTCTGTCCGAAGGCTTTTTCGTAGAGCCGTGAGCGTGTGTTGCTGACCGATTGCTTGGAGTGGGCCGTCAGTTGGGCGATGCCGATGGGCGAGATGCCTAACCTCAGCAGCCAGCACACGTGCCGTTCCTGTGGCGTCAGTCGGCAGAATTCCTGCAGACGTCTGTTGAAGCCAGCATCGGCCTGCTCGATGCTTTCCTCCAGTCTGTGCCAGTCGTCATCAGACAGTGGCTGTTGGGCGTTGTCGCTCAGCAGCCTTTCTATGTGGCGGCGTATGGGCGTTTCGGCCAGAAAGGGCGCTTGAGTGGTGGCCTCCTTGCCACCCTGCTCGCGGTATCTGGCCAGCAGCTGCTCCAGTCGTTCCACCTTCAGACGGTAGTGCATGCGCCGCCGGCTCATATAGAAGAACAGTGCTACGACCACGGCCACGAGCACCACTGCCACTGCCACTGCCACCGTGAGCCGCTGGCTCAGGCGGGCCGACAGCCGTTCGTGCTGTGTGTAGTCGTAGAGGGCGGCGGTACGGCGCACCGCCTCGGCATCGTTTGCTTTGTGCACCGAGTCGGTGAGCTGTTCGTATTGCTTCAGGTGGGTCAGTGCCAATGTCGTCTCGCCCTGCTGCAAGGCCCGCTCGGCAAGGGCGCGATGGGCCGCCTGGCGGGCAAAGATGGTGCCGCACTGCAGTAGCTCCTTATAATAATAGGTGGCAGAGTCGGCCTGCCCGCTACGGGCATAGAGGTCGGCCATCATGAAGTAGAGTCCGCTGCGGTTGGCATCGTCGACATACTGAAGGGCGGGCAACAGCAGTGCGCGGGCCTCCTGCAGATGGTCGTGGTACAGATGGTAGGCCGCCATCTGGCTCTCCACGTCGCGCAGCATCGGCACGTTGCCCGTGGCAATGGCAAGCCGCCGGGCTTGCTTGAAATAGGCGATGCAGCTGTCCTCGCTTTCGGGCGTGGCCCGCAGCACATTGCCTATGTCGCGCAGGTCGTAGATGAGGCCCAGCGTGTCGTGAGCCCGCAGGTCTACGGCATAGGCGCGGCGGTAGCTCTGCAACGAGCGGTCGAGCAGTCGCTGACTGAAGTAGAGCGTGCCCATCTGGCTGTGCGTGAGTGCCAGCAGGCTGTCGGTAGTGGCCCGCTGCTGTGCCCGCTCCAGCATCTGCAGAGCCTGCGGCGCGTCGCCCTGGTCCATCAGTGCCAGTGCCTCGTGATATTCGCGCAGCCCCGCCTCTTGCTGTTGGCAGGAGGCGAGGATCAGCACGAACGACAGGAATCGTAATAGCTTCATCGTTTTCTTCAATATAGCTTGCGGCCATTTTTTATGTAGAAGCCCTTTGTGGGCTTGCTACTCAGGCGGCGGCCGGTGAGGTCGTAATAGCTGTCGGGGGCAGCCTGATGCCTGGGCGCGTCGATGCCACTGGGTGCCGAGCCAGCCGTGGCCTCACCACAATACTGGCCAATGAAGAGGATGGCTCCCGTGCTCTGCTCGCTGATGAGATAAAGGAACGGCCGATGGGCATGGAACTCGAAGACCTTCGGCCCATCGGGTATCGCGTTATCGGTGGTCTCAATGATTGTCACGGCGGCAGCCTCGGTGCCCTCTTCGTCGACCTTGATCTTGGCAGCCTGCCTCATGTTGCTGATGTACTGGGGCAGGTTGCAGAAGTAGGGAATGTCGGCGCGCTCGGGGTCGAAGGCCGTGGGCATGCCCAGCTGGCTCATCGGTCGCACCAGGTCTGCGCTGGTCGTGGTTTCGAAGCGCGGCAGCTTCACGTCGCCCTCTACACTCCGCAGCCAGCGATACTGCCCCCATGTCTTGCCGTCGAGGCTGGCCAGCACGTCGTCGAGGGTCCGGTCTTCGCGCGGCAGCAGCACCGTCATCTGGTAGGCTCCGTTGCCATAGGGAAGCTGGAGTGCCTGGCACAGGTCGTTCTCGGCGTAGGGCAACAGGTTGTGCAGGTGCATCATCGGCACAGGCTCGCCCCCGTTGAACGACTCCTCCTGCGTTTCCTCCTTGTTGAACTTCAGCGTCCACGTGCCCTTGAAATAGACGGCATTCAGCAGATAGCTGGCCACCCGGGGGTCGTAGCTGTCTTCGTTGAGCACCTCCCGGATCATCCCCATCGTGTGGTCGCTGGCCCACTGGTTGATGACATCCATCGTCTCGCCGTCGTAGAAGTCGCGCGTCTGCAGCGTGGCGTCATAGTAGGTGCGGGCCTTCTCTTCGAAGTCGGGCAACAGATAGCGCGGCTGGTTCAGGAAGATGGCGTTCGAGATCATCACCTGCGTCTGCTCGTCGAGGGCAGGCATCTCGGTGAGCAGCTTGCGGCAGAACGTGTTGATGCCATCGGCCCCCACGTCGCCGAAGCCTAAGACGTTGTTGATTTCCTGCTGTGTCTGTCCGGCGGCCCCGTTGTTCAGCATGCCCAGGTCGTAGGTGATGCTCAGCGGCGAGACCACCTGACTCTGGTTGCCGCGTGTCTCTTTGAACAGGCGGAAGGCAAAGTCGTTGTTGCGCTCCACCATCGTCCGCTGCTCTTGGGTCAGACTGATTTGCTTCGGCTCCTCGTAGCCAAAGTCTTGTGCGTGTGTGGCTGCCGTCAGCATCGTGGCGGCGAGTGCCAGAAAGTGTGTTTTTTTCATCGTTTGTTATGGATTGGTTTGTTTTGGTATTTTGGTTCCTTCCTGATGCAGCCAGGCCTCCACGATCTGGCGCACGTCGCCCATGGGCCGGCCCGTCAGCAGCTGGGTGCAGTCGGCTTGCAGGTGAGAGCCATCCTGCTGCCACTGAGGCGTGCCCGGCAGCACGGGGTCGTCCATCACCCAGGCTTCAAACTTGCGCGGCCCCGTCTTCGTCTGCTTCACATAGATGTAAGGGTCTGCCGATCCGGTGTTGTTGCCGGATGAATCAACCGATTCTGACGTAATGAAGGCATTGGCCGTCGCCTCGCTGCCGAAATACAGGTGGCACTGGGCTGTGAGGCAAATGCTGTCGCCGCATTCGAAGGCGAAGACCACCAAGTATGGCGTTTCGCCCTCGGGCAGGTTGATGCTCTTTTGCGCCCGATAGCTGCACTGCCCACTGCCCATGTCGCCCCACCAGCCCAGTGGCTGCACGGAGAGGAAGGGATGGACGAGCGTCAGACTGTCTACCCGCGCAATAGCGTAGGCGGGCAACTGCCCTATCTGGAAACTGTCGGCACGGAACACGATGGCTGCCAGGTGCTCAAGGCTGAAGGCGTGGCACGTGTCGCCCAGGCAGACGTACAATTGCTTCTGGGCCTGGGCCGACAGCCCAGACGCAAGCAAAGCGAGGATATAGAGATACTTTTTCATCTTGGCTGCAAAAGTGGCAAAAAATAGCGAAATGGCCAAATGGATGAGTACACAAATGGTACACAGCAGCCTTTTTTGCTGTTTTCGGCCTTTCAAGGGTGCCGTAGACCTCCTTTTTGCCGCCTTGAGAGCGCCCGTAGCCAGACCACGACGCTACAGGGAGGGGAAGGTGGAATGCGTAATCGGCTACTCTGGCCAAGGCTCGAACGGCAGCTCCTGCTCTATCCATTCGGGGCCAGATGACGCTGCAGGCTGCGGTTCGTCCTTGTGGCCGGAGACGCCCAGGCCTAACAGGCGGACGGGGTGCTCTTTCGAGATGCTCACCTGGCTGAGCAACTGCTTGGCCACGGGCAGAATCTCTTCTTTTGTGCGAAAAAGGTGGTTCTCGGTGAGACTGCGTGTGATCTGCTGAAAGTCGCTGAACTTTACTTTCAGCGTGAGTGTGCGACCCTCGAAGCCGCTTTTCTCAATGCGCCGCACCAGTTCGAGCACCGTGTGATAAAGCTCTATGGTGACGGCCGAGGGCAGGAAAATGTCTTGCTCGAAGGTCTGCTCGCAGCTCACCGACTTTCGCTCCCATTCGGCGACGACGGGCCTTTCGTCGATGCCACGGGCGAAGTGGTAGAACACGCTCCCCATCTTTCCGAACTCTTGGGTCAGGTGGGTGAGGGAGCAACGCCGCAAGTCGGCCCCGGTGAAGATGCCCATGCGGTGCATGTGCTCTGCCGTCTTATGGCCCACACCCCAGATACGGTCTACGTGTAGCTGGTCGATGAAATCTTGGGCACGGTCGGGGTGCACCACCGTCAGCCCGTCGGGCTTGCGCCAGTCGCTCGCTATCTTGGCCAGGAATTTGCAATAGCTCACGCCTGCCGAGGCCGTCAGCAATGTCTTCTCTTTGATGCGCTGTTTTATCTCGCGGGCAATGTCGACGGCCAGCTCCATGCCTTTCTTGTTCTCGGTCACGTCGAGGAAGGCCTCGTCGAGCGACAGCGGTTCTATCTGGTCGGTATAGTCGTGGAATATTTCGCGTATCTGCGTCGACACTTCTTTATATATATGGAAGCGTGGCGGCACGATGATCAGTTGCGGGCAGAGACGCTTGGCCGTCTGGATGGGCTGGGCCGAGTGAACGCCGAAGCGCCGTGCCTCGTAGCTGGCCGTCGACACCACGCCGCGCGGCGCGTCGTGGCCCACGGCCACTGGCAGGCCACGCAGTTCCGGCCTGTCGCGCTGCTCCACGGCGGCAAAGAACTGGTCCATGTCTACATGTATGATGCGTCGCTCAGCGCCTCCCTGTAACATCGTGTCTCGCATTGATAATGTTGAATGTTTCTTGCAAAAATACGAAGAAAAGTTGAAATGCACAAATTATCGCGCTTTATTTACACAAAGAATCAAATTGCAGGCGAGAAGAGTTAAATAATCGTAAAAGTTGGGCGGTGCGAGTGGGCTGAGGCTTGCGGAGCAAATAAATAGTTGTACCTTTGCAATCCGATTATTGGGGAAAGTCTTAGAATCCCCGTGGATGTCGTGTAAATAGCGACCGTCTTTGGCCGGACGGCGCGGTTTGTGAATCGGCGTTCAAAACAATAACTTTATAAAGTAACAAAACTGTTTTTTAGTAAACCAAAATTTAAAAATGAACACATTAAGCTACAAGACCGTCTCGATAAACAAGGAGACAGCCAAGAAGGAGTGGGTCGTAATCGACGCTACCGATCAGGTGGTGGGCCGACTGGCTTCTAAGGTCGCCAAGCTCATTCGCGGAAAGTACAAGCCCAGCTTCACTCCGCACGTAGACTGCGGCGACAACGTCATCATCATCAATGCTGCCAAGGTGAAGTTCACCGGCAAGAAAGAGACCGACAAGGTCTACACCCGTTATACTGGCTATCCCGGCGGACAGCGCTTCAACACACCCGCCGACCTGCGCAAGCGCCCCAATGGCATCGACCGAATCATTCGCCACGCCGTGAAGGGCATGCTGCCCAAAGGCCCCCTCGGTCGCCATCTGCTGACCAATCTCTATGTCTATGAGGGAACAGAGCACAAGCACGAGGCTCAGCAGCCGAAGGCTATCGATATTAACCAGTATAAATAATAAAGGAAAAAATGGAAGTAATTAACGCAATAGGTCGTCGCAAGAGCTCGGTGGCTCGCGTATATCTGTCGGAGGGTACCGGCAAGATCACGATCAACAAGAAAGACTTAACCGAATATTTCCCCTCTGCCATTCTGCAGTATGTGGTGAAGCAGCCGCTGAACCTTCTGGAGTGTGCCGAGAAGTATGACATCAAGGCCAACCTCGATGGCGGTGGCTTCACGGGCCAGAGCCAGGCGCTGCGCATGGCTATCTCCCGTGCACTGGTGAAGCTCAATGCTGAAGATAAGAAGGCACTGAAGGAACAGGGATTCCTCACCCGCGACAGCCGCGAGGTGGAGCGCAAGAAGCCCGGACGGCCAAAGGCACGCCGCCGCTTCCAGTTCAGTAAGCGTTAAGCTGTGTGCTGACCTTTCGTTGATTGCAAGCGCTGATAGCGCGCAACGACACGAAACACAACAGCTACGCCTGCGAACGGAATGTTTAGCATCTAAACTCTCACGATTCCTGATAAGGACTACCTGGGAGCTGATTCTAACAACAAAACGACCGCAAAAACGGTCATTAAGAATTAAAAAGAAAGTAAACAACATTTTAAAAGCATTTTAAGAAAAAATGGCAAGAACAAATTTTGATATGCTGCTCCAGGCTGGCTGCCACTTCGGCCACCTGAAGCGCAAGTGGTGCCCGGCTATGAAGCCGTATATCTACACTGAGCGCAATGGTATTCATATCATCGACCTCAACAAGACCGTCGTGAAGATCGACGACGCTGCAGAGGCCCTCAAGAACATTGCACGACAGGGTAAGAAAATCCTCTTCGTGGGAACTAAAAAACAGACCAAAGAAGTGATTGCCGAGAAGGCAACAAGCATAAACATGCCATACGTCATCGAGCGTTGGCCGGGCGGCATGCTCACCAACTTCCCCACTATCCGCAAGGCTGTGAAGAAGATGGCCAACATCGACAAGCTCATGAACGACGGCACCTTCGGT
Organism: uncultured Prevotellaceae bacterium; assembly: GCA_946406555.1. Taxonomy (GTDB): domain Bacteria; phylum Bacteroidota; class Bacteroidia; order Bacteroidales; family Bacteroidaceae; genus Prevotella. The sequence goes on along the minus strand of CAMJLB010000061.1, from coordinate 8,136 downwards.
AACCTCTCGAAGCGCGAGCTGCTGCAGATTACCCGCCAGCGTGCCAAGCTGGAGAAGAACCTCGGCTCTATTGCCGACCTGACACGTCTGCCCAGCGCACTCTTTGTCGTCGACGTGCTGAAGGAGAACATCGCCGTGCGCGAGGCCAACCGTCTGGGTATTCCCGTGTTCGGCATCGTCGACACCAACAGCGATCCCAAGAACATCGACTTCGTGATTCCTGCCAACGATGATGCCAAGGACAGCGTAGAGGTGATTCTCAATGCCTGCTGCGCCGCCATTGCCGAAGGTCTGGAAGAGCGCAAGGCTGAGAAGGCCGACGAGAAGGCTGCCGAGGCCCAGGCTGAGGCTGAGGCCGACGAGAAACAGCCCGCACGCAAGGCCAGCCGCGACGAAGAGCCCGCTCAGGCCGAAGAGGGAAAGAATGAAGAGTAATTCGTGAAATTGCTGCTGCACCTTGGCTGTCAAGTCAAGGTGCACAGCAAATGATAAATCGGAATCCCGGAAAACCGGAATTCCGAAATCTCGTGAATCCGGAATCCCGGAAAAACAAAAAATCGTAAAACACTAAAATAATACAGACAATGGCTATTTCAATAGACGATATCAAAAAGCTTCGTGCTATGACTGGTGCTGGTCTGGCCGATGTGAAAAAGGCCCTGACCGAGGCTGAGGGCGATTTCGACCGCGCCAAGGAGCTGCTCCGCGAGCGCGGACTGGCTATCGCTGCCAAGCGTAGCGACCGTGAGACTTCTAACGGTTGCGTGCTGACAAAAGTGGAGAACGGCTTTGCCGCCATTCTCGCCTTGAAGTGTGAGACCGACTTCGTTGCCAACGGTGCCGACTTCATCGCCCTGACACGCTCAATACTCGATGCTGCCATCGCCAATAAGTGCAAGACGCTCGACGAGGTGAAGGAACTCGACATCAACGGACAGAAGGCTCAGGATGCTGTGACACAGCGCTCGGGCATCACTGGCGAGAAGATGGAACTCGACGGCTACAACGTGCTCGAGGGAGAGAACATCGAGGTATACGACCACATGGGCAAGCACACCCTCTGCACCATGGTGCAGCTGAACAAGCTCAACGCCGACGCCGGACACAAGCTCGCCATGCAGGTGGCTGCCATGAAGCCTGTGGCTCTCGACGCACAGAGCGTAGAGCAGAAGGTGCTCGACGAGGAGTATAAGACTGCTGTGGAGAAGACCAAGCTCGAGCAGGTGGAGAAGTTCGTGGAGATGAAACTGAAGAAGGCTGGCATCAACCCCAACCTCGTAGACAGCGAAGACCACATCGAGAGCAACATCAACAAGAAGTGGCTCACACAGGAGCAGGCCGACGAAGCCCGCAAGATTATCGCCGAGGCTAAGGTGGAGGGCGAGGCCCAGCTGAAGCCCGTGATGATTGAGAACATTGCCAAGGGCCGCGTGCAGAAGTTCTTGAAAGAGAACTGCCTCGTAGACCAGGAGTTCCAGTTCGGCGAGGGCGACAAGGCTACCGTGAGCCAGTGGCTCGCTCAGCAGGATAAGGAGCTGAAGATCTGCGACTTCAAGCGCTTCACCCTCGTGGCTGAGTAAGCTGAGATAACGACATCTTTTATTATTATGTCAGCATAGAATGGAATCCGGGCCGAAACGACCCGGATTCTTTTGTTGTACAAAACCATCAAACGCGTGGATAACGATGAGCCAGGAAACCATCATACTGCAACAACTGAGCATAGGCTACCGGCAGAAGAACCAGACAAAGCTTGTAGCCGACAGCCTCAGTGCCAGCATCTGTCAGGGGGAGCTTACGTGTTTGCTCGGGCCTAATGGGGTGGGGAAGTCTACGCTCCTGCGTACCCTCTCGGCCTTTCAGCCACGGCTGCAGGGCGACATCCTTGTGCTGGGACGGCCCATAGACAGCTACACACCCAGCGAGCTGAGCAAGGTCGTCGGCGTGGTGCTTACCGAGAAACCCGATGTGAAGAGCATGACCGTGCACGAGTTGGTGGGGCTGGGACGATCGCCTTATACGGGCTTTTGGGGAATGCTCTCCGATGACGACTATCGGCTGGTAGACGAGAGCATCCATCAGGTGGGCATTGACAGCTTGAGCCGTCGACTTATCGAGACGCTCAGCGATGGCGAGCGGCAGAAGGTGATGATAGCCAAGGCATTGGCACAGCAAACGCCTATCATCTTCCTCGACGAGCCAACGGCCTTCCTCGACTTCCCTTCGAAGGTGGAGGTAATGCAGTTGTTGCGCCGCCTGGCCCGTGAGCTGGGCAAGACCATCTTCATGTCGACCCACGACCTGGAGCTGGCCCTGCAGGTTGCCGACACCATCTGGCTGATGGAGCAAGGCCGGCTGAGCATAGGCACGCCCCGGCAGTTGGCCCTCGACGGCACGCTTGGCCGTTTCGTAGAGCGGAAAGGCATCGTGTTCGACCGCCACTCGCTCAGCATACGTGTCGTGGGCGAATAAAAACAGCTGAATATTTGCCTTATTCAGGAAAAAGTAGTAATTTTGCAGCCGATTTTGGTGATGCCCGTGGATTGACGCTACGGGCAGAGAGGGAATCAGGTGTAAGGCCTGAACAGTGCCCGCTACTGTAATCTCCTTGTGGAAAGGCCATATCAAGAAGCCACTGACCACTGCGTCGGGAAGGCGGCCTTTCAGGAGAGAGTCAGGAAACCTGCCAGAAAAACTAATATGCAATGATGAAAGCCTCGGGACCAAGGCTTCACTGATGTGGACAACTCAAAACGAATGAAACAACGATTACTTGCTGTCTTCTGGGCAGCGTTGGTGGTATGTACGGCTGGCGCTGCCGGTCAGGACGTACCAGAACTGCGGAAAGCCATTCTGATGGTGTATTATGGAACGAGCAACGACAGTGCACGGGCATCGGGCATAGATGCCATGACCGCCCGTGTGCGTGAGGCCTTTCCTGGTATCGAGGTGCGCGAAGCCTATACCTCGCGTGCAGCGGTCAATGCCCTGAAGCGCCATAAAGGCATCCGGCGCCCTTTGCTGCGCGATGCCTTGACGCAGCTCAGTACCGATGGCTACAACAGCGTGCTGGTGGTCGATGGCGACATCATCGAGGGCAAGAGCTCCCGCAACATGCAACAGCTGAGCCGTGACTACTATCAGCATTTCTTCGAACTTAAGGCTACCACTCCGCTGCTCTATACGCCCGACGACTTCCGCAATGCACTCACCCCGCTTCTGGCCCTGGCCGACCCGCAGCCCGACGAAGAGCTGGTGTTTGTGGGCCACGGACGCGACGGAGCCTACAACGATGCATATTGTCTGGCCGACTATATCCTGCAGCACGAAGGCCACCCCAACTGCCACGTGGGCACCATCTCGGGCTATCCCTCGCTCGACAATATCAAGCAGATCCTGGCCCGCACCGGTCGTCGCAAGGTGGTGCTGGTACCGCTTATGATGATTGCCGCAGGCCATGCCACGCGCGACATCTATACCACCTGGCGTGAGGCATTGCAGCGCGAGGGCTACACCGTGAGGCTCGTCAGGCGAGGAATGAGGGAGTACCCCGAGATACAGCAACTCATTATCGACAAAATACGCACAGCCCTTCAGCAGCCATGACACTACGCCAACATCTATTTCTCTTTCTGATAGCCGGCTGGCTCTGCGCCTACGCCCAGGGCAAGCCTGAAGGGCAGCTGCGCGACACCGTGGCGCTGGGCAACGTGACCGTTGTGGGCAAGTCGAAGGTGCAGCAGTTGCGCGAGGGTGCTCTCTCGGTGAATGCCATCGACGTGCGGTCGGTAGCGGCTTCGGTACATTCGCTCAGCGGTCTGATAGACCGCACCACTGGCGTGAAGATACGCGAAGAGGGCGGCATGGGGTCCGACTTCGAACTGAGCATCAACGGCATGTCGGGCAGCTCCGTGCGCTATTTTATGGATGGCGTGCCCCTCGAGTCGAAAGGCTCGGGCGTGACACTGGCCAACCTGCCCGTGAGTCTCGTCGACCGTGTCGAAATCTACAAAGGCGTTGTGCCTACCTGGCTGAGCAGCGACGTGCTGGGTGGTGCTGTGAACATCCTGACCCACCAGAAGAATGCCAATTACCTGGATGCCTCCTACGGTATCGGCTCCTTCCATACCCACCAGGGCGACCTTGCCGGACAGTATGTCTTCAAGAACGGGTTCACCGTGCGTCCCTCGCTGGGCGTCAGTTATTCCAAAAACGACTATATGATGAAAGACGTAGAAGTGTGGGACGAGTCGGCTGGACGCTATCTGCCCGAAGAGCGCCGACGCTTCCACGACGGCTATCTCTCGCTGCTCGGCCAGCTGGAGGCCGGCTTCAGCCGCACGAAATGGGCCGACGACTTCTACGTCACCGTATCTTATAACAGAGTGGAAAAAGAGCTGCAGACCAGTCAGGTGCAGAACCACGTCATTGGCATGGCCGAACGTGAGAGCAGCGCCTGGAGCGTGGGCGTGCGCTATCGTAAGACCGACTTCCTCGTCAAGAAACTCAATGCCAGTTTCTCGCTCTCTCATACCTGGGATCATGCCGTCACCACCGACACCGCCCAGCGTAAATACGACTGGAACGGCAACTGGATACGCAGCTCGCGCAACGAGATGAACGGGCGCGCCTTTACGCAGCGTCACTACAAACGGCCACTCACCCTGCTGAGGGCCGACCTGAACTACCGTCTGTCTGACCATCATCTGTTCAACCTCAGCTATGCCCTCAACCGTACCGGCAACGACCGATGGGACGAGGTAGACGAAAGCTTCGAGGCTGCCAACGACATCTTTGCCAAGCATATCATTGGCTTGGCCTACAACCAGTCGCTCCTGCAGGGACGTATGTACAACACCTTCTTCCTGAAAGACTATGTGAACCATCTGGAGATAGAACAGACCGACCTGTATTTCATCACCGGTTCGCGCCAGATGGCAGGCAAGAGCACCAACAACAGCCTTGGCGGCGGCGCCGGCACGAGGTTCGAGATTGTCCCCGCCCTTGCCCTCAAGGCCAGCTACGAGCACAGCGTGCGACTGCCCCTGGCTCGCGAGCTGCTGGGCAATGGCACCACCATCTATGCCAACACGGCCCTGAAGCCCGAGCAAAGCAACAACCTGAACATTGGGCTCTTTGGCACCTTGCGCAGGGACCGCCACACTCTCTATTACGAGGCCAACGGATTCCTGCGCTACGTCGACAACTATATACAGCCCCAGATTTCCGACGATGAGGGCTACCTGCAATACGTCAATGTGCCGGCGGTGAGGATAAAAGGCTTGGAGGGCGAGCTGCGCTACGACTGGGACCGCCTCCTGCAGGTGGTGGCCAACATGAGCTGGCAGGACGCTCGCGACAATAACCGCTACAAGGACGACGGCAAGCCCTCGGTGACCTACAACAACCATATTCCCAACAGGCCATGGCTCTTCGGCGCTGCCTCCGTGCGCCTCGACCTGCTCTCGCTCATCTCTCCCCGGTCCGCTCGCGCCTCTCACCTCTATTTGGGGGCCGACTACCAATGGGTGCACTGGTTCTATCTCTCCTGGGAAGCCTACGGACTGCCTGAGACCAAAGCCAGGATACCTGAGAAGAACCTCGTGGGGGCCAATGCCACCTATTCCTGGGCCAACGACCGCTATAGTCTTTCGCTCGACTGCCAGAACCTTTTCAACCAGACGGTCTACGACAACTACAAGCTGCAGAAACCCGGACGCTCCTTCTTCCTGAAATTCCGACTGCTATTACACTAATTATATTCACATTTCAAAAAACAATTATTTCACAATGAAGAAACTTAGTCTTTATTTCACCATGATGGCAACCCTGCTACTGGGCACGGCCACCATCACCTCGTGTGGCGACGACGACGATGACGTACAGCCAACCCCTGAGACACCGGTCGACAAACCGGTCGAGAAAACCTATCACTACGACCTCACCGTGACCGTGGGCAAGCATGGCGGCATGGCCTCGCAGGAGACCCACCTCACCATGAGCGTGCCCTCGCTGGCCAATCCCGACACCGTGGTGAGCTTCCAGAACAACGGCATCGAGATTACCGACTACACCATCGAGAACATCTACGACGACAAGTACATGTATCAGGTGCCTACCACCGGCGACCGCTTCGTGAAGCTGCAGATCAAGAACAACCGGCTCAACGTGGTGCGCGAGCGTCCGTTCGGCAAGAACACCTTTGTTTCGCGCAAGTACACCCACGCCTGGCTCAACGACAGCCTCCTGATCGTGATGGCTGCCAACGGAACAGCCGACAAGGTGATATGGACGAAGCTCAACGCCAAGACCATGACCATCGTCGACGAGGGCGAACTCTCCCTCGCGCTGGCCGAGGGTTATAAGAAGTTCTCCACTTCCGGCATCCTCACCTATCGCAAGAGCGACAAAAAGCTGTTCTACTTCTTCTTCAGCCAGAACAGCAAGAGCGACCGCGAGCCTTTCTTCCACATCGCCGTCATCAACCCTGAGACCATGGCCGTAGAGCATGACAATGTCAACGCCGAGGCTGCCGAGATGCAAGGCTCGGCATACGGCGAACTCATGCAGAGCTTCACCTTCTTCGACGATGATGACAACCTCTATCTTACGGCCTTTAACAGTGTCAACAAGAAGAACATCGGCAAGCTGGTGCGCATCAAGCGGGGAGAGTACAACTTCGAGGCTGGCTACAACGCCTTCCCCGATGCCCTGGGCAAGATCATTACCGTGCAGTATATCGGCGGCAACAAGGCCCTGGCCTATTCCGGCGACGCCAGCGTGGGCACGGGCATTCAGGATCCCGCCTACTACTACTCTATCGTCGACCTCAAAGCCAAGACCACCAGTCGCATAGCCTACAACGGCACGCCTATCGCCTATAGCGCCGGCAACTTCTCGCAGCGCTCGGTCTTCAATGCCAAGGAGAACAAGGCATATATCGGCGTGAGCAATGCCGACGGCGAATGCATCTACATTCTCGACGTGCCCACAGGCAAAGTCACCAAGGGCCTGAGCATCGCTCCCGGCTACTATTTCGACCAGATACGTCTGGTGCAGGACGATGCAGAATAATCTCCCGAAGCCAGAATTATTCATGCGAAACCTCATCACGTCATTATTCATGCTCCTGTGCGCGTCGCTTTACGCACAGGAGCATTCTGCTTTGCTCCTGGTGCACTATGGCACCACTTTCGCCGATACGCGCGCCAAGACCATCGATGCCATCAACCAGAAGGCCAAGCAGGCCTTTCCCCACCTCGCCGTCTGCGAGGCCTACGCCTCACCCATCGTCACGAAACGGCTGGCACAGCGCGGCGAGCAGAAAGCCTTGCCCCTCGATGCCCTGCTGCGTCTGCGCGCCGACGGGCACCGGCGCATCGTGGTGCAGCCCACCTTCGTCATCGATGGCAAGGAGATGGCCCAGCTGCGCAACGACATAGAGCAGGTGCGCCCCTTCTTCGACGACATCACCCTCGGCACGCCGTTGCTCCATAGCGTCGCCGATGCTCGTCGCCTGTGTACCATTCTCGCCGATCGCCACCCCGCCAATGCCAGCCAGCGCGAGCACGTGGTCTTCGTGGGTCACGGCACCCAGGGCCCCGCCACTGCCCTCTACTCTCAGCTCGACTATATGCTGCATGCCGAGGGGCACCCCCTCTGCCACGTGGCCACCATCGAGGGCTACCCCACGCTGCAGACGCTCATTGCCAGTCTGAAGGCGCAGCAGGCCCACAGCGTCACCCTCGTGCCCCTGCTCTTCGTGGCCGGCAACCACGCCAATGCCGACATCGCTGGCGAATGGAGGCAGACCCTCGAGCACGAAGGCTTCGCCGTAAATGTCTGTTTGGAGGGCCTGGGAGAAGTGCCCGCCATCCAGGAACTCTACATCGAGAAGGCAAGGCGGTAAGGAAAAGCAATCCTGCATTATTCATAGCATTGGGGCCATACCACTTCGCGGTATGAATAATCCAGGCTAGTAAGAAGAAAAAAACGTCTGACTGTCTGGATTACGCCGCAAAACAGTCTGTATGATGGTGCAATACAGTCTGAATTACACCGCAAAACAGCCTGTATTATGATGCAAAACAGCCTGAATTACACTGCAAAACAGCCTGAATTACACTGCAAAACAGC
>CAMJLB010000060.1 GCA_946406555.1 uncultured Prevotellaceae bacterium | reverse complement strand
CCATGCACGAGATGAAGCGCGAGGAGTTCCAGCAGGTCATCGACATCGACCTCGTCGGTCCGTTCATCTGCTCGAGTGCCGTGATTCCCGAGATGATGGAGCGCCGCGAGGGCAAGATCATCAACATCTGCTCGATGATGTCGGAGCTGGGCCGCGAGACCGTCTCGGCCTATGCTGCCGCCAAGGGTGGCCTGAAGATGCTCACGCGCAACATCTGCTCGGAGTATGGCGAATACAACATACAGTGCAACGGCATTGGCCCGGGCTACATCGCTACGCCGCAGACCGCACCGCTGCGCGAGCGCCAGCCCGACGGCAGCCGTCATCCGTTCGACTCGTTCATCTGCGCCAAGACGCCCGCTGGCCGTTGGCTCGACCCCTCTGAGCTGGGCGGCCCCGCCGTGTTCCTGGCTTCACATGCCTCAGATGCCGTGAACGGTCATGTGCTCTACGTTGACGGAGGCATACTGGCCTACATCGGCAAGCAACCCAAATAATAATTGAGAGTTGAGAATTGAAAATTGAGAATTGGCTGCGCCTCCTTACCCATCCGGGTGTGTGCGCAGCCAATTCTCAATTTTCAATTCTCAATTCTCAATTTTCAATTCCCAATCATCGTAAGCGGATAGACAATGTTGACGATGAAGATATTGGCCACCAGAATGATGATATTCATGAGCAGACCGATGCGCATGAAGTCGCTGAAACGATAGCCGCCGGGACCGTAGACCAACATGTGGGTGGGTGAGCCGATGGGGGTGGCAAAGCTGCTGCTGACGCTGATCATCAGGGCGATGAGGAAAGGATAGGGTTCGTAGCCCAGTTTCTCGGCCGCTTCGTACATGATGGGGAAGAACATGGCACCGGCTGCCGTGTTTGAAATGAACTCGGTGATGAACGTGCCGACGAGGCAGATGGCCGTCATGACCACCAGTGGGTTGCTGCCGCAGATGTCGAGAATGCCAAAGGCCAACTGCTCAGCAAGGCCGGTCTTCTGTATGGCCTCGCCCAGCACCACGCTGCCCGCGAAGACGATGAGAATCTCGCCATTGATGCTCTGCATGGCCTGCGTAGGGGTGCAACACCCCAGCACCAGCATGGCACCGGCAGCCAGGAAGGCGCACTCAAGCAAAGGCAGTATGTTGAGGGACGAGACCACCACCATGGCGATCATGATGGCTGTTGCAATAAAGGTCTTGGGGCCTACGTTGGGCAGCTGATCGCTGTCGAAGAAATGAAGTTGGGCCGATAGCTTCTCGGTGTCGATGCTCAGTTGCGGGGGGCACTCCAGGAGCAAAGTGTCGCCAGCCTCGAGTGTCACCTGTCGCGGCGACTCGTTGATGCGCTGCCCCCTGCGTGCCACGGCCACCAGCGTCATGTTGTTGTCGTGCTCGAAAGAGCTGTTGCCAATGGTGGTGCCGATGAGCGCGCTGCCGAAGGTGACATAGGCCGTGCGCAGACGGCGGTTGCGGTCTACCTCGCTGAGCGAGAACACGTGGTGATCGGCACTTACCAGGCCGTGGCTGTTCTTCAGCTCCAGTATCTCTTCTATCTGTCCGGCATAGACCAGCCGGTCGCCACCCATGATGAACTCGCCTTCGCTCACAGGGGTGGGGATATTATCGAAATGATAGATTTCCAGCAACGAGCCACCCTTAGGGGCGTACAGTCCGGCATCGGCCAGCGTCTGCCCGATGTGCTTGTTGTCGCTGGGCACCAGCAGCTCCACGGTATATTCCGACGTGGCTTCGAAGGCCGATTCGGGAGCCTTACGGTCGGGCAGCAGGCGACGGAAGACGATGATGCTGAGAATGCCTACGCCGAGGCAGAACAGGCCGGGTATAGTGGTGGCCAGCACGTTCATGGTATGCCCGGTTTTGTCGGCATACAGGCCGGAGATAATCAGGTTGGGCGGTGTGCCTATGAGGGTGCATACGCCGCCCATGCCAGAAACGTAGCTCAGTGGTATGAGCAGCTTCGAGGGCGAGATGCCCAACTTCTTCGACCACATCTTCACGATGCCCACAAACATGGCCACTACCGTGGTGTTGCTCAGAAAAGAGCTGAGGCCGGCCACGGGCAGCATGAGGCGCACCACGGCCTTACGATAGCTGAAGGGCTGGCCCAACAGGTGTTTCACAATCCATTGCAGCACGCCAGTATGGGTGAGGCCGGCAACGACGATGAACAACACGCCTATGACGACCACCGACGAGGAACTGAAGCCCGAGAAAGCCTCCTTGGCATCGAGCACGCCGGTAACGAAAAGCACACCGATAGCCGCCAAGAACACAATGTCGGTGCGCAGCTTGGTGAAGAGCAGGGTGGTAAACATACTTAGCACGGTGAGTATAGTAATCCATGCATCAAGATTAAATCCTAAAAACAAGTCGTTTTGCATATTAAGTGTTTTTTTTGCAGCGCAAAGGTAATTATTTTCTCTCAATTGAGAACACGTTTCTTCATTTAAATAGTTAATGTTCTAAAAATACTTGTCATTTACCGCCTTTTTTCGTAAATTTGCGCCAAGTATGGACTACACTTTAAATATAAAAGGAAGCTTGCTGAGTCTGGAACAGCCTTTGGTAATGGGCATACTGAATGCCACCCCAGATTCGTTCTATGCCGCCAGCCGCATGCAGACCGGACAGGCCATCGCCCGGCGTGCGCGCCAAATCGTTGATGAGGGGGGGCTTATCATAGACGTAGGAGCCTATTCTACACGTCCCGGCCACGAGGAGGTGAGCCAGCAGGAAGAGATGGAGCGGCTACGCATGGCGCTGCCCATTGTCTGCCGCGAGGTGCCCGATGCCATCGTGTCGGTAGACACCTTCCGGGCCGATGTGGCACGAATGGCCGTAGAGGAATATGGCGCAGCTATCGTGAACGACGTGAGCGAAGGGCAGGATGCCAACATGTTCAGAATGGTGGCACGGTTGGGGGTGCCCTATATATTGACCTCGGTACAGCACGACCTGCACGACACGCTCCTTGCCTTTGCCCGCAAGGTGCAGCTGCTGCGCGACCACGGGCAGAAAGACATCATCCTTGACCCAGGATTCGGCTTTGGCAAAAACCTGGAAGAGAACTTCGCACTGATGCGCCAGATGGAAAAGCTCAAGGTGATGGAGCTGCCCCTGCTGGTGGGCATCTCGCGCAAGTCGATGATTTATAAGACGCTGGGAGCAGAGCCCCACGACGTTCTCAACGGCACCACCATATTAAACACCCTCGCGCTGACGAAGGGAGCCTCGATACTGAGAGTACACGACGTGAAGGAAGCCGTGGAGTGCTGCAAGATGACTGCAATTTGTAAATAATAAATAGTCATAAAAAACTTAGATTATAACGGTGTTTTTCGATTTTGGACTGAAAGACTTCATCGACATCTTGCTGGTAGCTCTGATGCTTTACTACATCTACCGGCTCATGCGCGAATCGCGCTCACTCAACGTGTTTGTGGGCATACTTATCTTTATCGTGGTCTGGGTGTTTGTGGCCCAGATTATCGAGATGCGACTGCTGGGCACCATTCTCGACAAGCTGGTGTCGGTAGGCGTGATAGCCATCATCGTGCTTTTTCAAGACGACATACGCAAGGTGCTCTACAACATCGGTGCCCACCAGCGCGTGCGCACCGTGGTTCGCTTCTTCATGCCCAAGCACGACAAAGAGAAAGACCAAGCCTCGCTGAAACGCAGCATCATACCAATCGTGATGGCCTGCATGTCGATGGCCAAGGGCAAGGTGGGAGCACTCATCGTGATACAGCGAGGCTCATCGCTCAACGACATCGTGTCGACGGGCGAAGTGGTCGATGCGGCCATCAACCAGCGGCTCATCGAGAACATTTTCTTCAAGAACTCGCCCTTGCACGACGGAGCCATGGTCATTGCCGACCGGCGCATACGTGCCGCCGGCTGTATACTGCCTGTAAGCCACAGCCTCGACATACCCAAGGACCTGGGTTTGCGCCACCGGGCAGCACTGGGCATGAGCCAAGAGAGCGACGCGCTGTGCATCATCGTTTCGGAAGAGACGGGTTACATATCGATAGCCAAGAGCGGACAGTTCCGCCTGCGCCTCTCGGCCGAGGAACTCGAGGCCATACTTACCAAAGACATGCAATAAGACGCCCGCTCCCTAAGCATACAGAAACGTGCATGGCATCTGAGTGCCATGCACGTTTCTGTATGATAGGTCTCGACTTGCGTTATTTCACGACCGTCTTCTTTCCATTGACGATGTAGAGGCCCTTGGTTGCATTGTCGACGCGCACCCCCTGGAGGTTGTAGATGGCGTTGCTGCCCATTGCCACATTGCTAATGGCTTGCACGCCGGTGGTGATGTCGTCCTTGTCGAAGCCGATGTAGCTGATGACTGCGGGCACATTGTCGTCGGCCAGCGTCAGGCCGAAGGTGGTGTTCCAAGAAGCAGTGCCCACCAGATAGGTGCGTGCAGCCTCGAAGGAGGCACCTAGTCCCGTCTCGGCAATAGTCCATGAGAAGATGGTCTCCCCATCCTGTTCCACAATCTTGGTGGGAGCCACCTGCGAACCGTTGTTGGTGTTGTTCAGCCACCACAGATAGCTCTTGCCTTCGGCGGTAGAGAGACCCTTTCCTTTGATTACGAAGTACTTCGCCCCTTCCACATAGAGCGTCTGGTCGGTCTTGTAGAGCAGGGCCACGTTGTTGTCGCCCGTCTTATCGACGGTGATGGTCTTGGCCGTCTGGTCTACCACCACATTGCTGGGCGAGATGCGACCCGGGTCGCCAGCCACCCAGAGGTTGGGATCCCACTGGTAGGCGTTCTCGACGACAGGCTCCGCAATGCTCTCCTGGAAGCCGATGTAGCTGATCACTGCAGGCACCGAGGCATCGGCCAGGGTCATGCCGAAGGTGGTGCTCCAGCCGCCCTCGTCCTTGAACTGCGTGTCCGTGATGCCCAGCTGTCCGCCGATGCTGATGGTGGCGCAGTCCCATGCGAAGACGGTCTGCCCATCTTCGGTATAGGTAGCCGAGGGAGCTATCTGCGAACCATTGTTGGTGTTGTTGAGCCACCAGAGATAGCTGGCACCGTCGGCAGTGCTCAGGCCAGTGGCCTTGATCACGAAGTAGCGGTTGGCGGCAGGCACCTCATAGACATTGCTCGAGCGGAAGAGCAGTGCCACGTTATTCTGGCCTTCCTGACTCACGGTGATGGTGTTGTCGGCATTGGCCACGACCTTGTCAGGGCTGATGCGTCCGGCATCGCCTGCAATCCATTCGGTAGCCACAAACTTATAGCTGGCATCCTGTGGGCCTTCGGCCTGCTTCATGCCCACCTTTTCGAGGCTGAGCCAGGGCAGTTCCTGTGCCTTGCCGGCGAAGTAGAAGCCGATGCGCACGTTGCCGCTGAAGCCCTTCAGGGGGAAGGTGAAGGTCTTCTGCTCGCCCTCGGCAGGCTGCTCTTCGAGCGAGATGGTGCCCAGCACGTTGCTGGAGCTGAAGTTCTCGCCATCCTGGGCCACTACGGCCTTGATTTCGAAGCTCTCGGGATTGACAATGGCAAAGTTGGTGGTATAGGTAAAGCTCACTTCGTATTCGGCCGTGGCATCGCTGCCTAAGCTGATGGAGGGGGTGACGAGCCACGAGTAGCTCTCATCGTTGGGCTGATAGACATGGTTGCTGCCGCCAAAGCGTCCGGCACCAATGAGCACGTCGCCACCCGGCATCAGCTCGGTGTTGTCGCTCAGTATGCCAGCATAGGCAGCCCAGTCGGCCAGGTCGTCGGTGGCCAGGTTGGTCTCGAAGGGCACGATATAGCCTGTCTTGAAGGTGAAGGGATCGCTCCAGGCACTCTTCTTCTCGGCCGAGCAGAGCGAGCGCACGCGCACCTCGTAGGCGGTGGCTCCAGAAAGGCCGGTGAGCGCCACCTTCGGCTCCTGCACCAGTATGTTGTCGCTCCAAGCCTCATCAGCAGCTTTCTTATAGCTCACCTCCCAGGCATCTTCCTCGGCAGCGGGCGTCCAGCCCACCACGGCGGTGCTGCCCTCCAGGCCAACGAGCGAGAAGGCGGTTGGAGCCTCACAGTCGCTCTTCACGTCGAGCGAGATAGAACCGATGCGCACCTGTCCGGTGGTGTTGCGGTGAGCCAGTATGCGCAGGCGCGCCTTCTGGCCTGCCAGCTCGGTGAAGCTGAAGGTGAACGGGGTAAGCTCGCTGCGCGAGAGTGCCTCGACAGTAGTATTGTCGATGGCGAACACATCGGTATAGTTGGTGCCGTCGGCCGTGACCTGCACCACCACCTTGTCGCCCTCTTCGAGCGTCCAGTTGCTCATGCCGCGGAAGCCGCCGCTGCCGCCCAGGCTGAACTTCATCTTCGTGCCTTGTTCGCCCATGTAGATGTAGGGCGACTCAATCCAAGTGTCGACGCCCTGCTCGGCGTTCTCAATATAGGTGATGTTGCTGTAGACGTAGCCATTGTCGGGCTGGGGCTGACTGCTCCAGAGGTCGGCATCGTCTTTGACCCATCCGGGCAGGAAGGCCTCGTAGCCCACGCGCTCGTCGAACGTGGCATTCCAGGGCAGCACGCCGGCCGTCACGTCGATGGCATCGACGTATTCCGACGAGTAGCCTCCCTCGCCATCGGTGCTCCAGGCGCGGAAGAAATAAGGTGTGCCGGCCACAAGGCCGTCGAGGCTGATGGCTTCGGCGGGCGAGCCCACGAAGATGACCTTGCCGCCACCGTCGATCTCATCGCCCACGCTATAGTTGCCCTGTGGCTCGCCGAAGGCTCCGTAGGGTGCGGGGTCGCCCCAGCGGTCGGTGCCCTGCTCCTGCGTCATGGCCACGAGCACGGTACCGGCAGCCTCTACGCTCACCTGCATGGTGTTCTTGTCGGCATTGGCCGTCGTCAGGGCCGTGGGAGCGGCGGGCTTCATCTTGGTGCTGGCCGAGGTGGCCGTGGCGTTGTAGAGCGGTCCTGCCGAGCAGAGACTGTTGTAACCATATACGAACACGGTGTAGTTCTGGCCTGCCTCGGCCTGCCAGTTGCCAGGCGTGGTGAAGGCGGCCTCGCCGTCGGCGGCAGCCACGATGGCTACTACCTGTGCATTGCCCAGTTCGTCGCCCACCCTATATTTCTTCTTGTCGGCAGGCTGCTCCGTGAGCGTGCTTTCCTTGCTCACGAGCACCAGGTAGTGGTCGGCCGACCCGAAGGTGAACGTGCCGCTGATCTGCGTCGTGGTCGATGTGAGGACGAGCGCCGTAGGAGCCTCGGCAGGCGTCTGGCAAGGCTCGGGGGCCACGAAGGTGTAGATGGTGCCGTCGGCAGGATAGCTCTCGGCATTGTAGGCTACGTTGGCATCCTTCTGGCTCAGGCTCGTGGCCTCATAGTCGCTGAGGAAGAGCCAGTCGCCCTTGTCGCCCACGATGCCTATGCGCATGAAGTTGTATTTGCCCACATCGGCATAGGGTTTGTAGCCGCTCAGGCACATCTCGATGTTGCCCGTGGCCTCATAAATCTTATACTCCAGTGTCACCTTGGCCACCTCGGTCTCCACGGTCCAGGAGTTGCTCTGTATGCCCATGTTCTTATAGCAGATGGTGAGCACGCGGTTGCCCTCTTCGCCGGAGGTGACGTAGCTGATCTCGGTGTCGTCGAGACCATAGCTGCCGGTGCGCACGATGGCACCGAACATGTTCTCGGCCTTGTCGGAGGTGAGAATGTTGGCAGCGGCGGTAGTGCCCAGCACATGGACGTCGGTAGACACCTTCTCGGTAGGACTGAGCAGCACGGCACCGTCGCCCTCAATCAGGAAGTACTTCATCGTGTAGCCGTTGTAGCCGAAGTCGAAGCCGATGGGGAAGGCCGTCACGTCGTCGGCGGCATTGAAGTTGATGTTTCCGTCGGCATCGAGCAGCACCTTCGACAGGTCTTTGCCAGTGGTGCCCTGAAGGTCGACGACTGTAGGTGCGGGAGGGTCTTGCTTCACCTTCTTCTGCACCTCGTAGGCAATGACCTGTGCCTGTGCGCTGAGCACAGCCAGTATTGCCATGACGAACAAAGTTAATCTTTTTTTCATAAGCGTTAATGTGTTAGTAAATAATAGGTGTTAGTGTATTCGTTTTTCCACGGTTCCGTCGGCATGCCTCAGCAGATTGAGTCCTTTGCGGGGTTGCGAGAGCAGTTTGCCGTCGAGCGAGTAGATGCGTGCAGCCGAGGCCGGCTGCACGTTGGCCACATCGTCGATGCCCGTAGAATAGTCTACGGTATAGCCTCCGTCGTGATTGATGCGGAAGACGGTGACACCGGGATTCTTGTTGGTCGATGACTCACGATAGAAGAGATACGATGCTTCTTTCTCTACGCAGAAAGTGCAGTTGGTGGGGTCGAGGTTGCGGCCGATGGTGCGTGTCCACACGCGGTTGCCTTCTTTGTCGTATCGGCGGATGATGAACGAGGTGTTGGCTCCGAAGGCCTGCACGTCGCGATAGGCCACAATCCAGTTGCCGTCGCCAGCCGAGCCGATGCCCACCCGCCCGAAGGCATAGGCGTTGTCGAGGTCTTTGCGTGCTATCGACACGCCCAGCTCGTCGGAGAGGTAATCGCCGTCGTAGCTGAACTTCTGCAGCTTCACGTGGTAGCCCGTTTCCTCTTGCGACTCAAAGTCGACCAGGATCTCCTTCGTGTCGGGGTCGGCGGCCACGCCGCAATAGTCGTAGTCGCCATCCTCGGTGTTGGCAGCATCGAGTCCGGTAAGGCCGAATCCCAGCGAGCCGTCGGCATAGATGTGCTGCACCCGGATATTGTGGGCAAACTGGCCCATGGTGCGCACAAAGGCCACGACGGCACCGCCCTGCCCGTCGGACACGAGCTTGTAGTGGTTCATCTCATATCCGTCGTACTTATGCTCGTCGTAGAGCACGGGTTCGCCCCACACCTCTTCGAGGTTGCGGTTCATGCGGTGCACGAGCGATCCGTTGGGCGACTTGTCGAAGAGCAGGAACTCTCCGTCGGTAGAGGGCACGATCTGCAGGGTGATGAAATCGTCAGACCACTTGCGTGGTTGCTCCCATGCTAGCGTTCCGTCGTCGTCGATGCGCTGTATGAAGGTGCCTATGTTGCTCATGTCATCGGCCGTGCCCGAATCGTCGAAACTGGTATTGTAGAAGATGAAGTAAGTGTCGTTGCCCACCACGTAGCAGTTGGTGAAGGCCGCCTGAGTGTACTGAGGGAAGTCTACGCCATCGAGTCCCCAGAGGAAGTTGCCCTCCTGGTCTATTTTGTAGATGGCGGGCGCGAATCCCTCGGCGTGGTCGCTCTCGGTGTTGGGGCTGGCCTCCTCGGCTCGTCCGTCGGCCACGGTCACGATGGCCGAGCCGTCGGCAGCCACCTGCAGTCCATAGTCCGACCAGTAGCTGTTGGTGAAGTGGTCGTTGACCATGACAGGCTCGGCAAACAACGGTTTGCCGTCGATGTCGAGCAGCTGCAGGTAGGTGCGCACGGCTATCAGCTGGCGTCCGCCTATCTCCTTCCTGCCCCAAGTCTTCCACGAGAGCCAGGTCTTCTTGTCGGCAGTGCGTGCCGCCTTGACGTTGCAAGCATAGTAGTCGCCGTGTCCTGCGGCATCGTAGATGCACACGGGGGTGGCGTTGGTGTTCCATTGGGCCAGGGCCGACAGGGTGGCGGTCATGGCCAGGGCAAAGAGTGTGTAAAGTCTTTTCATACGTATTTTAATTTTATTTGTTGGTTGATTTTTTGCCTTGGTATATAATGATGGGTGAGCGCTGGGTTGCGGGGCGGCCCAGAAGGTCGCGTGGCTGGCCGGTGGACTGCGATGGTATCGCAGTATACGAGACAGTGGGCAGGGCGGTGGTGCTGGCATTCTCGAGGCTGAAGAACACATCGTGCTGCGCAGTGGTGTAGTCGGCCTGTGTCAGCAGGCGCGTCTTGCCGTCGGCCTGCACTTCATGCAGCATGTAGTAGCCACGGCCGTTCTCGCCGGTGATGCCATTGCCGCCGGCATCGAGAAATTCCAGATGGTAGCAGTCGTCGATGCTCAGTCCCAGGTCGACGACGTGCCGTTTGCGCGCTTCGGTGTAGGGTCCCCCTTCGGCCACCACGTCGCCGGCCGAGTTGTAGAGTTTCCACGTTATCTCGTCTGGGGCGTTGTCGGTCATCAATGTCAGCCTTACGGCATGCTGTGCGGCAAAGGCATTGGCAACGGTGAGCTTGCTGTGCAGGCTCTCCTCGGCAGTGCCGTTCAGCTGCGACAGCCATATCTCTACGTCGTTGGGCATACCGTCGCCCCGCAGTGTGAAGCTGTCGAAGAGCGGCGTGCTGATGGTATCGATTTCCAGATAATCGAGCCGTCCGGCCCAGGGGGTCTGCTGCACCTCCCCGTTGATGCTCACATTGAGCATGGCGCTGGTGAGCGGCTCGCGCCCTGTGCCACGCACCATCAGGTCGCTGGTGAACTTAGGCGAGCAGATGCGGCCGGGCGTATTGAGCACCTTCAGAATCTTGATGCCTTGCGGGCTGCCCGTTGTGCGTGGGGCGTAGACGGTGCCCAGCACCTGCCTGTTGCTCATGTTTTGCACAAAGGCCACGACGCCCAGCTGCGTGTCGTCGTAGAAGTTCTGTGGCTTCCAGCTCATCTCGTAATGGTAGGGCACGGTCTGCGTCAGGTCGGCCTCGAGGGCTTGCCCCTGCGGGCTTGGCAGCAGCTTGCGCACCACGTAGTTCCATGCGCTCTCGCCATTGGCGGCTGGCTGTGCCCACTCTACGCGCTCTTCGACCACGGCCACAAAAAGGCGCAGGTCTCTGCCGTCGGCAACCCCTTTTGGCATCACGCTTACGTCGACCTTCAGCGTGCCGTCGCTGGCAACCTGTGCGTCGGCATCGAGGTCTACCAGTGCTTCCACGCTCCCTGCTCCGTCTACGTATGCGTCGAGATAGTCCTCATAGCCCCAGGAGCCCACCTGCTCACCGTCTACCCGTAGTGCAGGCACGCCCGTCACCCCATAGAGCGTGGCGCGCGCCATCACGTCGGTGGAGGCGGCCAGGTAGAAGGGGTCGGTGGGCGACGGGAAGTTGTAGTGGTAGGTGATGGGCACCATCTGTCCCATGCGCTCGTAGATGGTCTTGTCGAGCGCAGGCGAAAACTCCGCGCAGGGGTCGCACGAGGTGTTGGTAAACTCTTCGAAGAGCACCAGCCGCTCCTTCACTGGCGAGAGGGCGCCGTTCAGCCGGAAGAACACGTCGTGACGGCTGCCGTTGTAGTCGCCTTGGGCTATGCGCGAGGTCTTGCCAGCCTCGTCGACCTGGAACAGCTGGTAGTAGCCGTTGCCGTTGGCACCTTTTATGCCGTCGCCACCGCTGTCGAGGAATTCTATCTGGTAGCAGTCGTTATGGGTCAGCTCAAGATTGATGGTGATGAACTTACGTGCCTGTCCGTCGTAGGGGCCTCCCTGGCGCACCACGTTGCCCGCCGAGTCGTATAGCTTCCAGGTAGTCTCCTCGGGTTTCTTGTCGGTATAGATCTTGAGCTGCACGTCGTGGCTGGCCTGCACCGAGTGGGCAAACTGTGATGTGGCCACGTTGCTGGTGGCGTCGGTGCCGTTCACGTTGCTGAACCACACCTCTACCCGGTTCTTGTCTTCCGACAGGTCGAAACCAGTAAAGCCGTCGAACACCAGCGTGTCGCGCTCCAGATAGTCCAGACTGCCGTGCCAGTCATACTGCTTGGCCGATCCGTTCACTCTCACGTTGAGCGTAGCCTGCGTCAGCGTGCCGGCACCGTCGTTGCGGAAGATCACTTTGCCATAGTAGTTGGGCGTGCAGATCATGTCGGGCGTGTCGGTCAGCCTCATCAGTGCCATGCGGTTCTCGCCTTCTGCTTCTGGGCCGCTGTAGGCCGTGGCGAGAATCTCGCGCGTCTCCACGTTCTGCACGAAGGCCACTACGCCCAGCTGCTGTTGGCTGTCTAAATGGTCCATGCCCCATTGCCCCTCAAAGGTGGTTGCGCCCTCGAAGGGCTGACCGCCGGCGGGGGTGAGCATCTTGCGCATGGTGTAGTTTAACTCCGTCTCGCCGTTGGGGAAGGGTGTCGGCTTCTCGATGTGCACCTCGATGACGGACACGAACAAGCGCAGGCGGCTGGCATCGCCGATGCTGCCCAGAGGGGTGAGGCTGGCCTTGGCCTGCAGCTGCCCGCCGGCAATCTGCTTGCTCACGCTCAGTTCAAACATTCGTGGCTGCTGCAGGCAGTAGTCGATGGCCTGGCTTAGGAATCCGTAGGTGCGGGTGCCCAGCTCCGTGCCGTTGACGAAGGTGGCAGGCACGGCGTTTACACCATAATAATCTACGCGCGTCTGCATGGCCTCACGCTCGTTGAGGTAGTACTCGTCTTCTTTATAGGGGAACGACGAGTGGTATTTTATGGCAATGCAGTCGCCAAGCCGGTAGTTGATGCACGAGTCGAGCGTTGGCGACCACGATGCGCAGGGGCCACAGCCGGTATTGGTAAATTCTTCTATCAGTACCAGGTTTCTG
Organism: uncultured Prevotellaceae bacterium; assembly: GCA_946406555.1. Lineage (GTDB taxonomy): Bacteria > Bacteroidota > Bacteroidia > Bacteroidales > Bacteroidaceae > Prevotella. The sequence continues at coordinate 5,205 of CAMJLB010000060.1, read as the reverse complement.
ACTTGCTGTGCCGCAGCGATGCCAGAGAGCGCGAGCAGCAAGGTAAATGTCATGAATATTCTTTTCATTGTCGTTTAGTGTTTGCTTATGTTCTGCCCGCAAAAATACAATAAAAAATTATAATGTGACACATAAATCACAAAAAAAGTAGAAATTTGTGGCATTTTTTGATAAATAAGGCTTTGCTGCATTTTTTTGCGAGGGTTATTGCCAGATACAGAAGAACCCGTGCTGCCCAAAGTGCAACACGGGTTCTTCTGTATGTTCGCTGTGGTGTCTTAAGCGTTATTATACCTTAATCTCCACCTCTACGCCGCTTGGCAGTTCAAGCTTCATCAGGGCATCGACGGTCTTGGCTGTCGACGAATAGATGTCGATGAGGCGCTTGTAGTCGCTCAGCTGGAACTGCTCACGAGACTTCTTGTTGACGAAGGTGGAACGGTTCACAGTGTAGATGCGCTTGTGGGTGGGAAGGGGGATAGGACCGCTGATGATGGCACCTGTGGCCTTTACGGCCTTCACGATTTTCTCGGCTGACTTGTCGACCAACTTGTGGTCGTAGCTCTTCAGCTTGATACGAATTTTTTGACTCATTGTCGTTTTGTTTTTTTGATTTAAAAATTATTTTCTGCTGCCGTTAAAGAGTCATTTGCTCAACGGCAGCTTTTATTTCGGGGTGCAAAGGTACGTATAATTCGCGAAAAATGCAATCTCTTTACGTAATGCCCACTGAAATTTAAGTTTTTTTATTATTTTCCCATGCCTCACCGATGCCGACGATTTACGCAAAATGCTTACACAGCAACCTGCGCCGACTACTATTTTATATTTATGCACCGCCATGTTGCATAAATATCCGGTGAAAACCGCTGAGATTTAAAATTTCGGAAGCGCGCAGCTCCTCGTCCGAAATTTCAGAATCTCAACAACTTTCATAAAACACTGAAAACCAATCTGTTATAATTCAACAAAAAGACCGCATCGCAATTCATACTGTTTTGGGTCGCAATTCAGGCAGTTTTGCACTTCAATTCAGCCTGTTTTGGGATGTAGTCGAGGCTGTATTGCATCCCAAAACAGGCGGAACAGGCAAGCAACTCTGCATCGAAGAGCCACCACAGAGGCCCAACGGAGGCTTAATTGCGTCGCCGACGGCCTACGATGGCATTGGCAGGGAGGCCGTGTCTGTCTGCCGCCGTTCTAAAACGCAAATTTTATTTGTCTTGAAAATCGAAAAAACGGAATGCATATTCATACAGCTTGGCGATAAAGAATAGGGATTATCTTTTCCCAGCGGAAGTTGAATAAAATGTCATTCTCTGTGTATGCTCGTTCGCTGCACAAACTCGGCAGGCCCTGTATGGTAGAGGTTGCCGAAGTAAGCAGCGTTGACGATGCAGGCATGCGATCCCAGGGTGCGCTGGGCACAGTACAGGTAGAGGTCTCGATAAGTGATGTCGGGATTATAGGCTACGGCACTGGTGAAGTTGTCGGTGAAGCGGTCGCACATCCAGACGAGGGCATCCTTGTTCCAGTGGTCGGCCCAGGACTGCTCCTGCGCATTGGCACCGGTCATGGCAAGCACCCCCGGTATGCCCTCGATGCCCTTGACGACCACCTCGGCATAGCAGGGTTCTGCCACGATGAAGATTTTCCGATAGCTGTTGGCCTCATGCATCTGCTTTACTGTCTCACTCAGCAGGTCGCGGGTGAATCCCCGTCCCGCCGGTTCGCCGCGCCACTCGAACTCGTCGCTGCCGCCCTGGGCGTGGCTGCGCCCATGCCCGCTCCAGTAAAACAGGATATTGTTGCCGGCATCGGGCGGCACCACGATGGGCAGTCGGTCGCTGCTTTGCCCACTGAGGATGGCGGCGACGTCGACTGCCGAGAGCTGGGCTGCATTGTAGTCTATCTGCACGTGCTGCATCAGGTCGGGGCCGTCGGGGGCATTACGAATGATGCCAGGCTCGGAATTTCTGGAATCGAAGGCCAGCGATGGGTCGGCAATGAGTATGATATGGTCGTCGTCGAAACCGGCAGCGCGCATGTGCTGATAGATGCTGAGCACATCCGACAGGTGGCGATAGTTCGCATAGCCCCTGCTGCCATGCACCAGCACCACATACTGGTCGGCAAGCGGGCCGTAGGCAATGTCTACATCCTGGTCCTGTGCCTGCGAGGCAAACTGGTTCTGGGCCTTGGCCTCGTCGTAGAGATAGCGCCAGGCAGCGGTGGCATCGCCCACGCGATGATTGCCCACGGAGCTGAAATAGTTGAGAATGTTCAGCCTGCCATCGTTTATCTGCCAGTGTATGTAGTAAGTGCCGGTGGCTGGCGTGCAGGTCTCCGGGTCGAAGCTGATGTCGCCCGAGGCACCCCGGAACTGTAGCAGTTGCCCTCTACGTAGCGCTTCGAGATAGAGCTTCATGGCCGTGGGGCTCCACACCGTGGCGCTGATGGCACGGGTGGCGTTAGGGAAGCAGAGGTCGTAGATGGCTTGGTTGAAGGCGCGGTTCTTCTGCAGCGTCCTCTGCTCCTCGTCGGTATCGCTGCTGCTGTCGTGCACCTGTTTGTAGCAGGCAAAGGCGGCAAGCATCAGGCCGTCGTAGAACTTGCATTCGGCGAAGGTGGGCTTCACGCCGTAGCGGCCCTCGTAGCCGAGCTCGAAGCCCGTGGTGGGGTCGGCGTAAGGGGCAAAGCCCTGATAGGTGTCGAGCAGTTGCAGCTGAGGGTCGCTGAGCTTGTCGAGTTCTTCCTGGCTGATGTCGGCGTATGCAAAATAGGTGCGCAGCAAGCTCTCGAACGAATAAGTGTCATAGTACGGGTCATCGGCAGAGGGGTGGTCTTCATCATACCCGTAGTACTCGATGAGGCGCACACGGCGCATGTAGGCGGCATCGTATAGCTGCTGCAGGTGCTCGATGACACAGAAATTAGAGTATCTTATCCTCATGCCTTCATCGAAAATCTCATTTTCTTCATCGAGGATGGCACGCAGCCTCTTCACCATGTCGTCGGTAGAAGTGTAGCGTTGGTTCTCGTCGAGCGCGATGCCGAGGTTTGCTGCCTGGAACGGCGTCCAGTCGAAGAAGGTCTGGCCATAGAGGTTGTCGGGCGACAATACCGCCCCCCTGGCAGATGAATTGTCGTACAGGCTGGCGGCGGCAAAGGCGCTCATGACGACCTCGGAGAAGGCCACGTCGGTCTCGGTGAGCGACCAGAGGAAGGGGTGGACGGTGTTGAGCCCCATCTGGGTGGGCACGGCATAGCGGCGTATGAGCTCCTCGCTGGTGACGACAGGCGCGATGATGGGTTTCTCTGTCTGGCGGCTGGCGGCAGCAAAGTCACTCACATGCTCGTTGCTGAACGGCCCCACGACGGCCGCCACGCTATCGTCGGCGGCCAGGCGGGCACCAAGGGCTGACATGTCTTCGGTATCCTCGTCGTACCACTGCAGATGCAGGCGCAGACAGGTGTCGCCACTGAGCTGGGACGTCTGGAAGTTGTCGAGCAGCCATTGTGCCGTGCGCTCCAGACGGGCCTTCTCGCCGGCATCGCTCAGTCGGGCCACCACGGCAATGTGCTTGTCTACCCAGTGGTGGCGCGGCTGATACACCACCCTGTCGGCCTCCTGGCTACAGGCAGTGAAGAAAAAGGGCAGAAGCGCCACGCATGCCACGGCCTGCAGCCAGCGGCGCAAAACAATCTTATTTTCCATAAGCTTTCTCCTTTCTGACGGCATCGTCGTATATGCGTTGATACATGGTGTCGGGAATAAAGAAGTCGACGGTCTGACGATTGATTCCTTCAAAATGGCTGACGCACTCGGTATAGCCTTCTGCCAGCCCCAGTACCTGATGGTGCGGCATTCCGCCGGGCGAGAGCCACTGGTCGATGCACCGGCCAACGGCACGGTCGATATGCTTGACGCACGACATGGAGCACAGCGACGTGTTCACGTCGGCATCGATGCCTATATAGTATCCCCAGCCCAGCGTCTCCAGCAGATACCGCAGCGTGGAACTGGAGCCGCCACACACGGGCACGATGACCGGGCGCATGTATTCCATAGGGGAACTTTCCTCCAACTCCCGAAGCATCTTCAGGAAATAGGAAGAGGGCATGTTATACCCACCGCCCGACTGCTCACTGAGATAGCGCACGCTCAGGGCTTTCTTCCAAGTATTCTGATAGTTTTCCACATCGGCTTCGGTGAAATTGTCGGGGTAAAGCTCATGGTAAAGCCGCATCATGTTCACCTCGTAGTAGTCGGTGTTGAAACCATCGCAGAAGCCCTTCACTGCTCCTGCCACGGTCTCGTCGACAGGGTTGGCGGCGACCACATGCACGTTTCCGTTAGTCACGGGCTGCACGGCCCCCGTCAGATACATGGCCCCATAGTAGGGCAGATAGAGCGTAGACGAGCTGCCCTCCAGCGGGTAGGGGGTCTCCAGATAAAGCAGGTGGGCATAGGGGTTCTCGTCGAACACCTTGCTGTGCTCACGGATATATGCGTCGTAGCCAGCGGCGCACACGATATAGAGGCGGCGCACGGTATCGTTCTTGGTATTGGCCACCGTCTGGAACATCGTCGCCAGATAGTCCTTACCCTCGTCATAGCTGTCGGGCGAGAGGTGCATGGTACGCAGGCCACGCACCCGCGCGGCCTCCTCCACACCGTGGAAGATGAGGTCGTTGTAAGAACGGTCGCCAAGCGCATCGGCATTATAGATCACGGTGACCAGAGGAGCCAAGTCGATCACGGGCTCGCTGGGATCGGGACAGTAAACGACGTCTCCCTCTTTCGTGCACGACGAAAGCAGCATGGCATTCAGTGCCATGACGACGATAATAAAGCAAAGATTTTTCATTTCAACAGACAAAAGCTTTTGGGGAATTATTCAACTGCCGCCAACACCAGTTTATATCTTCCTGTTTTTATTCTTGTGACAATATCATCGTATGCTAATACACATCCTATTTCACAATGGAGATATTCTTTTCGCATTTCACCAATTTTCACAAATGGTGTATTAATTTTCCAAATGTGCCAATCGTATGATTTGGTCATAGGACGTCCCGAACCGAAATCCCAAAAGAAGCGGAACATAATATTTTCGGTATCGCCCAAGCACTTACTGGTACCCACTTTATACCACGCATTGTACATAATTCCCGCACGTAAGATGGTATGTGCATAGAAAA
>CAMJLB010000059.1 GCA_946406555.1 uncultured Prevotellaceae bacterium | reverse complement strand
CGTCGCGTGAAGAACATGATCGCCAAGATGGACGAGCTGGGCTTCGGCAACTGCACCAACACCCGCGCCTGCGAGGCAGTATGCCCGAAGAACGAAAGCATCGCCAACATCGCCCGCCTGAACCGCGAGATGATCAAGGCCAAGATGGCCGACTAAGTGTATTAATAAAAAGGTAGTGTGGCCGTCGTGCCTGTCGCTTCTCCGGCAGTGCCGTCGTGCCTGTCGCTTCTCCGGCAGGTGCCGTCGTGCCTGTCGCTTCTCCGGCAGGGGCTTACAAAGGCCTCACTTTCATGACAGGGTGGTGGAGTCTCGAAGAGGCTCACCACCCTTCTTCATCACAACGGGCATGGAAGAGAAAGACAATCATAGCGAAGGCGGCAACGGCCGCCCTGATGGCAGCGGCGGTGCCCCCCGTCGCGAGACTATCCACAACCAGCACCGGCGGTCGTTCTGGCACGACTACCGGCAGCCGGGGCTGTATATGGTGACGATGGTCATCGCAGGCCGTCAGCGGCTCTTCGGAAAGCTCGTGGGCACTGCCAAGGGACGGCCCGGCAGTGGCGAGGAGCCTCGTGTGGAGCTGTCGGTGCTGGGGCGAAGGGTGCTGGAGCAGGAGGTGCCGAAGATCAGCCGCGTCTATCGGGAGGTGGAGGTGTGGCGCGTGGCGATGATGCCCGACCATATCCACCTGCTGCTGTGGGTGCGCGAGGCACTGCCCGAAGGCAAGAGCCTGGGGCAGGTGGTGCGGGGCTTCAAGACGGGCTGCTCGCGAGCGTGGTGGGCGTGGCAGGACGAGCAGGCCCCTGCCGGAGAAGCGGCAGGCACGGCGGCCCCTGCCGGAGGAGCGGCGGGCGCGGCGGCGGCTGGACAAACCGGCGGGCAGCCGCAGCCACTGAGGCCGGTGCTTTTCGAGAAAGGCTACCACGACCGCATCATCAACCGGCCGGGAATGCTCGAGAACATCAAGCGCTATATGCAGGAGAACCCCCTCCGCGCCCGTATCCGCCAGGAGTGCCCCCGCCTGATGGAGCGCCAGCTGCACCTCTGGATTGCCGGCCGCGAATATGCCGCCTTCGGCAACCTCTTCCTGCTGAAGTACCCCATCAAGGAGCAGGTGTTCTTCCACCGCAAGGACAAGAGCACCGGCCTGCCCACCGAAGAGACCGACGGCTACCGGCAGGAGCACGACCGCCTGTTGCGCCTGGCCGAGGAGGGCGCGGTGCTCGTCACGCCCGGCATCTCCAAGGGCGAGCAGCTGGTGGTCGCCGATGCCCTCGACACAGGCCTGCCCCTGATCATCATCCAGAAAGAGCCGATAGGCGAATACTGGAAGCCCGCACAGCACCGTTTCTATGCCTGTGCCGCCGGTCACCTGCTTATCCTGGCACCCTGGCAGGTCGACGACAGCTCCGACTACGCCAGCTTCCACCAGCTGAACGATTTCGCCCGAGAGGTCTGCGACGCCACTGCGATGCGCATCCTCGGCTACTCACTCTTGGCCAAATAGCCTCGTCGAGGCTGGCCGCGTTACTTCACTATAGAACCCCCATGACCGACTCTCTAAAAGGATATACCCTGGGTGTGCTGGCCGCCGCCAGCTATGGCACCAACCCGCTCTTTGCCCTGCCTTTGCTGGGCGCCGGCATCGATGCCTTCAGCGTGCTGTTCCTGCGCTATTTCTTTGCCCTCCCCATGCTGGCGCTCATGATGGTGGCCCGTGGGCGTGGCTTCGGCCTGCGCCGTGGCCAGGTGCTGCCGCTGGTAGTGCTGGGCCTGCTCATGGCCCTGTCGTCGCTCACGCTCTACGTCAGCTATGCCTATATAGGCGCCGCCATCGCCTCTACGCTGCTGTTCATCTACCCCATCCTCGTCACCATCATCATGTCTGCCTGTTTCCACGAGCGCATCGGCTGGCTCACCGTCGTCTGCATCGTGCTCGCCACCACCGGCATCGGCCTGCTCTACCGTGGCGACGACGGGGCCGTGCTCAGCCCCTACGGCCTGCTGCTCGTGTTTCTCTCGGCCCTGAGCTATGCCATCTATCTCGTGGCCGTGAACCGCGGACAGATGAAAGACATCCCCACGCTGAAGCTGACGCTCTACGTCATCTTCTTCGGCCTCTTCCTCTTCGCCTTCCGTTTTCAGCCCTCCACCTTCGCCATTCTCTCTTCCCGTCCGCTGCTCTGGCTGTCGGCCTTCAGCATGGCATTGTTTCCCACCGCCCTGTCGCTGCTCTGCACCAGTGCCGCCATTCAGAAGATAGGCTCCACGCCCGTGGCCATACTCGGTGCCGTAGAGCCTGTCACGGCCGTGGCCATCGCCATTCTCGTCTTCAGCGAGCCGCTCACACCGCGCCTGGCCGTGGGCATGCTCCTGGTCATCATGAGCGTCACGTTCATCATTGCCGGCGGCAGCGTCACCAGCCATCTGCTGCGGGTGCGTAAGCTGTTCCCCCGGCTCCGCAAACCGAAAATATAAGCCTATCATTCGGGATAAAGACGGGAGTTGGCATAAAAAAAGTGGCAATTCGCCCAAAAGTTTTTGCAGTTCCCTTTTTTATGCCTACCTTTGCGGCAAATATTCTATCGATTATGTTGCTAAGCCATTATCATACCGGCCTTGTAGAGGCAGGCTGCGACGAGGCCGGGCGCGGTTGTCTGGCCGGTGCGGTCTATGCCGCTGCCGTGGTGCTGCCGCCCGACTATGCGAACCCCCTTCTGAACGACTCGAAGCAGCTCACCGAGCACCGCCGCTACCAGCTGCGCGAGCAGATAGAACGCGACGCGCTGAGCTGGGCCGTGGGCATCGTGGGGCCCGGGGAAATAGACGAGATAAACATTCTGAACGCATCGATACTCGCCATGCACCGCGCGCTGGACCAGCTCACGGTGAGGCCCGAGGCGGTGATCGTAGACGGCAACCGCTTCAAGCCCTACACCCCGGCCGATGCGCCACAGGGCACGCCGCCGCTGAAGCATGCCTGCATCGTGAAGGGCGATGCCAAATATCTGGCCATAGCGGCCGCCTCGATACTGGCCAAGACCTACCGCGACGACTATATGCTGCAGCTCGCACGGCAGTATCCCGGCTATGACTGGGAGCACAACAAGGGATACCCCACGCGCAACCACCGCGACGCCATTCGCCGACTGGGCATCACGCCCGTGCACCGCCGCTCGTACAACCTGCTCGGGGCGCAGCAGCTGGAGCTGAACTTCCTTTGGTGAAGAGTGGATAGTGTAAATTCCAAATTCCAAATTCCCTTATGCGCCACGACAAGCTGGAGCGTGAGCTGAACCTGATACTGATGCTCACCGAGAACCATAACTATACCGTGCAGGACATCTGCAAGCGGCTCGACATATCGCGCCGCAACCTGTACTACTATCTGGAGTTTTTCCGCCTGGCGGGCTTCGTGGTAGAGCACCATAAGCCCTACTACCGCATACGCAAAGACTCGCCCTTCTTCCGCAAGCTCGACGAGATTGTGCATTTCACCGAAGACGAGGCCGTCACGCTGCGGCAGATCCTCGACAAGACGGGCGACGACTCGGTGCAGGTGCAGCGGCTGCGGCAGAAGCTCGACCGCCTCTACGACCTGCACATTCTCGACTCGGTGGAACTCAAGCAGCAGCTGGCCCACAACGTGTCGGTGCTCTACGAAGCCATCAAGCTGAAGCAGGTGGTGAAGCTCGTGGGCTACTCATCGCCCCACAGCGACACCCTTGCCGACCGCGTGGTGGAGCCGTTCCTCTTCATGAACGGCAACCGCGAGGTGCGCTGCTACGAGCTGTCGTCGCAGATGAACAAGACCTTCAAGCTGCAGCGCATGCAAGACGTGCAGCTGCTCGACCTGGTATGGGAGCACGAGAGCGAGCACCGGAAGCTGCACACCGACGTGTTCATGTTCAGCGGCGAGCAGCAGCAGATGGTGACGCTCGTCATGGGCCGACTGGCCACGTCGGTGCTGCGCGAGGAGTATCCCCGGGCAGAGCGATACCTCAGTGAAGACGGCGAGGGGCGCTGGAGGGCCGAGCTGCCGGTAAGCTCGTTTATCGGCGTGGGGCGATTCGTGCTGGGGCTCTTCCACGACATCGAGGTGGTGGGGTGCGATGCCTTCAGGACGTATCTGAAACAGCAAATACAGAAAATGGATTCTTGGGCTGTATAGTCTAAATTACCAAATAATATATTATAATGATGAAGAAAACAACATTCCTTGCAATGGCAGCCGCCGCCCTGATGGCCACGAGCTGCGGACTGGGTGCCACCGGTGGCACCACCACCAATCAAACTACAAGCGGCACGGGGGCCTCGACGGGCAGCGTGCTCGGCTCCATCCTCGGCGCTGCCACCAACGGGCAGACCGTGGGCAACGTGCTGCAGAGCGTGCTCGGACTCGACAAGCTCACGCAGCAGAGCCTCGTGGGCTCATGGACATACCTGCAGCCCGGCTGCGCCTTCACCAGCAAGAACCTGCTGGCACAGGCCGGCGGTGAGGCCGCGGCCACTGCCATCAAGCAGGAACTGGCCGGATATTTCCAGACGGCTGGCATCAAGCAGAGCAATACCAGCATCGTCTTCGCACAAGACGGCACCTTCAAGGCTACCATCGCAGGCAAGCCCTGGCAGGGCACCTATACCTTCGACCCCGCCACCTACAAGGTTACGATGAAGGGACTGCTGCTCTCCATCAACTGCTATGCCAAGAAAAACAGTAACGGCATCGCTCTGCTCTTCGAGGGTACCAAGCTGCTCACGCTCATGCAGACGCTGGCCTCGCTCAGCGGCAACAAGACGGCCCAGACCATCGGCGACCTCTCGAAAAACTACGACGGACTGCGCGTAGGCTTCGACTTCCAGTAAAGGTCGCTGCAGGTGCTTGTGTCCTGGAAACCCTGGCGCAGGCGTGTGGGGCGGTGGCTATCTCTCGTCGGCAATCAGCGCTGCCAGCCTGTTGAGCTGCAGGCACTGCTCACGCGAGATGATGCGCCGCCCCAAATGGTGTTCCCAGGGGCTTATCTGCAGCAGGCGTCCCTCCGAACAGGCTTCGAACGACTCGCCTGCGGGCTTGTACAAGGGCGGGAAGCCGTTCTCCCTGACCAGTATGATGCGGTAGCCGCTATCCATCGCAGCGCGCATCACGGCCTTCTCGCGTGGTGCTATCGCGGCGCTCACCAGCACGCCGCCGGCCTCGCCGCATGCCAGCCATTGTTGGCATAGTGAGGCGTATTCCGCGTCGGAATAAGCCCGGTGGACAATCACCGCCGCCTTCTGCGGAATGTCGAGCAAGAAGCGGTTGCCCACCGCCTGACACTTCCATTCGCCGATGGCCACCTGCTGCATCACGGTGAAGTAGTCAGGATGCAGCCGCTTCACGGCCAGCCGACGGGGATTGTCGTCGAGGTAGTGCTTCCAGTTGTCAAGCTGCCCTTCGTGGAGGAGAATCTTGTCGCAGTAGCCGTTCTCGAAGAGCGAGGGGCGAGGGGGCTTGCCTGCCGTTCTGCCTGCCGCCTTGCCCGCTGTTTTGCCTGCAGTTGAAACTGCAGGAACGGTGGCAGCTACCGTTCCCTGCGTTTCAACGCAGGGTCGTGCTGCCACCGTTCCCTGCGTTTCAACGCAGGGCCTCCCCGGCATCGCCCCCTCGTCCTGAAGGCGCCACCAGGCCCGGCTGCAGCCTCCCTTGAAGCCCCTTACTATCACTCCCAGGTGCTTCCCCTCCGGCATGTCCTCCTTTACCCGCACAATCATGTGGATATGGTCGGGCATGATGCACAGCTTCCACACTTCCACCATCTCATAGTAGAGGCTGATCTTCCTCACCTCCTCATCGCGTATCGCCCTTCCCAGTGGCGTCAGCTCCACTGTCGCCGCTGCTCCTGCCGATGACTCGGCGGAGACGGAGGCTGTCTGCAGACGGCCCAGCAGTGGCAGTCGACCTTCGATGACGAAGGTCAGCATGTAGGTGCCTTGTCGGCGGTAGTCATGCCAGGGTGTTCGGCGTTTCATGTTGGGCTTGGTGGCGCAGACGTCGACACCGGCGGCCATTGCTTCTTCTTTGTTTCTTGACATAGCGCTTCTTTTTTGTCGGTGCAAAGATACGCCTTCTTCATGAACCGGCCAAGGGAGGAAGACAAAAACAGCATTATCTTGCGTGTTTACACTCCTTTGTACATTTTTTTTAAACCTTCTGCCATTGGTTTCGGATAATCTTTGTATATTTGCACGGAGAAATAACCAAGAACCGTATGAAGAGACAATTTTTTTTGATGATGGCGTGCGCCTGCGGCCTGCTGGCCCAGGCCCAGCGGCTGTGGTATGAGCAGCCCGCCCGCCACTGGCTCGAGGCCCTTCCCGTGGGCAACAGCGTGATGGGTGCCATGGTGTATGGCGGCACCGACGTGGAAGAAATACAGTTGAACGAGGAGACCTTCTGGAGCGGCGGGCCTCACAACAATGACTCGCACGAGTCGCTCGCAGTCCTGCCCGAGGTGCGCCGTCTCATCTTCGAAGGCAAGGAGCGCGAGGCCGCCAAGCTCGTCGACAAGCACTTCCTGCCCGGTCCCCACGGCATGCGCTTCCTGCCCTTAGGCAGCGTGAAGCTCAGGCTGGGCCACGCCGCTGCCACCGGCTACCGCCGCGAGCTCGACCTCCACACGGCCACGGCCACCACCGCCTACAGCAGTGATGGCACGCGCTACGAGCGCACCGTGCTGGCCTCGCTGGCCGACAGCATCGTGGCTGTGCACCTGAAGGCCGACCGCAAGGGAGCGCTCAGCTTCACCCTGACCTTCGGCACCCAGCTGCCCCTGACGCTGAAAGGCCAGCAGGGTGCAGGCCGCGTGGGCGGAAGGCTCACCGCCACCGTGCAGGGCGTGGAGCAGGAAGGCATCAAGGCCGCCCTGGCGGCCGAGTGCCAGACCAGCGTGAGCGTGGAGGGCAAGGGGGCGCGGCTGAGCTGCACCGACACGGCCCTCGTGGTGACCGGTGCCACCGAGGCCACCATCTACATAGCCGCCGCCACCAACTTCGTGAACTACCACGACGTGAGCGGCAATGCCACGGCAAAGAACCGGCGGCGACTCGAGCGGGCAGAGCGCCTGACCTTTGCCGAGCTGCTGAAACGCCACATAGAGAAATACCAAGAGCAGTATGGCCGACTGACCCTCACCCTGCCCGAGGGGAAGAACTCGGCGCTGCCCACCGACAAGCGCCTGCAGGCCTTCGAGTCCGATTGCAGCGACCTGGCCCTCGTGGCACTGATGATGCAGTATGGGCGCTACCTGCTCATCTCGTCGAGTCAGCCGGGAGGGCAGCCCGCCAACCTGCAGGGCATGTGGAACGACAAGATGAACGCCCCCTGGGACTCGAAATACACCATCAACATCAACACAGAGATGAACTACTGGCCCGCCCTCGTGGCCAATCTCGCCGAGACCCAGCAGCCGCTCTTCCAGATGCTGCGCGAGCTGAGCCACACCGGTGCCGAGACCGCCCGCACGATGTATGGCTGCGGTGGATGGGTGGCCCACCACAACACCGACCTGTGGCGCATTGCCGGACCCGTCGACGGCACGCCATGGGGCATGTTCCCCACTGGCGGCGCCTGGCTCACCACACACCTCTGGCAGCACTATCTCTTCACCGGCGACAGGCAGTTCCTTGCCGACTACTACCCCGTGATGCGCGGTGCCGCCCGCTTCCTCTTAGACTATATGCAGGTCTATCCCGAGAACGGCGAGATCAAGCAGGCCGCCGGCTGGCTGATGACCGTGCCCACCGTATCGCCCGAGCATGGGCCGAAGGGCAAGGGTACCAACCTCACCGCCGGGTCGACCATGGACAACCAGATAGCCCTCGACGTGCTCTCGCAGACGCTGCGTGCCGCCGAGGTGCTGGGCATCGACGCAGGGCTGCGCGACACCCTGCGCGCCCAGATCAAAAAGCTGCCGCCCATGCAGATAGGCCGCCATGCACAGCTGCAGGAGTGGCTCATCGATGCCGACGACCCAAAGGATGACCACCGCCACATATCCCACCTCTATGGTCTCTTCCCCTCGAGCCAGATTTCGCCCTACAGCCATCCGGACCTCTTCACCGCCGCCGCCAACACCCTCAGACAGCGCGGCGACATGGCCACGGGCTGGAGCCTGGGCTGGAAGACCAACTTCTGGGCACGCATGCTCGACGGCAACCATGCCTTCCAGATCATCAAGAACATGCTGCACCTGCTGCCCAACGACGGCGAGGCGCGCAACTACCCGCTGGGGCGCACCTATCCTAACCTCTTCGATGCCCACCCGCCTTTCCAGATCGATGGCAACTTCGGCGTGGCCGCCGGCATCTGCGAGATGCTCGTGCAGAGTCACGACGGTGCCCTGCACCTGTTGCCCGCCCTGCCCGACGACTGGGCCGAGGGCGAGGTGAGCGGTCTGCGGGCACGCGGAGGCTTCGAGGTGAGCATGAAGTGGGGTGGGGCACAGCTGCGGCAGGCCACCATTCGCAGCTCCATCGGCGGCACACTGCGCCTGCGCAGCTATGTGCCACTGCAGGGAAAGGGTCTGCAGCCAGCCAAGGGCGAATGCCCCAACCGGCTGATGATGCCCGTGCAGGTGGCGAAGCCATTGATTTCCGGCGAACTGGCTACGCTGCAGCCGCTGCCACTGCGCAAGGTCTATGAGTACGACGTGAAGACGCAGCCGGGAAAATCGTATACCTTCACGGCAAGGCCTTAGACCCCTATCTTTACCCTGCTGGGGCTTGTGCGTGCATGCCATGTCGGTTACCTTTGCGCCGCATTAAGAAAATAAGGTAAAGATATGGTTATAACAATTCTGCAACTACACCGCATCATGCCCCATGGGGGCGCGTGGCCGGTTTCGTGAAGAGCTTCAACAAATGGAGCACCCAGTTTGGCATCGACAGCACGCTGCGTGCCGCCCACTACATAGCCCAGGTGGCCCACGAGACGGGCGAACTGCAATGGCTCGAGGAACTCTCGAGCGGCAAACAGTATGAAGGGCGCCGCGACCTGGGCAACACCCAGCCCGGCGACGGCCCCCGCTTCAAGGGCCGTGGCTATCTGCAGACCACCGGCCGCGCCAACTATCAGCGCTATGCCGACAGCCCCTACTGCGTGGGCAGCCTGATGCAGCACCCCGAATGGCTCTCGAAGCAGCCCGGTTGCCAGAAGGCTTCGATGTTCTTCTGGCAGGAGCACGGGCTGAACGAGCTGGCCGACCGCGACGACGTAAGAGCCGTGACCCGGCGCATCAACGGCGGCTACAACGGGCTGGCCCAGCGCTGCTACTTCCTCGACAAAGCAAAACGAGTGTTGTGCCCATGAGCACAACACTCGTTTTGTATTTATGCCGCGAGGCGGCCTATTTCACCATCCATACGTTGAGCACGATGCCCTGGAAGGGCTTCGAGAAGTCGGGGCGGCACACGTAGAGCGCATCGTTGAGCCAGGCATGAGGGCTGTCGGCCGGTGCCTCGAACAGCGGTGCCGCCATGAAATAGGTGGCAGGCGCTCCGCCAGCATCTTTCCCCTGGGCGATGAGGCCCCGGTTGCGCACGTGGATATAGGTGCCGTCGTCGGCCTGAATGCTGTATATCGCCTCCAGCTCGGTGCGCTTGCCGTCGGCACTCTGCAGCTGGTAGTCGGCTCCGCCGCCAATGATGGTACCCTTGAGGCGGGGCCCTTCGAAGGTGCCGCCCGTGATGGGCACCACGATGCGACGGCCGTGGGGAGTGTCGCCAAGGCTGTAGGTGGCACCCAGCGTGACGCGCAGTTGCATTACAAACTCAAGCGAGGGCGTGCTTTCGGGCGTGATGGTCTGGCCCCAGGCACTGAGCACCGACAGCAGGGCCGCAAAAAGGAAAAGGACAGGCTTTTTCATTACGCTTATTTTATTTGTTTTGCTCGTTCAACTTTCTTACTTGTCATACCGCAAAGTGGTATAACCAAGTAGGCTACCTCCCAAGACTCCATTCATCGTTTCTGTCGTGAAGAAGCTCGCCGTCAATCAGCTGGAGCAGTTCGCCGAAGTGGGCGATGGTGCGCATGCGTGGATGAGAGATGGAGTCGTGGAACTCCAGTTCCCAGGTGATGGCGAAGGGGATGTGCACCCCCCATGCGCCTATGGCCAGTGCCGGAGCGATGTCGCTGCGCAGCGAGTTGCCCACCATGAGCATCTGTGCGGGAGCGATGTTCAGTTTCTGGCAGAGCATGGCGAACTCGCGCTCGGTTTTGTTGCTCGTTATCTCCACATGGTCGAAGTAGGGCATCAGCCCCGACCGCTTCAGCTTCAGCTCCTGGTCGAGCAGCTCTCCCTTGGTGAACACGGCCATTCGCCAGCCCTGTTCGTGCAGTTTCCGTAGGGTAGGCTCCACCTCGGGCAGTGGCGTGGCCGGCAGTTGCAGCAGCTGGTAGCATCGCTGCTGCAGGTCGCTCAGCTGGCGTGCGAGCATCTCGTAGCGCGACACGCGCATGGCCGTCTGCATCACCGACAGCGTGAAAGCCTTCGTGCCATAGCCCAGCAGCGGCATGTTGGCCTGCTCGGTGGCATAAAGCTCGCTGGCGGCAGAGGCACGGTCGGTCCATGGCTCGAGCATGGTATATAGATGCTGCATCACCCGCTCGAAGTGGCCTTGGCAGTCCCAGAGTGTATCGTCGGCATCGAAGACAATGTATTTTCCTGTATTATTCATAAGTCTTGCAAAATTACAAAATAGTGGCGAGATAAAAAAGCTATTTTGCGAAGATTAACGCATTCGGGGGCGAATTGTAGCCGCCGTTTTGGTTAATTCGTCTTAAACCATTGGTAACGTGCGGAAAAATGCGTAACTTTGCACCTTAAAAGTAATGTGCCCGCCGCTGGTGTGGCTGGCAAATAGTTAATGAAACGATTAATTATATTTTCTAAAAGTGTCTTGCATACTGCATATTGAAACAAGCACCACGCTGTGCTCGGTGGCCGTGAGCGACGATTCGCAGGTGATTTACCACGACGAATGGCCCAGGGCAGAGGGCGATGCCGCCCCTCTTGAGAAGGGCAGCGCGGCCGAGCGGCTGGGTTCTATGGTCGACGAGGCCATGTCGTTTACCGATAGCCATGCCATCCCCTTCGATGCCGTGGCCGTGAGCTGCGGCCCTGGCAGCTATACGGGTCTGCGCATAGGCGTGTCGATGGCCAAGGGGCTCTGCTATGGCCGAGGCCTGAAGCTGGTGGCCGTGCCCACGCTCGAGCTGCTGTGTGTGCCGGTGCTGCTGCGCGAGGCCGTGCAGGACGACGATGCCCTGCTCTGCCCCATGCTCGACGCCAGGCGCATGGAGGTCTATGCCGGCCTCTACGACCGTGCGCTGAGGCCCGTGCGGCCCGTTCAGGCCGACGTGGTCGATGGCGACACCTACCGCGAATGGCTCGACAAGCGGCCCGTCTACTTCTTTGGAAACGGTGCAAAGAAGTGCATGGAAACCATCGGGCACCCCAATGCCCACCTCATAGAAGGCATTCTGCCGCTGGCGCGGTGGATGCAGCCACTGGCCGAACGGAGGCTGCTGAACCAACAGGTAGAAGACGTGGCCTACTTCGAACCCTTCTACCTGAAAGACTATGTGGCGAAGATGCCCACGAACCCCCTGACAAAATAACTGGATATAGAATGGAAATACAAGGATTGGACTACAACACCCGGCGCGAGGCGCTCATCATGCCCGAATATGGGCGAGAGATACAGAAGATGATAGACCTCGCCCTGACGCTGCCCACCAAGGAGGAACGGCTGCGCTGCGCCAAGACCATCGTGAAGCAGATGCTGAACAAGGTGCCGCAGATAAGAGAGAATGCTGGCTATAAGCAGACGCTCTGGGACCACCTGTTCCTCATGAGCGGCAAACAGCTCGACATAGACTGGCCCTACGACGTGAGCGCGGCCGAGAAGATTCTTGCCAAGCCGCAGCCCATGCCCCTGCCGCAGACCCGCATACGGCTGCGCCACTACGGGCGGCTGGTAGAGGAACTGTGCGAGCGGCTGAAGGCGATGCCCGACGGCGACGAGCGCAAGGAGCTGACGAGGCTTACGGCCAACCAGATGAAGCACGACCTGATGCAGTGGGGGCATGGCTCGATAGACGACGAGAAGGTGGCCGACGACCTGGCACGCATGACCGACGGCGCCATTCAGCTCGACCTGAAGGAGTTCCGATTCGGACGCATGCCGAAGCCGGCAGAGCTGATGCCCAAGAAAGGAAACAAGAAAAAACGCTGAAGACCATGGCTGCGTTCATCATCGAGGGCGGGCATCCGCTCAAGGGAACCATCGAGCCGCAGGGCGCCAAGAACGAAGCCCTGCAGGTAATCTGTGCCACGCTGCTCACCAGGGAGGAGGTGGTCATTAGGAACATTCCGAATATACGCGACGTAAACAACCTCATTCAGCTGCTTAGGGAAATAGGCGTGAAGGTGCAGAGCCTGTCACCGAGCGAAGGGCGGCAGACTGTAGACTGCTACCTCTTCAGGGCCGACCGGCTCAACCTGGACTATCTGCAGAGCGACGAGTTTGTAAAGAAATGTGCCGAGCTGCGCGGCTCGGTGCTGATGATCGGCCCCCTGCTCGCCCGCTTCGGCCGTGCCATCGTGGCCCAGCCGGGCGGCGACAAGATAGGCCGCCGACGGCTCGACACGCACTTCCTGGGATTCCAGAAGCTGGGCGCCGAGCTGCGGCAGGTGAAAGGGCGCAACGTATTCGAACTCGCTGCGGGCAACTATGCCGCCCTGTATGACAAGCTGCCGCAGCTCGGTCCTCTCATAGCCGAACGCGTACCAAAGCTGAAGGGCGCCTACATGCTGCTCGACGAGGCCAGCGTTACCGGTACGGCCAACATCGTGATGGCGGCCGTGCTGGCCAAGGGCACCACCACCATATACAACGCAGCCTGCGAGCCCTACGTGCAGCAGCTCTGCCGCATGCTCAACAGCATGGGGGCACGCATCAGCGGCATCGGCTCGAACCTGCTCACCATCGAGGGGGTAGACAGCCTGCACGGCACCAGCCACACCATCCTGCCCGACATGATCGAGGTGGGGTCGTTTATCGGCATGGCAGCCATGTGCGGCGACGGCGTGCGCATCAAGAACGCATCGGTGAAGGACCTGGGACTCATTCCCGAAGCCTTCCGCCGCCTGGGCGTGCAGCTCGATATGCAGGGCGACGACATCTTCGTGCCACGGCAAGACCACTACGAGGTGCAGTCGTTCATCGACGGAACCATCATGACGCTGGCCGACGCTCCATGGCCCGGACTCACGCCCGACCTGCTGTCGGTGCTCATCACCGTGGCCACGCAGGCCCGGGGGTCGGTGCTCATTCACCAGAAGATGTTCGAGAGCCGCCTGTTCTTCGTCGACAAGCTCATCGACATGGGTGCACAGATCATTCTCTGCGACCCGCACCGCGCCGTGGTCGTGGGACACGACCGACAGCGGCAGCTCAGGTCGCAGCGCATGTCGAGTCCCGACATCCGTGCGGGCATCGCACTGCTCATTGCAGCCATGAGCGCCTCCGGCACCAGCCGCATAGAAAACATTGAGCAGATAGACCGTGGCTACGAAAACATAGAAGAGCGGCTCAACTCGCTCGGAGCTCATATTCAGAGGGTATGATCAGGCAGGAAGAAGTGTTCAAGATTGGTCGCCTGGGCAAGACCCACGGCGTGAAGGGCGAGCTGACCATGCAGTTCGACGACGATGTGTTCGACCGTGTGGAGGCCGACTACCTCGTGGTCGACGTAGAGGGCATTCTGGTGCCCTTCTTCATGGAAGAGTATCGCTTTCGCAGCGACAGCACCGTCATCGTGAAGTTTGAGGGCATCGACACGCAGGAGAGAGCCCGCGAGATGACCAACTGCGACGTGTTCTTCCCTCTTGCCCTTACCGGCGACGATGAGGCTGCGCCCTCACTGCTCATGCTTGTGGGCTTCGATTTAATCGAAGCGACAACAGGAAAAATGATTGGAAAAATTGCCGACATCGACGACCAGACCGCCAACCTGCTCTTCGAGCTGGAAGACGGAACGCTCATTCCGGCCCACGACGAGCTTATCGAGAGCATAGACCCGAAGAAACGACAGATTGTCATGACCTTACCCGAAGGACTACTGACGATATAAAATTACGAATTACGAATTAGGAATTGTATATCACTTTCTATAGTCTATAGTCTACAGTCTAAAAAAGATAAAATACTAAAGTCAAAATGTCAAAACGTCAAATAGCGATTTTAGGCTCCACTGGCAGCATCGGCACCCAGGCTCTTCAGGTAATCGAAGAGCACGAGGACCTGTACGAGGTATACTGCCTGACGGCCTACAACAAGGTGGAGCTGCTTGCCCGGCAGGCCCACCGTTTCAACCCAGCCGCCGTGGTCATTGCCAACGAGCAGCGTTACGACGAGCTGAAGGCCCTCATGCAAGACCGCCCCGACATCAAGGTATATGCCGGCCACCGCGCCCTCTGCGAGATCGTAGAGGCTCAGCCCATCGACATGGTGCTCACCGCCATGGTGGGCTTTGCCGGACTGGAGCCTACCATCGCTGCCATCAAGGCCCATAAGACCATCTGCCTGGCCAACAAGGAGACGCTCGTGGTGGCTGGCGAACTCATCTGCCAGCTGGCCCTGGAGCACCGTGCACAGATACTGCCTGTAGACAGCGAGCACTCGGCCATCTTCCAGAGCCTCGTGGGCGAGGACCATAACCCCATCGACAAGATTCTGCTCACTGCCAGCGGTGGCCCTTTCCGCACGAAGACCCTCGACGAGATTGCCCATGTGACCAAGGCCGACGCCCTGCGCCATCCCACCTGGGACATGGGGACGAAGATCACCATCGACTCGGCCTCGATGATGAACAAGGGCTTCGAGGTGATCGAGGCGAAATGGCTCTTCGGTGTCGACGCTCGCCAGATACAGGTGCTCGTCCACCCGCAGTCTATCGTCCATTCGGCCGTGCAGTTCCAGGATGGCAGCGTGAAGGCACAGCTGGGCGTGCCCGACATGCGGTTGCCCATACAGTATGCCTTCTCCTTCCCCCGCCGCCTGCCGCTGAGCGGACAGCGTCTGGATCTCTTCCAGGTGCAGCATCTCGAGTTCTTCGAACCCGACCTGCAGAAGTTCCGTTGCCTGCAGCTGGCCTACGAGGCCATCAGCCGGGGCGGCAACATGCCCTGCATCGTCAATGCGGCCAACGAGGTGGTGAACCGCGCCTTCCTCGAAGACCGTTGCCGCTTCCTGCAGATGGGCGACGTGATTGCCGAGACCATGCAGCGGGCCACCTTCGTCGAGAAGCCCACGCTGGAAGACTATCTCGCCACCGACCAGGAAGCCCGGCGAATAGCGGCTGGCTTGCTGGCGTGATGCAGCCGGCGGAATGCCGGAATGCCGCTGGCGGAATACCGGAATCCCGAAATCCCGGAATCACGGAATCACGGAATGCCGGAATCCCGCCAGCCGAATCCCGCCAGCCGGAATCCCGAAAAAATAATCCCGAAAAAAATCAATAAAAAAATGGAAGTTTTTCTGATAAGAGTACTACAATTCATGCTCGCCATCTCGCTGCTGGTACTGCTGCACGAGGGCGGCCACTTCTTCTTCTCGAAGCTCTTCGGCGTAAGAGTCGAGAAGTTCTTTTTGTTCTTCGACCTCGGCATAGGCAAGTGGTCGGGCAAGCTGTTCAGCCATAAGCCCAAGAACAGCGACACCGAATACGGCGTGGGCTGGCTGCCCCTGGGCGGCTACTGCAAGATCTCGGGCATGATCGACGAGAGCTTCGACACCGAGCAGATGAAGCAGCCCGAGCAGCCATGGGAGTTCCGCTCCAAGCCCGCCTGGCAGCGGCTGCTCATCATGATAGGCGGCGTGCTGGTCAATTTCCTGCTTGCCCTGTTCATCTATGCCATGATTCTCTTCACCTGGGGCGAGAGCTATATTCCCGCCAGCCAGATGGCCATGAAGTTCAACGACACGGCCAAGGAGCTGGGCTTCCGCGACGGCGACCGTCTGCTCTCTGCCGACGGCGAGCCGTTCAAGCAGTTCGATGCCGATCTGTACCGCCAGCTGGCCTCGGCCCATGAGGTAGAGGTGGAGCGCGACGGCACCCACCAGACGCTGAGCCTGCCGGGCGAGCTGAACCTGCTCGAGATGCTCAAGAGCGAGCCGCGCTTCGTCAGTCCGTTCATTCCTGCCGTCGTCGACAGCGTGCTGCCCGGTTCGCCTGCCGAGCAGGCGGGCATCGTCGCCGGTACGCAGATCGTGCAGCTGAACGGCCACCTCATCGACTCTCACAACACCTTCCTCTTCGAGCTGGGACGCCTGCAGGACCAGATGGCATCGGCCGTCAGCCCCGCCGACAGCCTGAAGGTGCGCACGGTGACCATCGCCTATAAGAGCGCCGGGGCCGACAGCGTGAGCGTCTCCCAGGTGGTGCTCACCCCCGACCTGAAGCTGGGCTTCATGCCGATGATGCTCACCGAGCTCTATAAGCCCACCACCATCGAGTATGGTTTCTTCGAGAGCTTCCCCGCCGGCGTGCGCTATGGCTGCAACGTGCTGGCAGGCTATGTGAGCGACATGAAGTATGTGTTCACTGCCGACGGTGCCAAGTCGCTGGGCGGTTTCGGGGCCATCGGCTCGCTCTTCCCGCCCATGTGGGACTGGTACATGTTCTGGAAGATGACGGCCTTCCTCTCCATCATCCTCGCCTTCATGAACATCCTGCCCATTCCGGCCCTCGACGGCGGCCACGTGCTCTTCCTGCTCTACGAGATGATCACGCGCCGCAAGCCCTCCGAGAAGTTCATGATCCGGGCCGAATATGTAGGCTTCGGCATCATCATTCTGCTCATGGTCGTGGCCAACCTCAACGACATCCTCCGTTGGCTGGGCTATCTGTAAGCCATTTTCATCGCATATACACGTCCTGTGTGGCTTCGATTCTCTCCGACGGAACGAAGCCACACAGTGCGTGTGTAAAGTACGAAGACAGAATACGATGGTGACCCTCGACACGTTTTTCTGCTCTCGCGGCAATAGTCTGGGCAGAAAATGGAAGACGGCGAAGGAAATGATTCGGCACCCGGCTTCACAGCCTGAAGCCCACGAAGAGGCGCGAGTGCATGTGGCTGTTGAAGACCGCCAGATTGTCGTGGTTGCCTATGTTGGAGAAGTTGAAGACCGTTGTCGTGCCCACGAACATGTTGCCGAACTGCCTGACGATGGCCCCGCGGGCGGTGATGATGACCTCGGGGAAGTGGTAATGCAGCGCCACGCGGTCGCCGTCGACCCGTAGCGACGTGTCGCTGTAGACGATGAAGGTGGGCAGGGCCGAGATGTGCAGCAGCCAGTTGCGTGCCGGCACCCAGTTGTAGGCATAGCCTGCGCCGATGCCTATATTCGTCATTTTGAGCACCGACTCGAGGTTGCCATTGGTCTTGGCCCACTGCCACTGCCCCGATGCCCCTATGAGCAGGCTGCCTGCCGAGCGGAGCTGGATGTAGCTCTGGCTGAAGGCGGCGGGATAGGAGAAGCGGCGGTGGTTGACCACGTAGTAGGCGTTCAGGTTGATGGACTTCATCTTCAGCGTCTCTTCCGGCAGTTCTATGCGTCCCGTCGTCCCTCCCTCGTACCAGCCGTTGAAGTTGTCGGCATCTTGGTATACGAAGTCGAAGCCCCATTTGTTGCCATAGGAGTTGAGCTTCAGCTCATAGTCGTCGTAGCGGCCCAGCAGCTTTGCGGGGTTCAGGCTCAGGCTGACGGCCAGACCCAGATAGTTCACCCCGAAGCTGACGGTCGATTTGTAGTCGGCGGTCATCTCCGAGTGGAAGGGCGTGTTTTCTTCCATTCCCTTCAGTTCCAGCTGGGTTTCCGATACGTTTATTCGTCCTGTGAGGGTCCATCGTGTCTTCGGGCGTGTGATGTATGCCGTATCGAAGCTGCCCCGGTGATAGCGCGCCATCATGAGGCCACAGCTTCTTGGTCTGCCCGTTGGCAGGAAGCCACGCCCCGGCAAGAAAGCACATCATTGCCGCAATTTTGCCTGCCATGGTGCTTCCTTTGCCTGTCAGCGGTAAAGAATGGTGAAGTCTCTCGGTGCTCACTCCTTAATCAAAGCCATGATAGTTTCCTTGCTTATCTTCAGCGTCTGGGCAATCACATCGATAGATTGTCCTGTCTGGAGCAGCATCTTCACGAGAGTGGCCAGCTGACCGTCCTTCTCTGCGAGCTGACCTTCCTTCTCTGCGAGCTGACTGTTCTTCTCTGCGAGCTGTCCTTCCTTCTCTG
>CAMJLB010000058.1 GCA_946406555.1 uncultured Prevotellaceae bacterium | reverse complement strand
GTTGCAATTATGATACACCCTTATTTCGTTTCGCAAAAAAAAACGGCTTATCTTTGCCACTTTAAAAAAGTAGTACAATAATTAAAGAAAAATTACAAAAACAAATATTTACATAAAAATAAAATGAGATTATGAGATGTCCTAATTGCGGTTGGCCCAACAAGCCAAATGAAACTACCTGCGTGAAGTGTGGCACTCCTCTTGAAGAGAGTCAGTCTGACGTTGCCGTGACACCCGAACAGCGTTATCCGGGCATGCCTCAGTCGCCGGCATATAACGGAGCGGCTGGCGGTGCCGAGGAGCCGCTCCGCAAGACTGTGATGGAGGGCGATGTCTTTGGCCCTGAGGCCCAGGCTAAGCAGCCACTGGAAAGCGGCTACATGCCACAGCAGCCTTACATGCACTCTGCCCCCTCGCAGCCCCGTCAGGGGCAGGTATGCCCCAAGTGTGGCTACCCCATGCGACCAGACTCCAACAAGTGCCCGAACTGTAATTTCATCGTGGGCGGACAGATGGAGCAGACCATCTTTGATGCTGACGGCCATGTGTCGCAGCGCAGAACCACCCGCCAGCCCACCCGCCAGCCAGGTGCACCTACGCTGCAGGATCCCGCCCCGGCACCGGAGCCGGCTGAAAGGCAGCAGCAGGGTTCCGTCACCAGCCGAGGTGCCGAGCCACAGCGGAAAGCTTCAAGAAACGTGGGAGGCACCGTGAACCCCTATCTGCAGGGCTACGAATACACGCCCACTCCCACCTTCTCGCTCAAGCCGCTCACGCGTGAGGGCGAGCCGAAGGTGCCGCCCGTGCAGCGAATAGAGATGGACGACGAGAGCGTGGTGCTCAACCGCAACAATACTGAACTCGGCAACCCCACCATTACATCGCACGAGCAGGCAGTGGTACACTGCACCGAAGACGGACGATGGTTCATAGAGAACCGCAGTTCGCAGGGCACCACCTTTTTGCAGGTGAGAAATCGCACCGAGCTGCACCAGGGCGATGTGTTGCTGCTGGGCAACCGCCTGTTCGAGTTCAACGTGGAAGAGCAATAATTAGCAGGAGGCACTATGCTGGGAGGTATTGAAAGATGTGATTTCAAAGTCGGCGACATCATCGACGGCTACCGTGTAGAGAAGGTTCTGGGGCAGGGAACTTTCGGCGTGGTCTATGCCGTCGTCGACGACCAAGGAAGACGCTCGGCACTGAAGCTGCTGCGCCTGTGGGAAGTACACAATGAGATACGCGACGGGCTGTTCAAACGCTTCAACATGGAGTATGAGACAGGCCGCATCAGCAGCGAGTATCTGGTACACTCCACCGACATGGGCTTTGTCTGCGGCAACCCCTATATCGTGATGGAGCTGTGCAGTGGAGGCGACCTCATCACGATCATGGAGCATGGCGGCCAACTCGACCTGCCCAAGGTGGCCCGCCACGTGCTGAAGGGACTGGCAGCCCTGCACAGCAGCGGCAAGGTGCACCGCGACCTGAAACCCGAGAACGTGCTGCTCAAGGACAATGGCAACTATGCCCTTACCGACTTCGGTATTGCCGGTGACCGCAACAACCGTATGACACAGACCAATGCCTTCGGGCGTTCGGCCCAGATGTTCGGCACCTATGCCTACATGCCTCCCGAGCAGTACAGAAAGAACCGCAACGCCACCGTCCTGCCCACCACTGACATCTTCTCCTTCGGCGTGATGATGTATCAGCTCATCACCGGCGAGCTGCCTTTCGGGCCGCTACGCGACGAGAGCGACGTGGTAGAGTACATGCGACGAGGCCGCAACAATGAATGGGACCGCAGCCTGCTCACCCGTCAGAGAGACGGTGGACGGTGGCGCCAGCTCATTGAGGGATGCCTCGTGGCAAAGTTTGAGAAAAGGCTGCAGAGCGTTGACGAGGTGCTGCCGCTGGTGCCTCCATCGGAAAACAAGGAACCTGCCGACACCCCCAAGCCCGTGACGCCCGACAATATCTCGAAAACCGAGCCTGCCGAACCTCTGTTCCAAAAAAAAATCGTGCGTGGCCTGCTGCTGCGAATCATGCAGGGCGATGAGTTCGGACGAGTTTACCTGCTCGACGACATGCTCAAAGGCGACAGATCCATTATCACCGTGGGGCGGCGCGACTATGGCGTGAAAAACGACATTGACATTGCCGAGACCTCGAGCTGCTACATCTCGCGCAAGCACTGCACTTTGGAACTCGACTACAATCTGGGCAAATGGGTGGTGCGCGACGGACAGTGGGACCCGCTCAGCACCACGGGCTGGCGCACCAGCACCAACGGCACGTTCGTTAACTCCAAGGAAGCCGACCGTTACGGCATGCCCGTCAATCCAGGCGACATCATCTCGATAGGCGACACCAAGCTCAGAGCAGAGGGCTACTGATTGCATTCACTAAGAAATATGGAATATATACATTATCATAAGAAGCATATATGACCACAAAGACACAATATAAAAAGACTCTTTCCGGCTCGATAGGCGCGGGAATAGGATCAGTGTTCAACCCCTCGGGCCGTCGCTACTATGTTCTTGAGCACAGGGTGGGCAGCCGCTACCATAAGGCAGGCGAATGTCAGGAAATCATCGTCGACAATATCGAGATAGGGCGCGACTCGCGCTGCCAGGTGCGCTTCGACGAGAGCTTCACCACCGTGTCGCGCCATCATGCAGGCATTGTCAAAGATGGCGACAACTGGAAGCTGGTACAGATTTCGAAAACCAATTCCACACTGCTCAACGGGCGGCCGGTGAAGACCCAATGGTACCTGCAGAACGGCGACGAGATTCAGCTCTCCGTCAACGGACCTAAGCTCGGGTTCATCATACCCACGGGCAAGAAGGCCACCGTAGGAAGCATCGCCCTCACAAGGCGCCTCAGCCTCTTCCGCGAGCAGGCATTAAGGCCCTATAAGCATGCCATCGCCGCGATGGCTGCGCTGCTCGTGCTCACCGTGGGCTCCCTGGGCACGTGGAACTACCTCCTGCACGACGACCTGGCACAGCAGAGCCTGCTGCTCGCCGACCAGGTGAACGCCAACCTGGAAAACAAGGCCAAGGCCGACTCGCTGGGCAATGAGCTCATTGCCAACAACAAGAAGATGGCCGACTATGAAAGCCGCATTTCGTCGATGTCGAAAGAGGTGGCCAGTGCCAATGCCAGGGCCGCTGCCGCGCAACGACGGCTCGACCAGATGCAGACTACCATTGGGCCGGCACCCGACGCCATGAAAGAGACGGCACGCAACACCTACTACTGCGAGCTCATCATCTATATCGACAACGAAGCCATCTCAGGATCGTCGGGCACAGGCTTCCTTCTCAGCGACGGGCGCTTCGTCACAGCACAGCATGTGGTCAACCCATTGCTCTATCCCAACCTGAAAGACGAGAGAGACTGCAAGCTGAACGCACTCATGCACCAATGTCCCGACCTTTTCGAGTGCAAGTTTACGGCAATCTCGCCTGGAGGCGACAAAATTTCGCGCAGCTTCAAGGTTGGCGAAAACCCATTCCGCATGGGCAGCTATCCCATGGAGACCTTCGGAACCATCGAGTTCCAAGGCATGGCCATGCCCGTGAAGGGAGCTGCTGGCTTTGCCTGCGACTATCGCGACTATGCCTATATCAGCACAGAAAAACGAGGGGGCATTGACTACGACCAGGCCTATTCCACGGCCATGCCCGTAAAGACTCACCTCGACATACTGGGATACCCCATGGGCGTGGGAGCAGAAAACGTGCACAGCGTGTCGCCCATCTACACCGAGTCATCGGTGGCACGCGAGGGGCTTGACACAGATGGGTGCATTCTTCTGGCCAACAGCGAGACCGACCATGGAAACAGCGGTGGACCAGTGCTTGCCACACGCGATGGAAAGCTCGTCGTGGTGGGAATACTCTCGGGAGCCAATGCACTGGGGTCGAAGACCGGAAGAGGAGCAGGAAAATTTAAAGACCGAGTGGTGCCCATTGCCTGCATCAAGTAAGGAAATGACAAAGGAAAAGTGGAAAAAATACTATAATTAATATATGACACAAATGAGAAAACTGTTAGCTATTTGCGCCTTCGTGGCAGCCGCCACGCCGGCCGTGAGCCAGGATGCCCGCACCATACTCGACGGAATCAACAAGATTGGCGAGAACGAACTCATCGAGAATGCGGTGAAGGAAGGCTTTGTCTACGTAAACACCTATTACGCCCTTGAAAACAAAGACAACGGCCGCAAGTATGGCCGCGACTCTCACGACTACTACGGCTCGCTGTGCTATCTGGGCTACGCCGTCAATGGCGGCTACATCACCATGGCCGAGGCAGCAATGCCATGGGAGGCCGACAGCGACTACGACGACTTCCGCAATGACGAGAAATACAGTCCGGTGCTGCTTGACAGCATCTATGTGCGACTGACCGACGGCAGCGGAAAGGTGAAGGCACGCATGGGCAACACCATCGCCGACCTTGACGAGACCGGACTGGTGTTCCTGACTTCCGAGCAGCAAGACGAAAACAGATTCGTGACCACTGGCGAGGAGGCAGAAAAGGGGTGGCTTGTGATGGCCATGCTGCCCAAGGGAAAGAACACCCTCGACAGAAAGACACCACTCGCCTATACATCGAAGGCGCTCACCGTGCAGCCCGGTGCCAAGCAGCAGCTGGTAGCCGCCCCCAAGCGTGAAGAGACCATCGTGGGGGGCGTCTTCGTGGTGCCGGTCTACAAGGCTGTGGGCCAGGTGGAGCTGCAGGCAAGGGGCTTCCTCACCAAATCGGGCGAAGACGGAAAGTGGAAACTCAGCTTCTATACTCCGGGCTGGATGCCGAAGGCCGTAGCCGCTGAGCCAGAAGTAGAAGAAGGAGTAGGTGAAGAAGTGGTGCCCGTCGAGGAAAACGGAGAGGAACCTTTCGCTCTGCCCGACAATGGCAAGAAGAAAAACAAGAAGAAACCTAGCCTGAACAGATTAGACTGAAACCCTATAAAAACTCGAGACAACAATGAGCGACATACTCTTCAAAATGGCCGCCAAGACCAATGTTGGCTTGGAGCGGCAGAACAACGAAGACAACTTCCAGGTGTCGGCAAACCTCGACATCCTGCCCATGCAGTGGGTAAACAACCAGCAGTATAACCTGGGGAACAGGGGGGCCCTGCTCGTTGTGGCCGACGGCATGGGAGGCATGAACGCCGGAGAGGTGGCCTCGCAGATTGCCATCGACACCGTGCGCAGCAGCTTCACGCCCGAAAAGATTACCGACGAGGTGGTGAAGTCGCGGTTCACCATCGAGAAATTCATGAAGGATGTCATCGTAGCGGCCGACCAGAACATACGCAACTATGCCAAGGCATACCCCGAGTCGAGGGGAATGGGCACCACCATCGTCATGGCTTGGCTCTTCGACGGCATGCTCTATGTGTCGTGGGTGGGCGACAGCCGCGCTTACATCTACAATCCCAACACGGGTCTCTTCCAGGTGTCGAAAGATCACAGCTACGTACAGGAGCTGGTCGACGCGGGGAAGATAAGCGAGGAGGATGCCTTCGATTATCCCGACAGCAACATCATCACACGCTCGCTCAGCGATGCAGCACCCAAGGCGCAGCCCGACTGCCTCTTCACGCCGCAGAAGCTGTGCAACGGCGACATTATCCTGCTCTGTTCCGACGGGCTGAGCGGCATGATACGCGATGGCGAGATAGAGCAGATCATCGCGCAGCATCAGGCCGACATGACCGTGTGTGTTGACACGCTCATACAGGCCGCACTTGATGCCGGCGGCGCCGATAACTGCACCGTGGCCATCTGCCAGATTCTCTCGGGCGGCGCACAGTCGGAACCTGCGCGTGTGCCAAAGAAAGCCAGGCCGGCGGCGGTGCCACTGGCATCAGGAGACACTCGACCGCAGAACAGCGGAACCGACTCCACCGCCAGGGATGCAAAAAACACCGGAAGAGAAGCCATGAACGCTGGCAGTGAGGCAAAGAAGGGCGGAAACACCTTCGTCAGGTATGTGCTGCCCATCATGCTCTTTGCCATCGTGGCCTGTGCGGCCGTGCTCTTCGTGATGAAGCCTTGGGAAAAACCCGAAGTAAATACCGGAGAGCAGGAGAAAGCCGAGAAAGAACAGCTGGCAGAAGAAACGCCGCTGGTGGACGAAAGGAAAGACAGCCTCGTGTTCAGCGATTTCACTGCCAAGCTCGACAATGCCGACAAGATCGCCTTTACAGTGACCATCATGAACGAGGGAGACTCCGTAGAGGTCGATGACTATCAGATCACGCTGCGGCTCGACAACAAGGAGTTAAGAGCTGCCACCTTTGGTTATGTGCCGCTGCCAGCAGGGAAGAAGACCAAAGTGAAGGGATCTATAGAACAGCCTAAGAATGAGGGCACCTACACCTACGTAGCCATGATCAAAAACAAAAACAACGAAGACTTGGGTCCCATGACCGCCGACGTGGTCATTTCGACTAAGAAGCAGGACCCGAAAGCGCAGCAGCAGGCAACAAGCACAAAAACGCCTCCTACGACCGACTCTGGCTTGATCACACTGCAGGAATATAAGAAAAATAAGGAAGGTTTTACGAAAGTAACTACTCAGTTTTTTAAGTGGGAAAAGGGTAATACTTTTTCGGGATTCCTAAAATCTGTATCTGGCCAGATTCAGAACGACGTGGAACTCTTGAAGGAACTGAACAAAAATAACGTGGATCTCAAGGATAAGCTGAAAATCGAAAAACTGCCTGCTGCCGACTTTACGGCAAAAGATTCGAATCAATTTCCTATTATTTATGTAGTACGTAAGAAATGAATAAGATTACCATAGGCCGTGACCCCGACAGCACGATAGTCATCAGCGAAGACTATGACATCGTGAGCAACGAGCATGCCGACATAGAAGTGAGTGACAACGGAGAAGTCTTTTTTATCGACCACAGCTCCAACGGCACCACCATCAATGGGCAGAAGATACAAAACAGGAGCATGAAGATCAGTCCCACCGACAACATCATGCTCGCAGGTGTGCGTCGCCTGGAATGGAGCGAAATTCGCAAATTTATACGCCCGGTGGGCCGGCCCACCGTGGACCACAACATCCGTTCCAACTATACGCCAACGCCAGACGATTTCGACAATTACGCCGGGCAGCAAACCCAGCGCAAGCCGCAGCAAGATGGGTTTTCTGGCCATTCGCGCCCTACCGATCTGCATAGAAACCCTGCTTATGACCGTACTGACGATAACCCCGACCAGAGGTGGAACGGCTCTGCCGGCTATAACGGCAATCAGAGTCAGGGGGGCTACGTATGGCCAGCACCCACACCCGACCCTGACCCACATCGGCTGTCTATGCGCGACCAGCGCGAACTGGCTGAATGGAACTGGGGAGCCTTCTTCTTCGGATGGCTCTGGGGGGTCTCCCATAAGGTTTACTGGGCACTGGCACAGCTCGGCATGGCCATTGCATTCTATGTGGTCGACATCGTCGTGGGTGGCAATGTCTTGATGAGCCTGCTCTCAATGGCTACCTCACTGGCATTTTCCGTCTGGCTCGGAATGAAGGGCACGCGCATGGCATGGGATGCCGGGGCATGGGCCGGCATGGACCACATGCGGCGCTCCCGCAGCAACTGGAACATGGCGGCACTCGTCTGCTTCTGCGCACTCATGCTCATTATTCTACTGGCAACGCTGCTCTTTGCCGACTTACTGTTGCAATTCATCTAAATAGTCAACCTGCAAACACAGTTCAACAAGATGACCCTGAATGAAAACACCTATTTCGACCGCCGATACCTGCTCAGGAAAAGCCTGGGGCAGGGAGCATCGGCTCAGGTGTGGCTGGCCGAAGACTACCAGGCCAACAACCTGCGCGTGGCACTGAAGATACTCTCGGAACGAACGGGTATGGACACCTACGGCATACAGAATTTCCAGGATGAGTTCACCAGCGTCTACAACCTGCACCACCAGAACATACTCAAGCCTACAGGCTATTCTATCTGCGAGGGAGTGCCCTATCTGGTTCTTCCCTACTGCGAGAATGGCTCGGCCGAGAACATGGCAGGACGCTGCGACGAGAGCGACATCATCAAGGTGCTTCACGACGTGGCCGCCGGGCTGGAGTATCTGCACAGTCAGGGCATCGTCCATCAGGACATCAAGCCCGACAACATCCTCGTCGATGACGACTGCAACTTCCTCGTCACCGACTTCGGCATCAGCACCAAGGCCGAGGGCCAGGGCCGAGGCAGCTCGGGGCGCAGCGGCGGCACCCCCGAATACATGGGACCCGAGCGAAGCCAGAAAGGGGCCCTTGCCGAGCCAGAGGGCGACATCTGGGCCCTGGGAGCATCGGTCTACGAGCTGCTCACGGGCTACCCACCCTTCGGCGACCACGGCGGACTGCTGCAGGCCACCGGTGAGCCTATTCCCGACATGCCCGCAGGGCTGCAGCCAGAGGTGGCCGGCCTCATCAGAAGCTGTCTCGATGCCGACCCGAAGAATAGACCCACGGCAGGCCAGATACGCAGGCTCACAGAACGATACATCGAGACCGGGTCATGGAAAGAGCCCGGCGGAAAAAAATACCTCTACTTCTCGGCAGCGGCAGCCGCCGTCGTGGTCCTGGCGGCACTGCTCTGGCTTTGGGACTACAATCGCACCAAGGTTTACTACTATAAAGACTATGTGGAGTACTGGGGCGTGCCAAAGGGCATAGGACGACTCTCGGGCAGCGAGTGGCACCACCGTGACCTCACCTATCGCATGGAGTTCTGCCAGAGAAAGATAAGAAGGCTGTCGCTCGTCAACTCCCACGACAAGCTCACTGGCCATACCGACACCGAGAACATGCTCACACGCTTCACCGACGTGCGCTACTACTATACCGATGACGGGAAGATCGACTACAAGACCGTGTTCGACCAAGCCGGCAAGCTGCTCTACAAGATGGACTACGACGAGGCCCTCAAAACCGTCACCTTCCGCCAGAACGACGAATATGGCACCGAGATGAACCTTAAGGCCAACACCACCGACCTGCAGAACCAGGGCAAAGACTTCTTCGAGCAGAAAAGCAACATTTCACGATACCTGCTCACCCATGACGAACAGGGGCTGCTCACACAGCTGCGCTATGTGGGGCTGCAGAACGTGCCGGCTGGCGATGCCGAAAACATCTATGGCATTGCCTACAAATACGACAAGAAAGGCCACAAGACCGAAGAGCAGTTCCTCGGGGCCGACGGCGAACCCACCAGCAACGGCATCGGGCTGAGCATCAAGTGCTATGCCTACGACGACGACGATAACTGGTGCGAGGTGAAATACCTGAACATTGAACGGGGACCCTCACACGACGGCAACAACTGCACGCTGGTGAAGATAGAGAGCGACAAGTGGGGCAACCGTATTGCCGAGCGATACTACACCATCGACGGCGAACCATCGCTGCGCACCGACATGGGGGCGGCCGGCTTCAGCTATAAATACGACGACAGCGGCCACTGCACCAGCAGGATGATGCTCGGATTCGATGGCAAACCCATTGTGGGAATAAAGGGATTTGCAGAAGAGCGCATGGAATGGGACGACAACGGATTCTTATCAAGAATTACCCTCTACGATGCCCAGGGACAGCCCGCTAACGCTAACTTGAATAATGGGGAAAATGTATTCAACCGCATGGACTATAAGAACAGCCCTTGCGGCCTGCAGCTGGAACGCGCCATATACGATGAGGAAGGAAAGCCCATACAGAACGCCAACGGAGTGTTTAAGACCGTCTTTGCCTACGACAGCATAGGCAACCAACTCGCCGAGGAGTATTTCGATGCTGCTGGAAAGCCCGCCATGTGGGATGGTATCTTTGCCAAGATGAGCATAGACTACGACGAGTTCAGCCGCATCACGGCCATAAGCTTCTTCGACACTGACGGGAAACCAGTGGCCAGAGAGGGCGAGGTGTCGTCATATCACAGCGAGTATAACCGTCAGGGCGCGTTGGTAAAGACATATTTCCTCGACACCAAGGGAAAGCCGGCACTGAACAACGAGTTCTTTGCCAGCAAAACCATTGACTACGACGAAGTGGGCAACGAAAAGACTGTGCAGTGCTTCGACAAGCAAGGCAAGCTGACCAACAACAGTATGGGCGTGGCACGCCGCGAGTTTACCTACGACAGCCAGACAAACTTCTGCACCGTAGTACGCGAATACAACAGCCGCGGGGGACTGGTGAACACACTCACCAAAACCTACGACAAGCGGGGCAATGTGGTGCGTGAGCAGCTCACAGGACCCAACGGGCAGCTCTTGCCTGGGCGTGCCGTGATACACAAGGAATATGATGCCAACAACCGGCTGCTCGTGGAGCGATGCACAAACCTCAAGGACCAGCCCATGAACAAGCCGGGAAGCAAGTATGCCAAGGTGGTCAACGTGTACGACAGCTGGGGAAACATCATAGAGCAAACCTTCTGGAGCACCGATGGGAAACCGGCCACCGACGAGCAGAAAGCCTTCAAGCGCATACGCAAGTTCAACAGCATGGGGCTCGTGGTCTACGAGCGAAACCTCGACGCGACTGGGAAGCCGCTCATGGGAAGCACAGTCAACCCCGAGGGCACCGTAGAGTACGACAAGTTTGGCAACATGGTCAAGATAGAGTGCCTCGACGGATATGGAAAGCCAAGGCTGTCCTCCGACGGTTTCTTCAGGATGACGGCTGCCTACAACAACAGAAACCGCTGCACCGAAGTGGCCTACTACGGACTCGACGAAAAGCTCGTAAAGTCAAAGGCCAACGACTATGCACGAAAGACATCGGAATACAACGAACATGGCGACGAAACAAAAACCTGCTACTACAACGTGCAGAACAAGCTCTTCAGAACCGACACCTATAAGTATAACGACAAAAACAAGCCCATCGAGCAGACCATCAAAAACGACAAGGGACAGCCCGACGACAGCTTCTGGGGCTTCTCGCGGTGCACCATCACCTACAACGGCGGCGGCCTCATTCCCAAGCAGCGTGCCTACTACGACCGTGGAGGCACGCGGGTGGCCTATCAGAACTACGACGGGGCCACAAAGAAGTGGGGCAACATCGTGCAGGCCAACCCCATGCGGGGAATCAACGTGGCAGGGGGCAGCTGGAAGCAGGCCGTCATCGAGCTTTCTGCCCAGTGCCCCATACAGGCGGGCAATGGCGTGGTCATACGCAGCGTAACGCTCGATGGCGAGACGGTGACCTTCGTCGTGAGAATAACCACGCTCGACATCGACTATATGAGCGATGAGGAGCGTAACAACATTCGCTCCATGATGGGGCCAATCAAGGAAGGCATCAAGCGCACGTTCGGGTTGCCAGAGGCTGCCAGGCTGGTCATCGTGCTGCAAGACACCAACGGACAGCGCGTTGCTTGACAAACGGCGAAAAAATAAACAGCAAGCTAAGACATTACGAAATAAGCATGTATATAAAAAAGTAGACAGATAAATGGACAATAACAACAATCTTTTCAATGGCCGCTACATCTTCGAGCGTATGCTCGGTCGTGGCAACTTCTCAGAGGTGTGGCTGGCCAAGGATGTACAGACAAACATCGAGGTGGCACTGAAAATCTATGCCCCCGCAACGGGGCTCGACAACGACGGCGTGCAGATGCTGGCCAGAGAGTTTGCCATCGTGGTCAATGCCAACCAGGAGAATCTGCTCAAGCCTCTCTATTACGATGTGTGCGATAGAAAGCCTTACCTCGTGCTGCCTTTCTGCAAGAGCGGCAGCATTCTGCGACATGTGGGCCGATTCACCGAGGAAGACACCTGGCACCTGCTGCACGACGTGGCTTCAGGACTGGCCTACCTGCACAACATGGAGCCACCCATCGTTCACCAGGACATCAAGCCCGACAACATCATGATTGGCGAGCTGGGGCAGTATCAGATCACCGACTTCGGCGTGAGCGCCCATTCAAGAAGCCATCTGCGCAAAACCTTGAGCTTGGAGCTGCTCTCGGCCGGTACCACCGCCTACATGGCCCCGGAGCGCTTCGGACCCAATAGCCAGTCTCGGCCCATCAACGACATCTGGTCGCTCGGAGCCGTGGCCTACGAGATGATGACCGGCGACGTGCCCTTCGGCGAGAGTGGCGGACTGCTCCAGAAAAAGGGGGCCGACATTCCCATGTTGCCAGAAAACAAAATCGCCAAAGACTCCGAGCTGCCACGCGTTATCGAGCGGTGCCTAGCCCTGGATCCCGACGACAGGCCCGACGCACAGCAGCTCGCTGAATGGGCCGAGAAGGCCCTCAGGGGCGAGAAAATATTCCCATCGGCATGGCAGAAGCACAAAAACCTCATCATTGGGGTATCTGGCACGACAGTAGCACTGCTTGTCATCGGCCTGCTGCTCTGGAAGCTCTTGGGGTCCCCCGCCAGCCAAAGCCTGCTGCCAGAAGAGGGAACCTATGCCTATGCCTGCTACCAGCTGAAAGACCCGGCACAGGCCAAAGACGGCCTCACACTGGCCGAGAAACTCTCTGACGAAGGCGATGCGCGGGCCACCTACCTGCTCAGCCGCCTCTACTTCCAGAGCCTATCCTCACGCGACTATCAGCCCGACTCCATCATGGCCATGAAGAAAAACCTTGCAACGCCAGTCGACAACAGAAAGGCACATGAGCTCCTGCTGAAGACAGCCGGGCAAGACCCACAGAACTACTTTGCTCTCTATGAGCTGGGATGCGACTTCGTGGGAGGCGAAGCTCGCACAGAGGCCGTAGAGCGCAATGTGGCCAAGGGCGACGAATACCTGCAAAAGGCACTGCGACTGGCCAATGAGAAGGCCGATGACCACTATGTCCGACTCATAAAGCAGCAGATAGCTCTCTACACAGAATAGAATCAGCAACAACATCTTAACACGACACACACTTTATTACGCCACAATGAGCAAGACACTATCATTACTGCTGGCAGCACTTGGCACCACCATCGCTGCCACGGCACAGACCATACAGTGGTCGGTGAGGCCCGACGGCATAAACACCGCCCCAACCATCTTCCGCTTAGGAGGAAAGGTGGGGCTGAGAGCACCCTATGGCAAGCAGGTGCTGCCTGCAGCCTACGACAGCATCACACCCTTCCAGGGGGGCTATGCCCTCGCCATACAGAACGTGGGGCGAAGAGGGCTTATCAAGGCCATCGTCAGAGAGGGCGACTACGACGTGACCGAACTCGCCGAAGAACTCTTTGCCACCCGATATTCCTACTTCTCCGAGGGGAAGATGTGCGTGAGCGATGCCTCACGCCAGCAAGGATTCGTCTCGCCCGACGGAAACCTCGTCATACCGTGCCAGTATAAAACCGTGCACCCCTTCTTCGAGGGACTCGCTTCCGTGACCTATCAGACGGGAAAGGACAAGGAAAACGTGTACTACATCAACAAGGATATGAACGAGATAAGCGTGGAGCCTGGCTATGGCGAGGTCATCTTCGGATCGTCGTTCGTCGATGGCGAGGCCGTCGTCTATACCGTCAACCGCAAGGGTTACTGCATCAATCGCAACGGGCGAAAGACCGGCAGCTACAAGCAGTCGATAGAAGAGGCATATAGGCAGGCGCGGCAATCAAACGAATATGCCCTCTCCGGGCGCAATAAAACGACACCCGATAAGGTGCAGCCTACTGAGCTGCCGCCCGACCCCGGCTACGTAGTGTTTCAGCAAAACGGGCTCTATGGCTACAAAACCACCGAGGGGAGCATCGTAGCACCTGCACAGTTCCGCAAGGCTGAACCCTTCAGGGGGGGCTATGCCAGCGTGATGCTCGGCGAAAGAGAGGGTACGCTGCAGCTCATCAAAGACGGCTCCTTCAATGGGAAAATGGAGAAGAACAGGCTCAAGGCAGGCGCGGATGGAACGACTGAGGAGGCTACCTATTGCCTTGATGTGCCCGAGGCACTCAAGGATGCCAACATCGTATTGCGCGTGGTCGACGATGACGGACGTGAGCTGGGCGTAACACCACTGAACAACTCGGGCACCAAACGCCAATATGCCTTTGCTCTAGAGGTGGAGAAGGGGCAGAAAACCGCTGCCTTCGACCTCTATGTGGGCACCAGCGACAAGCTCTTCCTCTGGAGCGACCACGCCAGCCTCGACATCGAGCAGGTGAAAGTCGTCAAGCCGGCACCGCCGAAGCCAAAGCCCAATGACGACAAGCCCGACATTGCCGCAGCACCTGCCAAGCCACACTTCAAGGCAAAGTCGCCATACTCACCACGAAAGAAGGCCGACCAGAACGACAACTTCCCCGTGTCTATACAGATTACCAACGACGGCAATGCCAATGGCATGGTCACCGTGACGCTGATGGTCAACGGTAAGCAGGAGGGCAAGCAGCGTGTCAACGTAAAGGCGGGTTCTACAAGCCAGGCCACGATTTCCTTCAAGGTGAAAAAAGACAGGCTCGCGTCCGTGGTAGAGGCACTACTCGACAGCGGCACAGGAAGCAAGGCCACCATCGACCTGAGGGCTTTCTATTAGAAATCGGGAAAAGGGCATAATCAAAAAAACAAAATAACTTTTCAAATCAAATTTTTCTCAAAAAAACTAACTAAAAAAGTATGTCTATGAAGAAAAAATTCTTACTCGTGATGATGGCACTCGCCAGTGTCGTCAGCACACAGGCCTTCACCTACGACGACGAAGACGATGTGTCGGGTCCCGTAGACCGCCGCACCATGGTGCTCAAGGTAGGCCCCAAGGCAGGCGTCAACTTCTCGACCATGAGCAAATTCGACGAGGTAGACCTCGGCCAGGGCATGGGCGTGGGCTTCGAGCTGGGTGCCGCCGCACAGCTGCACTTCGGCCGCAAGCGCGGCGCCGATGCCGGCACAGGCCCGTTGGCTCTGCAGGTAGAGGCTCTCTACGTGAACCACAGCATCAAGACCGATGTGGAGAACATCAAGCTCAACTACTTCGAGGTGCCCATCCTGCTGAAGTATTTCATCACGCCCAACTTCAACATCGAGGTCGGGCCTACCATTGCAGGCACGCTCTCTACAGGTCCCGACTATCTTGTTGGCTCAAATTACAGCATTTCTACGGGCGACATCAAGGGCTTCGACATCAAGGCCACCATCGGCGTGAGCTATGAGCTTAAAAAGGGGCTCTTTGCCAGCGCACGCTATAACCTCGGCACCAGCGACCTCGCCGGAAACTTCCCGTGCAAGGTGAGTGCCGTCTCGGTGAGCGTGGGATGGCTCTTCGATGTGGCCAAGTTCTGAGGAAGTGAATTGACAGGTATGTTTTTATAACCAGTAAAAAAAAAGGAAGATGAAAAAGTACTTTTATTTGGCAATGATGGCTCTGGTGGTCATCTTTGCATCGTGTAAAAACGATGATATCGAGATGAAAATAGGCAATGCCGAAATCACCGTAACGGTCGACCCGGCCGACCTCTTCAGCGGTTACAATTTCATGGATACCGAACATGATATATCCGTGGCCGAAACGTTCCGTACATTCCATTCTGAGAATGACATGTTCATACAGGCACGCACCTTGTTCTATTCAAAGGAGTCGGGCGAGCTCATCGATTCTATCGTAAGCTATGTCAATACTACCAATGAGATAACAAATACCAAGAAAATATCCTCAGGCCGTTATTATGTCGTGACTACTCTTACCTTTGCCACCAAGAATCAGAACTCCTACTGGAGCCTGAAAGACAAGGAGCGGCTGGCTACTGCAAAGCTTCAACCCAAAACAAAGTACTCAAAATGGAGCGTCATGTCGCAGTCGGTAGACGAGGTGAGCATTGACGGGGCAGTACGCTACGTCACGAAGCCTAAACCCGTGGGAGTACTGGTCTACGAGTACTACCAGAACTTCCAGTACGTCAGTCAGGCAAGCTATGGTACGGTAGCCGACAATGGAATACGAGCGCTTGGTATCTTAACACAGAGTACTGCTGAGTCATACAATCTCGACCCTAATGCCTCTAACAAGTTCAATTATAAAGAGGCAGGAAAGACAAACCAATGGAAAATAGTTAAATGGAATGAACCGACAAAGTACGATGATAGTTGGACTTTCTTTAAAACCAACCTGTACGGCTACTGCTACATCATGGAGCCTTCAGTCAAGCTTACATTCGGATATAGTCTGAAAGGAGAAGAAACGTTCAATCCTCATGGTGAAGGCACCTACCAGCTGTCGGCCGGCAAGACCTATCTGGCCTATTGGGACTACTTCCAGGTGGGAAACCCCTACTTTGGTATTGCCGACAATAATCACTGGAACAGATATAGCACTCCTACTCCCTCTGTTACGCTCTACGAAGAGCCTTACAAAAACTGGGGTGCCTCGAAGGCTACAGTGAAGAGCACCATGCAGTCGCGCGGATACACTCTCTACGAAGAGCAAACAGACAGGCTGACCTATAACGGGAAGAACAAGGAGATAGCAAGTATCTATGCCTTCCAGGACAGCAAGCTCTGGGATGTAACTATCGGGTTCAATGCCTCCACCGCTTCTGTGGCCACGCTGAGGAGCTATGTTCAGAACTTAGGCTACAGCTATTTGGATACCAGCACTGAAAACGGTGTTACTTTTTATTTCTATGCCGACGGCTCGTTGTCTACGATGGTGGCAGTCTATCTTAATGATAACATAAGTTATGTGGAATATATGGACTATGCCTCTCTGGCGAGCAGCTCACGAGCCATGCGCCGTTCCAACGGCGATGCTGAGGGAGCAATAATTGGCTCGATGGCACTGAAGAATATACCCCAGAGCATCATCGAC
Organism: uncultured Prevotellaceae bacterium; assembly: GCA_946406555.1. GTDB lineage: Bacteria > Bacteroidota > Bacteroidia > Bacteroidales > Bacteroidaceae > Prevotella. Next base: position 2,300 of record CAMJLB010000058.1, on the reverse strand, counting down.
CGGTTGAAGAAGTAACAAACAGCAATATCCTCATGACCCTCCCCATAAAACCCTCGCTGCAGGGAGGGGAGGGCCTTTTCTTTAAAAAGCTTTTCTACCCTTGAAGACTATTCTACTTTCATTGTTCTGTGTTTTCTCCTGCTGGTCGTATGCCGCTGAGCCGTCAAGACGCAGCATCGCCCCACTGCTCACTACCCAGTGGCATCAGCAGTGGCCTTACAACGACATGAGTCCTATGATTGCCGATGGGGGCAGGAAGACGGTGGCCGGATGCGTGGCCATCGCCGCCTCGCAGATTGTGTACTATTGGCATCGCGACAACCCGTCACATACATCCTTCGCCACACCAGTCTATCCCTACGGACCGGCACCGGTAACCTACTCTGTGCCAGCCGGCACCGACCTGCAGTGGAATCTCATACGCGACTCCTACTATGGGTATGAATCAGAAGAGGAGTGCCATGCTGTGGCGCAGCTGGTATATGTCGTGGGCACATCGTCATGGCTGAAATATGGGGTGTCGACTGGCGGACAAATCAGCGAGGTGATGCCCGCTCTCTATAGCCAGTTCCGCCTCGACTCTCAGCATGCAATCAAGAAAAGATTTACGCAGCAAGAGTGGGAGGACCTGCTCTATGGCGAGCTGGCCAGCGGGCGGCCCATACTATATGCCGGCGACAACCCTGCGTCGGGCGGCCATGCCGTCGTGGTCGACGGCTATGATGCCGCCACCAACCGCTTCCATTTCAACTTTGGCTGGGGTGGCTCAGGCGACGGCTATTTCACCGTAGACGACGAGACGGGCATGAACGGTTATTGCTCTTCGCAGGAATGTGTGTATGGCATAAAACCCCTTATACGCAACATTCAGGTGACTGTCGACGGAACCGACCATGTCGCTCGGGACGAGAGCCACGAGTTCATCCTACGCCTTTGCAACAACAGCACGCTGCCGCTGCAAGGCTTACGTGTCTACCTGACCAAGACGAGCCAATTCATGACTATTTTCGAAAAACCTGTCTTTTCTACTTCCGACATTATACCCAACAGCGGCCAAGAGCTGCTCATTCCCTTTTCTGCCGTACCCCGCATAGAGGGCGAGGCCTGCGTGATGACCATCACCGATGGCCTGGGCAGCAACCTTGGTTCGACAGTGGTGAGCATAGATCGCAACACGGGCGTGATGGCAACCACCACTGACACGCCTCTGACGGTGACCACAATTCCGGGCGGTCTCTGCCTTACGGCCACGCAGCCCACGAGGGTCACCCTGTATAGTGCCACGGGTATGGCCTGCCGTTGCATTACTGTCAGCGGAACGGCCACGGCAATGCTCCCGGCTGGCATGTATATCGTCGATGGGAAGAAATATCTGGTGAAATAGCTGAGTATAAAGCATAACAATTAACAGCAATCATCCAATGAACAACAGTTGTCCCATATTAGGAGAGCCCAAGAGGGTGTTTGAGGGCGAAAACGTTTACGTAATCAATGAGAAGGCGGAGATAGGCCGCAAGTACAGCTTCGTGTGCCCCAGCTGCCATGCCCTGTTCTTCGGAAAGGCCAAAGACACCGAGGTGACCGAGCTGAGATGCCCGGAGTGCAACACCATTATCTGCATCACCGGCACCCCCGGCTCCGCGCCGAAGCTGCGCCGGCACGTCACCCTCGTGCAGAGCACCGAGGAGAGCCGCATGGCCGCACCCGGCATGCTCGTGTGGATGGAAAACCAGCAGGTGAGCAACTTCGTGCTCATGCCCGGCACCATCAGCATCGGCCGTGACGACGAGGAAGAGCCCTCTGACATCAGCCTGGCCGATGCCAGGGCATCGCGACGCTCGGTGGAAATAGAGGTGACCCGGGGCGAGCAGACAGGATGGTATATCTTCAAGCTCACCGTGCTGCGCACCACCAATGCCGTCTATGTGAACCACAACGCCCTCTATTCGGGCAACAGCATCTATCTGAACTATGGCGACACGCTGAAGGTGGGAGCCACCGTCTTCACGCTCATGGCATGCCAGCAGTAATGCCGATGTTCGTGTCATACATAGAACCTGTCTTACATAACAGAAGTCATAATAACAATATCGGCGGGCGGCCGATTCATGCTGAATGGGCGCACAATTCAGTATTGATTGGCGCACAATTCAGTATGCCTTGCACATGCACAAGGTTCCATGTTCTTCACTCATCGCTTTTCAGTGCCTCCACATACTGCCATAGTTTGCGGTAGAAGGGGTGGCGGCAGAGGGTGTGGCGGTCGCCGAGTATGATGACCTTCATGCGTGCCCTGGTGA
>CAMJLB010000057.1 GCA_946406555.1 uncultured Prevotellaceae bacterium | reverse complement strand
ACTGCAGGAAGAAGGTGATGATGAGCAGGCGGATGTGCATGCCGTCGACATCGGCATCGGTGGCCACGATCACTTTGTTGTAGCGCAGCGTGTCCATGCCGTCCTCAATGTCGAGGGCTGCCTGCAGCAGGTTGAACTCCTCGTTTTCATAGACTACCTTCTTGGTTAGTCCGAACGTGTTGAGAGGTTTTCCGCGCAGGGAGAAGACGGCCTGCGTGTTCACGTCGCGGCTCTTGGTGATGGAGCCGCTGGCCGAGTCGCCCTCGGTGATGAAGATGCACGACTCTTCCTTCCGCGCGTCCTTCGAGTCGGTGAAGTGCACACGGCAGTCGCGCAGCTTGCGGTTGTGCAGGTTGGCCTTCTTGGCCCGCTCGCGTGCCAGCTTGGTCACGCCGGCCATGGCCTTGCGCTCCTTCTCGCTCTCCTGGATCTTCTGCAGCATCACCTCGGCCACGTCGGGGTTCTTGTGCAGGTAGTTGTCTACCTCCTGCTTGATGAAGTCGCCCACGTATTTGTTGATCGAGGGCGGCATGGGGTGGGCGGCATCGACGGTGGCGGGCGGCGGTGCCATGGTCAGCGAGCCGAGCTTGATCTTCGTCTGGCTCTCGAACATGGGCTCCTCTACGTTGAGTGCGATGGCGGCCACGATGCCGGTGCGTATGTCGCCATACTCGAAGTTCTTCTGGAAAAACTCCTTGATGGTCTTGGCGATGTGCTCCTTGAACGCACTCTGGTGGGTGCCGCCCTGGGTGGTGTGCTGTCCGTTGACGAAGGAGTAGTACTCCTCGCCATACTGGTTGGCATGGGTGAAGGCAATCTCGATGTCGTCGCCCTGCAGGTGGATGATGGGGTAGAGGGCCTCGCTGGTCATGCGGTCCTTGAGCAGGTCTTCCAGTCCGCGGCGCGAGAGGATGCGCCGGCCGTTGTACATGATGGCCAGCCCCGTGTTCAGGTAGGTGTAGTTGCGCAACATGGTCTCCACGATGTCGTCGTGGAAGCGGTAATGCTGAAAGAGCGTGTCGTCGGGTTCGAAGTAGATGTAGGTGCCGTTCTCGTCCTGCGTGTCGTCGGTGGTGTCGCTGATGAGCTTTCCACGCTCGAAGGTGGCGCGGCGCACCTTCCCGTCGCGGTAGCTGGCAACTTGAAACTGGCGGCTAAGTGCGTTCACGGCTTTTACACCCACGCCGTTGAGTCCGATTGACTTTTTAAATGCCTTAGAATCGTACTTGCCGCCAGTGTTGAGCACGCTCACGGCCTCGATCATCTTGCCCTGGGGAATGCCGCGCCCATAGTCGCGCACGGCCACGCGCAGGTTGTCGTCCATGGTGACCTCGATGCGGTCGCCGGCCTTCATCTTGAATTCGTCTATCGAGTTGTCGATCACCTCCTTGAGCAGCACGTAGATGCCGTCTTCGGCCAGCGAGCCGTCGCCAAGGCGGCCTATGTACATGCCGGGGCGCAGCCGTATGTGCTCGGTGCCGCTCAGGGTGCGTATGTTGTCGTCGTTGTAGTCGGCCTGCTGCTGCTGGGCCATGCTGCTGTTGTCGTAGTCTGCCATAGAGTGGTTTTGCTCTGTATGGAGCAAATCTTTCTTTTTTGTCTGTTTTTCCACCTTTTCGTTCTCTCGGGCCGTCACGCTCATAGGCTGTCGATGTCCTGCACGGCGAGGCCCGTGTATTTGGCTATCAGCTCCGCAGACATACCGTCGGCCTTCATGCGGCGGGCGTTGTCGCGCTTGGCCTCTTCTGCACCCTCAATGCGTCCTTCGGCGCGTCCTTCGGCGCGTCCCTTCTGCTCTGCCCCGGTGATGGTGTTGTAGGTGTCACGGAAGCGTTTCAGGGCATGGTCGTACTTGATGCGCTCTTCTCTCGAGAGCATGCTTACCTCGGCCACCTCGGCCAGACGGCGGAACACGGCGTTCTGAGCCATCCATGGCATTCGCTCTAATATATCCATATTCTTCAGTATATATATCCAACGTTCAAAATGATTCTCACACTCGTCAGCCTCCTTCGTGAAGCACGGCATCTGTAGGTATATCAGGCGCAGCTTGTTGGAGAACAGCCCGCCACGCTCCATGTCGGTAAGGCCGGCGTCGATGCGCAGCCTCCCCGCGTAACCCGTCAGCACGAAGTTGGTGAAGGCGACGACATACACCGCCTTGATGTCGTAGTTCCATTCGGTCCCCTTCTCGCCCTGCCTCACGATGGCCTCGGCGGCGTAATAGAGCATGCGCTCCTTGAAGTTGGGGTGCTCGCGGTTCTGCATCTCCACGATGATCTTCTCGCCGCTGTCGGTCGCGCAGAGGATGTCGTAGATGGGCGAACGGTCGCCGTCGAACATTGCCTTCTGCTCCTTGTCGAGAAACGAGAGGTCGGTAATCTTACGCTCGCCCTCGAGCAGCGCGTTGAGGAAGTCGAGCAGGCGCGGCTTGGAGAACTCCTCGCCGAAGATGATCTTGAAGCCCACATCGGTGAACGGGTTGATGAATTTTCCCATGGTTCGTCTTCATTTCATATATCACTTGCAAAGATACACAATTTATTCTGAATGGCAAAAGAAATGGACTAATAAACTCTCAAAATTATTCATTTCCGTGGAACAATTATTCATATTATTCACATTATTCACATTCGTTTCCATCGCAAAGAGATAACCAACCATTCGGACTATCCTATACTTTCCACCATGACTTTCTTCTACATTTTTTACATCTATATAGGCAAATCTTCTCGGGAAAATGCTTTGCCCCGCCCCTGCCATCACTATGGCAGGCGGCGGGGCAACCTTTGTGTCTTTCAGGAAAAAGTTAGTATTTAGAATTAAGATATGGTCGGTTGGGGTGGGGGCTTACCGGCGCCCGCTGTCGCTGACGAGCTGCTGTATCTCCGCGTTCAGCTCGTCGGCCTGCAGCAGCTGCTCCAGCGTGAGGTGCATGCGGTATCGCCAGTAGTGGCGCGGGTTCACCGGAATGTTGATGCGCTCGGCGCTGGCATCGGGCAGTCGCAGCTTCTCGCTGATGCTGAGCCAGTCTTGCAGCGAGATGAGGCAGAGCATCGAGGGCGAGGTGAGGAAGCGGCTCACGATGTCTTTTGCCAGCCAGCCGGGCAGCGGGTGCGGGGCGTTGCCGTTGCGGCGCAGTCGCGACTTGTAGTAGTCCTGCGTGCGTTCCGGGTCTTCGTCCCACCACTGTCTGAGGGTTTCCATGTCGTGGGTCGAGATGGTGCACACCGAGCGGTAGGGGTTGTGAGAGAGCTTGCCGAAGCGCAGGCCCGGCTCCTTGGGCATCGACTGTATCTCGAGCGAGAGTATGCGCAGCTTGTCCATTACCCAGGACACGCAGTCGGGCACCATGCCCAGGTCTTCGGCACAGCACAGCATGCGGGTGGCCTGCGTCAGGCGTGGCAGCTTCTTCATGGCCTCTTCATACCAGAACTGGTTGTTGCGGCGGTAGAAGTAGTCGTTGTACATGTCCCAGAAACGCTGCTGCTCGTCTTCCGGCAGCTGACGGAAGGCTTCGAGCTTCGGGGCGTTGATGCGGGGGTGCCATGTGTTTTTCTGCCTGTGGTCTTCCAGGTACAGCTCCCGGCGGAAGGGCAGCTGCCACCGCGTGGCAAGCTCTTCTTCTGTCAGGGGCAGCGACGGCTGGAACTGGCCGTAGAGGCCGCTTTTCTCGGGCATGGGTATCTCCCAGATGCGGAAGAAGCCCAGCACGTGGTCTATGCGGTAGGCATCGAAATATTCGGCCATCTTGCTGAAGCGTCGCACCCACCACTGGCAGCCGTCGGCAAGCATCGCCTCCCAGTTGTAGGTGGGGAAGCCCCAGTTCTGCCCCTCCTCGGCAAAGGCGTCGGGCGGTGCGCCGGCCTGTCCGTCGAGGTTGAAGTAGCGGGGTTCGGCCAGCACGTCGGCACCGTTGCGGTTCACGCCGATGGGAATGTCGCCTTTCAGTATCACGCGGTGGGCACGGGCATGGTCGTGGGCGGCGCGCATCTGCTGGTCGAGCACGTACTGCACGTAGTACCAGAACGTAGGCTCGTCGGTCGCCCCGTTCTCACTGTAGAAGCGCGCGTAGGGTTCGAGCCACTCCCTGTTCTGCTCCACAAACTGCCGGTAGCCCTTGGTGTGCACCACCTTCTTTACCTCCTGTTTATATATAAGGCGCAGGTATTCCATCTTGGCCGCCATCATGCGCTCGTAGTCTATCTGTGGTAGGGCGTTCAGCTCCTGCCGCAGGGCCTCGAAGCGGGCACGCTGCTGCTCGTCGGAAAGTGGCGGCAGCTGCCGCAGGTCGGCATATTGCGGGTGCAGGGCATATACGCTGATGGCGTTGTAGGGGTAGGAATCCTCCCACGTGCCGGTCTGGTTGGTGTCGTTGATGGGCAGTACCTGCAAGACGCGCTGATAGGTCTTGTCGCACCAGTCTATCATGAGCTTCAGGTCGCCGAAGTCGCCCACGCCGAAGCTGCCCTCGGAGCGCAGCGAGAACACGGGCACCACCGTGCCCGCTCCCTTCCATGGGTGAGCATCGAAGCGGGCCTGCGGCAGCTCGTAGACGGCCACGCCGCCCTGTGGCAGCTCGGGCAGGTCCACATAGCGGTTGCCGCCCTGCTCCCAGTATTCCCAGTTGGCACCGCTGGTCGAGTGCTCCAGGGCCACGAGCTTCACAAACTTGAACTCGAACATCCCCGGCAGCCTGTCAGCATCGAGGGCCACCACCCATTCGTAGGGCTGGTGCTCGGTCATGGGCAGCGCCCTGTTGGCATCCCATGCTCCCAGGTACTCGGGGGCACCTACGATGGCCAGCCGCTCGTCGGGGAGCAGCTGCGGCGCCCTCACCTTCAGGCGCACGGTGCGCGAAAAAGCCGTGGGCTCGCTCTGTTCGATCTTGCGGGGCAAGACGCAGTCTACGAAGGCCGACGAGTAGAGCGGGGCATCGTCGGGTATGTCTATCCAGTGGTCGAAGACGGTGTAGCCCGTGGCTTGCGTGGCCGTCAGCTCCAGCCGGTGGGGGGCAGTGAGCCATTCATGGCGGCACTCTTCCTGCTCGCGCCACACGCTGTAATAGTAGTCCAGGCATGCGCCCGCGGCCGGCACTTCGCTCAGCCGCACCTGCCAATGCTCCCCGTCGTGGGTCTGCATTCGGCAGCGTCGGCAGCCATCATTCTCCTGCAGCACGTTCAGCACCAGCTCTTCGCCCGAAGCGGTCTTGTATTCAAGGTTGAAAAGTATCTCCATAAGGCTTTCAGTTATTTTTGTCGCAAAGATACCGTTTTTCCCACTATGGTGTTCTCTATTTCGCGCTTATTGTCTCATTTACTCGGTGCAAACGTTTGCGTAAATAATTCACGGGCAATGGCACAATTACGGACAATGACGTCTATTCCCATAAATAGATCGTAAATAGTAAATCGTAAATCGCCAAATTGTAAATAGAATCGTCAAATTCCTTGGCGGTATGGAAAATTGTTTCTATCTTTGCGTCATGAAAAAAGAGGTGACGATAGGCATACCCGTCTATCATGTGAAAGACTACATTCGCCAGACGCTCGACTCGGTGCTGGCGCAGACTTTTCCCGACATAGAGTTTCTCGTGCTCGACGACTGCGGCACCGACGGCTCCATGGACATTGTCCGCGAGTATCAGCAATCGCATCCACGGGGAAAGGACATCCGCATCGTCCGCCAGCCCCGCAACATGGGCATAGGCGCGGCCCGCAACCGCATCATAGACGAGGCGCAGGGGCGCTACATCTACTTCGTCGATGCCGACGACACCATTGCCCCCCGCACCATCGAGCTGCTCTATGGGGCCGCCCGGCGCCATCGGGCGCAACTGGTGTATGGCTCCTATGAGCGGATAGACAACTTCAGCGGCTCCATACGCCGCGAGGCGCATTGCTACCCCGCCATGCAGTTCCTCGAGGAAGATGCCTTCGCCCGTTACGTCTATCGCAAGTATGATGGCATACAGGCCATGATATGGAACATCTTGATCGACCTCCGCGTCTATCGCGACAATCAGCTGCGCCACCAGCACGTCAACTACTGGGAAGACTTCTCCTTCACCATGCTCCTGCCCACATACGTCTCGCGCGTGGTCTTGCTGCCCGACATCACCTATTATTATTATTGCCGCTACGGGTCGCTGTCGAACTTTGCCCGGCGAGACCATATTCCCAAACACGAGATTCTGCTGACGATAGATGCCATCAACCAGCTGAAAGACAAAACAGACCGGCTGAGGAGCAAGCCTTATTTCCCCCGGCTGATGTACAAGCTGATGATGACCGACTTCTACATCGTCGAGAACATCTTCCGCAACCGCAGGGCCATCAGCCCTTCCTTCAGCCGCCGCGAGATTCGCGACATCTTTCGCTCGCCACTATCGCTGAAAGAGGTGCTCGGCTTCAGCCAGGCCCGCCTGCCCTGCCTGGTCTTGCTGCTTCTTGGCAAGCTGCACCCACTGCCGGCAACATGGCTCATGAGATTGCTGATGGCAATAAGATGACGGAGGCAGAGGAAATCATCTCAAAATACGGAGAAAGGAGCAGCACCTTACCCGTCTCGGTGATGCTGCTCCTTTTTACTTTGTGCCGTGTTATACGCTGTCGCTATTTATGGAAATATCGGGCTTTAGGGCATTAACGAACAGTTCTTCCGCAAGGAAACAATTCTGCAATGGGAAAAACATGATGTCATTCTGGTGCATGAATATGCATGCTGTTTTTCGATTTTCAAGACAAAATAAAATTGTGTTTTAGAATGGCGGATGGCTGCCACGCCCTCGCTGGGAATGTCGCTGAGCGCCGTCGGGAGCGTCATTCAGCCTTCGTTGCATCATCGCGGTGGCCCCCTGGCACTGCCGCTCATGCATGACGGTCCGCTTGTTCAGCCTTCCTTAGGGTGCAATTCGGCGTTGATTGCATCGCAATTCAGCCTGAATTGATGTGCAAACCAGCCTGAATTGCCACCCAATTCAGCCCGAATTGCAGCAGGGTCTTACTTTTGTTTTGCAATATATTGGATATCAATGGTTTATGAAAGTTGCTGAGATTTAAAAATTTCGGACGAGAATCGTTTCGCTTCCGAATTTTTAAATCTCGGCGGTTTTTCACTGCATGTTTATGCGGCATGGCGGTGCATAAATATTAAGTTTCGGAAGTTTTTATGATAAATTATTCGGTTTTCCGCTGCGGGATTCCGTGATTTCGGTTTTCCGCTGCTGGATTCCGGTATTCCGCAGGTATCTGGGCGGCGTTACGCCGTGGGCGTCATTTGCATTTTTGCAAGGCGATGCCGCAGAAATGTTAAAACGGAGCAGGTTGCACTCGATTTTGGAAGATTTAACAACCCGCGGCAACGTTTTTTGTCATAATTACGTAATTTTGCTGTGTTTAACCGAAATATTTACAAAAACTATTCTACAATGAAGAAAATGATTGTTTGCCTCATGGCAATGGCATGTGCGCTCTCCCTGTGGGCCCAAGGGCAGCAGACAGGTGAGACGGGCACAGGAAAGAGCATCTACGACTTCAAGGTCGTCGACGATGCCGGCAAGACGGTGCAGCTCTCCGACTACAAGGGCAAGGTGCTCCTGATCGTGAATACAGCCACCCGCTGCGGATTCACGCCCCAGTATAAGGAGCTGCAGGCACTCTATGAGAAATACCGGGCCGCAGGACTCGAGATTCTCGACTTCCCCTGCAACCAGTTCGGACAGCAGGCTCCCGGAACGATAGAGGAGATACACCAGTTCTGCACGGCCAACTACGACATACAGTTCCCGCAATTCGACAAGATAGAGGTGAACGGCGAGGGTGCCCACCCGCTCTATGCCTGGCTGAAAGACGGGAAAGACATAAAGTGGAACTTCACCAAGTTTCTTGTCTCGCGCGACGGCAAGGTGCTGCGCCGCTACGAGCCGAGAGACAAGATAAGCGGCATCGAGACCGACGTGCAGATAGAGACCAGCCCCGTGCTGAGCAACATCATGGCGCGCCGGTCGGTGAGAAAATATCTCGACAAGCCGGTGGAGCACGAGAAGCTGGAGACCGTCGTGAGGTGCGGCATCAATGCCCCGAGCGGCATGAACCGACAGCCGTGGGTGGTACGCGTCGTGGAAGACCAGCAGCTGATAGCACAGGTGAACGAGGTGTACAAGGCAAAGAACCCTGATGCCGTGAAGCGCGAGGCCGGCTTCAAGAACATGTTTCGCAATGCCCCGAACATCATCTGCGTGTGCACGCCGGCAAAGGGAGGGGGCGAGCTCGACGCGGGACTCCTGTCGGAAAACGTCATGCTTGCAGCCCAGTCCCTCGGCCTTGGGACATGCTGTCTGGGCGGTCCGGTGAGGTTCTTGAAATCGGAGCCCGAGGCGAAGTTCTTCCTCGACCGGCTCGACATACCCGCCGACTACCAGCTGAACCTGATCATTGCCATAGGCTACCCCGACGAGCAACCAGCCGCCAAGCCACGCGACGAATCGAAGGTGAAATACATCGCCGGGGCTTCACCCCAATAAACCACGCAGTCCGCAAAGCGGTATTTGCCAATACGACGAACGATTCGCGATTTTTCGCGCTACGCCGCTGGCCGGTGCCATCATTTGCCCGCACCAGCCTGTATGATACGGGCCACGGCGGCAATGTCGGCCACATCCACCACGCCATCGCCATTCACGTCGGCACGACCGGCCGACTGGCTGGCAGGCTTGGGCCTACCGCCACGGGTAGAGGCTTCGGTCTGGGCCATGATGTCGATGATGCAGTCGATGTCGACCACGTCAACTACGTAGTCGCCGTTCACGTCGCCAGACTTGCCTATGGGGGTGTCGTCGGTTATCAGCTCTCTGCTCGCCAGGCTGACCATGCCGTCGGCCACCGTCACGCGATACCAGTCTTTCTCGCCGTTGAGCGTTCTTACGAGTGTGGGCTTCTTGCTGTCGGCATGCTGCGCATAGAGGGCAAGGTAGTACTGACTGCCCTCCTGAAACGTCGTGGCATCGTAAGTGAACGTCGTGGTAAGGGGTCTCCGGAAGTAGCCACCGGCATGCAGCATCGACACCTCCTCGTTGTTGTCGCAGAGGGTCTTCACCAGCGTCCAGTCCTTGTCGAAGATGCCCAAGCCAAACTGTCCGCTGAAGCTGACCTCTTTATTACACTTATTGGCACAGCACAAGGGATTGAAGGTGATGCTGGTGAGCGTGTCCACGGGCACGCTTGTCTCGAGTTCCAGCTCCATGGCATAGAACATGTCGGCTTCTTCACCCATGGGCTGCGGCGAGATGCCCATGACCATGGCCTGCTCTTCGGTGAAATCGTAGACGGTGTGGCTGAGATTGATGCCCAACACCTTTAGGTCTCTTGAGGGATGCACGGCATCGATGGCGAAATAGCCGCTGCACTCGCCTTCCCATCCAAAGTCGAAGTGATAGAGTCCGTTGGCGTCCATGCCGTCGAGAACGAACTGGTGGCTAGCATGGCTCTCGTCTACCTCGCCAAAGATGGTCGTCTTCGTAGTGCCCTTGCCGCTATAAGTCACGGGACGGCCGGCCCGCAGCTCGTCCTGGATCATCTTGTTCCACTCTGCATCATCGTAATAAGCCCTCACCACATACTGCATGTTAGGGTTGTAGCCGAAATAATGAATCAAAGCATAGGGTATGCAGCTTTGGTTGGCACTCGACAGCTGGCCGTAGTCCATGTGGACCGAGACGCCGCAGGCATGCATCAGCTTGGCAACCTCGGCCTTTGAGGCTTGGGGACTGCGCGAGGTGTAGGAATCCTGCATCAGCGACCAGTCGAAACCGATGGCATCGAAATCCATGCTTTGGGCTATCTTCTCGGTCTTGGTCTCATAGCTCAGCACCCCGCCCTGTGCCTGGGCGGGATATTTGTGGCAGTTCATCACCTGCGCCATGGCGGTGGCCGTGCAGCCCGTCACGCTGGTATTGCCACGGCTGTCGGCAGGACATAGGTCGTTGTACGGACTCTCCTGCCCCCATTTCGCAGTAATCAGCGGGGCAACAGGCTCCACGCTCTCTCGTGCGGGTGCCTTGCCTTCGACATGGCTGCTGGCCAGGAGCTGCTGCTGGCCGTCGTACCAGCCCAGCACGTCGAACAGCTGTATGGGGGCCCGGTCGGCCGAAAACGTGCCACGGTCTGAGTAGCCGAGAATGTCGTACATGCGCTCGTCGGCACCCACGACGACAAAACGCTGGTTGGCCTCGTCGTTCACGATGTAGTAGCCTGGCTGCTGCGCCACCGGCTGAACGGCAGGTGCCCGGTGGCGAGCCATCGCCGTGCTCACCTGCTGACGAGGCACGGCCTTTAGACGAGGAGCGTGGGCCACCGTATGCTGATTCAAGAACTCACGGGCTATGCCGATGGCCTCCTGCTCGCTGCGTTGCTGAGCTGACATGCTGATGCTACTGAGCAGCAGCATGCTAATGACAGATAACTTCTTCATGACCTATTTTTAAGAGCTTCTATATAACTAACCTCAACGAGGGGTTATAAATGCCTCTGCTTTCGGTCAGTCGAAAAATTTGCTGCAAAGGTAAAAAATAGTAGGATATTATGAACAATAGATTTCAAGAAATGTGTATCTTTGCAACCAAATTTGTAATATGTTCACGAACGAATGGCAAAAAACAAGACTAATTAACAGAAAAAAACGATGAAAAATCTACACGCACCACTCTTGCTCTTGGCCTTCATCATGGGGGCAAGCCATGCAACAGGCCAGACCCTGACGGCAAAGACCGTCGAGGCGGCAGCAGGCGAACAGACCACCATGACGGTAAGCCTTTCGCAACCATCGGAAACCACCGCGCTGCAGTTCTTCCTGCAGCTGCCCGACGGTGTCGCCATCGACCCGGACGGATGCACCGTCGGCACGTCGGCTGCCAGCCACACCCTTGACATCACGCAGACATACGACGGCCACTACCTCTTCGTGCTCTACCACCTCGGCCTGAAGCAGCTTGCCGAGGGAACGCTGGTCAACATTCCCATCACCCTCGACAAGGATGCCGTTTCGGCAGAGGCGCAGCTATACACCGTAAGGACGGCCAAGGCCGATGCCGTGAGCCACAGCCACGACGACGTGGCATTTGCCATCAACGTAGCCGAAGCCTCTGCCATCGAAAAGGTGAAGGCTACGGGAAGGAGAAACGGGCCGGCATACAGCCTGAACGGGCTAAAACAGGAGAAGCCGCGAAAGGGCATTTACATCGTAGAAGGCCGCAAGACAATCGTCAGGAAGTAGTAGGGAAACACTCTTTAATTTTTAATCCAACAACGATGATGAAAAAGACTATGAACTGGTTGCTCGCCGCTACCCTCGTAGGCAGCGCAGGCGTATTCACGGCATGCACATCGGACGACGATGACAACGCCGCCGGGGCAGGAACAACTGTTGTGGAAGCAGTGATTAACGAAACAAACTTCCCTGATGCCAACTTCCGGCGCTTCCTTCTTGAGCAAGACTATGGAAAAGACGGCACGCTGACGAATGCCGAAATCAAGAGCATCACCGTCATGAATGTCGAAGAGGAGGAGATTGGCAGTTTGAAAGGCATTGAGTATTTCACGGCTTTAGACACGCTGGATTGCAGCGGCAACTCACTGACCGAACTCGACGTTTCCAAGAATGTGGCACTGAAAGAACTGAATTGCAGCTTCAATGGGCTGACAGCACTCGACATTTCCAAAAACCCGGCATTAAAAACACTGGCCTGCAGCTTCAATGAGCTGACAGCTCTCGACATTTCCAAAAACCTGGCATTAAAAATGCTGATCTGCAACTTCAATTATATTGCCTCGCTCGACGTTTCCAAAAACACCGAATTGGAATACCTGCATTGTTCAAGCAACCAACTGGGAAGGCTCGACGTTTCCAAGAACACAAAACTGACAAAGCTGTATTGTAACTCCAACCAGCTGACAACGCTCGACGTTTCCCGGAATACGGCATTGACTGATCTGGATTGCTACAAAAATGAGTTGACCACCCTCGTCATTTCCAGCAATGCTCCACTTTCAGAACTGTTGTTATATAGGAACAAGATAAACGAAAAGAGCATGGACGAACTGATCAGCAGCCTGCCACGGAACACATCTTCCGAGGCGCACAAATTCGCCGTTATAGACCACCGGGAAGGCGACGAAGGCAATGTCTTCACCAAATCCCAGTCGGACGCCGTCAGAGCAAAAGGCTGGTCGCCAGTATACTGGGAAGAAAAAGAAAACAAATGGAAAGAGTTTGAATAGAACATTTCGTGTCTTCGTGTTCAATTATAGAATCCGCGTAATGGTATCTTTTTTCCAGTTGGTCTTTTTTCGAGGGTAGCCACGGATAACATCTATATGCAGTGATAGAAACTGCTTATTGGCATACTCAGACAAACTGTTTGAGTATGCCATAAAGTATTCAGCATTTAGGGAAGAACGAGAATGATGCCTCGATAGAGCGTGTCATTTTCAAAAAAGTATGAAAAGCATCTTTCTTTTGTCTGCAAACAAATATAAACTTATTGATAATCAGTTGGTTGTGTGGTTTTGTAGATGAGAACAGATGATTTTCTTTGCTCTCCGTCGTGGCGTCAGTTTGATTCATCACTTCGTGGCACATTAGCAAGGCCGTTAATTATCAGCAAGTTATCAGAAAAAGGATAAGTTTTTAAGCCGTGAAACATTCGAAGTTTTCCAAAAAAATTTGGAAGTGATTGGTAATCAGGCGATTAATTATTTTTAACAACAAAATAGTTGTCCGAAATGCGCAACTTATGGATAATTGTATTACCTTTGCACATGTAAAACGATAACCCAAAAACCCTCAAATATTTTAACACGCAATGATACAGACAGTTGTAAAACGTGATGGCCGTATTGTGGGCTTCAACGAGCAGAAAATCATGGCAGCCATACGCAAGGCGATGATGACCACCGACAAGGGCGAAGACGAAACCCTGCTACACCAGATAACCGACCACATTGCCCAGCGCGGCAAGGACCAGATGACCGTGGAGGCCATTCAGGACCTCGTGGAGGTGGAGCTGATGAAGTCGAAGCGCAAGGACGTGGCCCAGAAGTATATTGCCTACCGCAACCAGCGCTCGATAGCGCGGAAGGCCAAGACGAGGGACATCTTCCTCGACATCGTGAACGTGAAGAACAACGACATCACCCGCGAAAACGCCAACATGAACGCCGACACGCCGGCGGGCATGATGATGAAGTTCGCCTCGGAGTCGACCAAGCCCTTCGTCGACGACTACCTGCTCTCGCCCGAGGTGCGCGATGCCGTGGAGCACAACTACCTGCACATACACGACAAAGACTACTACCCCACGAAGAGCCTCACCTGCGTGCAGCACCCCCTGGACAACATTCTGAACTGCGGCTTCATTGCCGGCCACGGCGCCTCGCGCCCCGCCAAGCGCATAGAGACGGCCTCGGTGCTGGCCTGCATCTCGCTGGAGTGCGCCCAGAACGAGATGCACGGCGGACAGGCCATTCCGGCCTTCGACTTCTATCTGGCCCCCTTCGTGCGCCTCTCTTATATAGAAGAGGTGAAGGCCCTCGAAGAGCTGTATGGCGAAGACTACAGCAGCCTCTACGACGAGCCGCTCATGGACTACCTGCGCCAGCCCCTCGACGGGCTGAAGGGCAAGGACCGCGTGCGCCAGCATGCCGTGAACAAGACCGTGAGCCGCGTGCACCAGGCCATGGAGGCATTCATCCACAACATGAACACCATCCACTCGCGCGGTGGCAACCAGGTGGTGTTCTCGTCCATCAACTACGGCACCGACACCTCGGCCGAGGGCCGCTGCATCATGCGCGAGCTGCTGCTCTCCACCTACGAGGGCGTGGGCGGCGGCGAGACG
Source organism: uncultured Prevotellaceae bacterium (assembly GCA_946406555.1). Taxonomy (GTDB): domain Bacteria; phylum Bacteroidota; class Bacteroidia; order Bacteroidales; family Bacteroidaceae; genus Prevotella. The sequence goes on along the minus strand of CAMJLB010000057.1, from coordinate 5,631 downwards.
GCCATCTTCCCCATACAGATATGGAAGAAGAAGCGCGGCGTGAACTACCTGCCCGAAGACCGCAACTTCGACCTCTACCAGCTGGCCTGCAAGGTGACGGCCCGCCGGTTCTTCCCCAACTTCCTGAACCTCGACGCCTCGTACAACCAGAGCGACGAGTGGCGTGCCGACGACCCCAAGCGCTATCTGCACGAGGTGGCCACGATGGGTTGCCGCACGCGCGTGTTTGAGAACCGCTTCGGTCCGAAGACGTCGATAGGCCGCGGCAACCTCTCGTTTACCACCATCAACATCGTGCGCCTGGCCATCGAGTGCATGAAGATAGAAGACCGCGACCAGCGCATTGCCCAGTTCTTCGCCAAGCTCGACGACAAGCTGGAGCTGGCGGCCCGACAGCTCGACGAGCGCTACCAGTTCCAGAAGACGGCCCTGGCCAAGCAGTTCCCCCTGCTCATGAAGAGCCTCTGGATAGGCGCCGACAAGCTGGGACCCAACGAGAGGGTGGAGGGCGTCATCAACCAGGGCACGCTCGGCATTGGCTTCATAGGACTGGCCGAATGCCTCGTGGCCCTCACCGGCAAGCACCACGGCGAGAGCCAGGAGAGCCAGGAGCTGGGACTGAAGATCGTGACCTACATGCGCGACCGCATCAACGACTTCTCGGAGCGCTACCACCATAACTACTCGGTGCTGGCCACGCCCGCCGAGGGCCTCGCCGGCAAGTTCACCAAGAAAGACCGTAAGGAGTTCGGCAAGATTGCGGGCGTCACCGACCGCGACTACTACACCAACTCGAACCACGTGCCCGTGTACTACAAGTGCTCGGCACGCCACAAGGCCGAGGTGGAGGCTCCCTACCACACGCTGACGCGCGGCGGCCACATCTTCTACGTAGAGATCGACGGCGACGCCACCCACAACCCGCAGGTGATCATGAGCGTGGTGGACATGATGGACCGTCTCGACATGGGCTACGGCTCGGTGAACCACAACCGCAACCGCTGCATGGACTGCGGCTACGAGAACGCCACGCAGGACCTGAAGCAGTGCCCCCGCTGCGGCAGCACCCACATCGACAAGCTGCAGCGCATCACCGGCTATCTCGTGGGCACCACCGACCGCTGGAACAGCGGCAAGTTGGCCGAGCTGAACGACCGCGTCACCCACATCGACGACGGAGAGCAGAAGCTGTTCTGACGGGGCCTGGTCCTCGCCCGTATCGCGAAGCGGCCTGCAAAAACAAAGAAAAACCATTCGTCGCGAATGGTTTTTCTTTGTTTTTGCAGGGCCGCTTCTTTTTCCTGCTTTTTCCTGCCGCGGATGAAACGGATTTCACGGATTCTGAGCCGTGCATGGTTGATGCCATTACACGGATTCTATCATTTCGAATGCAGCGTCATGGTAGCCGTTGGCAGCGTGCTTTTCACGCTGAGGCTTGTCTTTCCCCGCTTGTTGCCGCTGCGCACCACGATGAGCGCCCGTCCCTTCCAGGTGGTGACGCGTGGCGATGTGGTGGGCTCGCGGTCTTTCATGTCGGCAGAGGCCACTGCCATGAGCCGGCCTTGTCCGGCGACGCTCACCTCGATGGGGACGGCCGCCTCGGGCACCACGCGCCCTTGCGCGTCGACCACCTCGGCCACGACGAACGAGAGATCCTGCCCGTCGGCCTGCAGCGTGGTGCGGTCGGGCGTCAGGCGCAGCCGTGCCGGCTCGCCGGCGGTGGTCAGCGTGGCATCGCCCTGTGTGGCCACGGCACGCAGCGTGCCCGGCTGGTAGGGTAGGGTGAAGACGGCCTTGTACTGCGTGTCGCGGCCCACCTTCTTGGTCTCTATCAGCCGGTCGTTCAGGTAGAGGCTCACCTCGGGCTGCCGGGTGTATACCTCCACCTCGACGGGCTTGCCCTCCCAGCCGGGCCAGGTCCACGACTCCCACGTGGGCCACACGCTCCACTGCGTCTCTTTTATCTCGCCATGATAGCCGTTGGGCTCCTTCACGGCCATGTAGAGCGTTGAGGGTTGAGGGTTGATGGTTGAGCGTTCTTGCTTTGCAAGCGTCCTTTGGCCGAGCGGAGCGTCGCCATTCCACAGAATGTCGCGGTAGTGGCTGATGGGCTTCCGCCATCCCGTCACGTCTACGTCGCCGCAGTAGGTGCCGTGCCATTCGGGCTGTCCGCCCTGCACGTATGACTCGCCCTCGCGCTCCCCCTTATAGTAATAGCGGCCGATGCCCGACTCGCCCAGGTAGTCGAGGCCCGTCCACACGATGTCGCCCACGATGTAGGGGAAGTCGTGCGCGTAGGCCCAGTTTCTGAAGGCGTCGCGTGGATAGCTCTCCGTCTGCCACATCACGCGCTTGGGGTCGCGCTGGTGGTCGGTGGCGTGCTTGAAAATCATGTAGTTGTAGCCCACCACGTCGAGCACCTCGGCGTGCGGGTCGTATATCTCCCAGTCGCGGTCCCATGCGCAGAGGGCCTCGGTCACGGGTCGCGTGTCGTCGTTGTCGAGCACGGCCTGCTTCAGCATCCGTGCCGTGGTCACCACGCGTATCTCCTTGCGCTCTATCACCTCGTTGCCGATGCTCCAGCTGATGACCGACGGGTGGTTACGGTCGCGCAGCACCATGGCGGCGATGTCTTCGCGGTAGCACGAGTCGATGAGGGTGGAGTAGTCGTGCGGGTTCTTCGCCGTGCGCCAGCCGTCGAAGGCCTCGTCGATGACGAGCATGCCCAGCGAGTCGCAGGCATCGAGGAATGCCCGGGTAGAGGGGTTGTGGGATGTTCTGATGAGGTTGAATCCGGCGTCCTTCATCAGTCTCACCTTGCGCACCTCGGCGGCATCGAAGGCCATGGCTCCGAGCACGCCGTCGTCGTGGTGCACGCAGGCTCCGTTGATGAGCAGCGGCTGCCCGTTGAGCAGGAATCCCTGTTCGGCACTGAAGGCGATGGAGCGTATGCCGTAGCGGCACGACCGGCTGTCGATGGCGGCGGCGCCCTCCTTCAGCTCTACGGTAGCCTCGTATAGTTGCGGGTTGGCGGGCGACCACAGCCGCGGGTTCGCCACGGTGGCGGTGGTGCTGACGGTGGCGGTGGCATGGGCCGGCACACGGACGGTGAGCGGCTGCTGCTGTCCGGCCGGCAGTCCGGTGAGTGCTATGCCCACGGTGGCGGTGCGTTCGCGCTCGCTCTCGTTGGCCACGGTCACCTGCACCCTGACCACGGCCTGCTGTGCCGACACCTCGGGTGTGGAGACGAAGATGCCGTTCTCCTGCAGGTGCAGCGCGGGCATGGTCTGCAGCCACACATGGCGGTAGATGCCCGAGCCACTGTACCAGCGGCAGTTGGGCTGCTCGCTGTTGTCGACCACCACGCGCACCTCGTTGTCGCCCTTGCCGCCTTTCTTCAGGTAAGGTGTCACGTCTACCGTGAAGGGTGTGTAGCCATAGGCGTGCTGGCCGGCCTTCTCGCCGTTGACGAAGACCTGTGCCTTCTGGTATACGCCCTCGAAGTGCAGCTTCGTGAGCTCGCCGTCGGGGGTCTTGAAGCGCTTCACGTATTCGCCGCGCCCGGCCGGATACCAGCCACCGCCGGTGCCCGTGGGGCCGGTGGCGGGGTCTGGAGCCTGATAGATGTCCCAGTCGTGGGGCAGGTCTACGGCTGTGGTCTTGCCGTTCTGCGTGAACTGCCACCCGGCGTCGAACAGCGTCTGTCGCTGTGCCATGCTGCTGGCCGTCACTGCGATGGCAGCAGCAAAGAGGAGTAGTCTTGTCTTCATAGCCTTTTCCTTATTATAATAATGGTGTTTCTTCTGCTTATGCCATGCAAAATAACAAAATTATGCCGACATAGGCAAGCAATTCGGCCTGAATTATTTTGTAATACGCAAAAAATGGTACAGTTTTTGACTGAGCATGGAACCTTTAAAGGTAATAGGTTGCTTCTCACTTTTCCGTTAAAAACATTTGGCATTACGGAAAAAATGACTATATAGACAGTTAATAAGGTTGTAGTCTACTGCTGTTATGCAAACGATTGCCGATGTCGGCAAGCGGGTTCTGTCCACGGTTGGCGACAGGTTTCGGAAATTGTGCGTATTTTTGTGCAGTAAAAAACTCAACGCCAATGAAACACATCGCAATTCTCACCGGCCTGATGATGGCGGCCATGACCGCCACGGCCGCTACGGTGAAGTCGCCCAACGGCAACATCGCCCTGAGCTTCTCGGTAGACCAGCAGGGGCGCCCCACCTATCAGCTGACGTATAAGGACCGGCAGGTGGTAAACCCCTCTCACCTGGGACTGGAGCTGGCCCGCGACAAGCACGCCTCGAAAGGGCTGCAGGAGACCGACCTGATGGCGGGCTTCGCCATCGTGAAGGAGGAGCAGACCACCTTCGACGAGACCTGGCGCCCCGTGTGGGGCGAGACGGCCACCATACGCAACCACTACAACGAGCTGGCCGCCACGCTGCTGCAGACAGACCAGGGGCGCACGATGGTGGTGCGCTTCCGCGTCTACGACGACGGCATGGGCCTGCGCTATGAGTTTCCGCAGCAGAAGGAGCTGAACTATTTCCTCATCAAGGAAGAGCACACAGAGTTCAGCATGACCGGCGACCACACTGCCTGGTGGCTGCCGGGCGACTACGACACGCAGGAGCAGGAGACGCAGGAGAGCCGCCTGAGCGAGATTCGCGGCCGCATGCAGCAGGCCGTGAACTGGGGCAACTCGTCGGTGGCCGTGTTCTCGCCCACCGGCGTGCAGACCGCGCTGCAGATGAAGACCCGCGACGGCCTCTACATCAATATACATGAGGCCGCCTGCCTGGACTACGCCACGATGCACCTGGAGCTGGTCGACGAGCAGACGCGCACCCTCACCACCCAGCTCGCGGGCAGCAGCAATGCCTATACGCCCAATCCCAAGCCGTCGGCATACCCCCTACCCAAGCCCTACACCTTCGTGAGCCACCTCACACCCGACGCCACCGGGCTGAAAGGGGCCATGCAGACGCCCTGCCAAACGCCATGGCGCACGGTGATGGTGAGCGACGATGCGCGCGACATGCTCGCCTCGAACCTGATACTGAACCTGAACGAACCCTGCGCCCTGGACGACACTTCGTGGATACACCCCACGAAATACTGCGGCGTGTGGTGGGAGATGATCGTGGGCAAAAGCTCGTGGAACTATACCGACGACTATCCCTCGATAAAGCTCGACCAGACAGACTGGAAGAGCGTGAGACCCAACGGCCGCCATGCCGCCAACAACGAGAAGGTGCGCCGATATATAGACTTTGCCGCCGACAACGGGCTCGACCAGGTGCTCGTGGAGGGCTGGAATGTGGGCTGGGAAGACTGGGCCAACATGTGGAAGCGCGACGTGTTCGACTTCGTAACGCCCTATCCCGACTTCGACCTGAAGGCACTCAACGACTATGCCCACCAGCGGGGCGTGAAGCTGCTCATGCACCACGAGACCTCGTCGAGCACGCAGAACTATGAGCGCCACCTGGAAGAGGCCTTCGCGCTGATGAACCGCTATGGCTACGACGCGGTGAAGACGGGCTACGTGGGCGACATCATTCCGCGCGGCGACCACCACTACTCGCAGTCGATGAACAACCACTACCT
>CAMJLB010000056.1 GCA_946406555.1 uncultured Prevotellaceae bacterium | reverse complement strand
CCATCTTCCTCTCGTCGAAGCTGGCCCCCAACCTCATGGGTGCCATCGCCGTCTGTGCCTATAGCTACATGGCTCTCGTACCCCTGATCCAGCCGCCATTGATGCGCCTGCTCACCACCAAGAAGGAGCGTGTCATCAAGATGAAGCCCGGACGCGAGGTGAGCCAGACCGAGCGCATCCTCTTCCCGATTATCGGACTTCTGATGACCACGTTCATCGTGCCCTCAGGCCTGCCGTTGCTGGGTATGCTCTTTTTTGGAAATCTGCTGAAAGAGAGCGGTAAGACCACCCGCCTGGCCAAAACCGCAGGTGCGGCACTGAACGACATCGTCGTGATGCTACTGGGTCTCACCGTAGGCTGCTCTACACAAGCCAGCGAATTCCTTACACTCAACACGGTATTCATCTTTGCCATCGGAGCCTTTGCCTTTGCCATAGCCACGGCCAGTGGCGTATGCTTTGTGAAGGTAATGAATCTCTTCCTGCCAAAGGACAAGAAAATCAACCCGCTCATTGGCAATGCCGGCGTAAGTGCCGTGCCTATGGCAGCCCGTATCAGCAACAACCTCGGTCTGGAATACGACCGGCACAACTTCTTGTTGATGCATGCCATGGGTCCCAACGTAGCTGGCGTCATAGGGTCGGCAGTCGCAGCTGGTGCTCTGCTCGGATTCCTATCGTAAGAATAAACTATCAATAATATGTGCAAAGCCCCGACTTTTTCTTAAAGCCGGGGTTTTGTAGAAAAATACTATTTTATGAAACAGCTGAATCTCCCACCTTATAACGTACAAATGAGTCTGAAGAACGGTCGGCATGTCATCTTCGATGTACTACGCCGAAAATACGTAGCCCTTACCCCCGAGGAATGGGTTCGTCAGCATTTCGTACACTACTTGATTGAGCATAAAAATTATCCCAAGGGTCTATTGGGCAACGAAGTGGAATTGCGAATTGGAGAGAAGCGGCTGCGTTGCGACACGGTGCTCTACAGCCAAACATTGCAGCCATTAATGATTATTGAATACAAATCGCCTGAAATAGAAGTCACCCAACGGGTCTTTAATCAAATTTCGACTTACAACATGTTGCTTCATGTTGATTACCTTATCGTATCTAACGGCCTTCAACACTACTGCTGCAAGATGGATTATGATCAGGGGACCTATCGTTTCCTGCGCGAAGTACCCGAATATTCAGAAGTACTTGGGATGTTATGAAATTCTTTTATGTATCAGGAATAAAGTACATAGCGCAGCGATTCATAAAATTGAATGAATAGCACATAAAGGAATAGAGCAGGAGCCGACTTACTAATACCATAGCACAAAGAACTGCAAACATCGGTAAGCGAAGTAAAACGCCGCACCACCAGGCCATGACTTATGGAACAGATCACCGTACCAAAGGCACAGATAGGCAAAAGAGCATAGCTAAAAGATGATGGCCACAGACGGCCTGTGGCTGAAAGCAAGATAGCATGTGGCATGAGTATGAGCCACGATATCGCGCCAGCATAAAAGACGAGAACGATGGCCGCCACGACAACGCCCCTTTTATAGTTCATGCTGCCATCGGGTTGCAACAGTCCACTTTTCCACAATGCTCCACCAGCCATGGCCATGAGCAACAGCCATGCCAAGGCAGGGGAAGCGATCATGTTTTCGAAATGGGCAAAAAACCACCTCACGCCATCGGCAGATAGCAGTGTGCGCACTCCCTCGGTCATCGTTGCCGCCAAGAGCCATGACAGCAAGACAAGCACGGCCTCTGCCAATGCAAGAAGAATTGCTAATCGGGCGACAATGCGTTCAATCTTCATCTGGTTCAAGATTGTTCAAGTCGATGATTCCAAGTTGCAAGGCACGGACGACAAGCCTTGTGGCATTTACGCCCATGTTTCCACGCCTGTTGTCGGGAAAAAGTTTCTGTACCAGTTCATTCTGCCTTTTCTCCAGACTTTTCACACCGAATGGCATACCCCGCAACTGGGTTATCTGCTCCTTAGTATAACCTAAGGCCAAATGACGGAGGAAACGCTCGTCATACTCGTCTACTTCATAGTTTACTACTGCTTCTTGTTTCGCCAATTGCCCGCTTACGCTCCTTTTAAACTGCTCCACAATTTTCTGCAGGATAGGTTCATTGAATACGAGTTGTTTCCCATCCATCACCGAGATGACGTCATGTCGAGTAAGCAGTTCGCCAGTCTTCAGGATAATGCCGTCTGCACCTGCATCGAGTGCATCGACCCATAGTTTCTCATTGTATATCTCGCCCGTAAAGATCAGTACCCTCACTTCAGGATATGTCTCCTTCGTCTGTCTACAAATCTCGACACCGATGGTAGTAAAGCCTCCCAGGCCAAGGTCGAGCAGCACAAGGTCGGGCTGTTGCTGTTTGATAAGCTTCCAATAAGCAGCCTCACTATCGGCTGTTCCTATCACTTGGGCCTCAGGAATATCGCTTTCCACGATTCTCAGTGTGCCTTTCAACTCCAGTGGCACATCTTCCACTATAATTACTTTGAAATTTTGCATATCTGTCTTGGTAGTTTCATTATTATTGTCGTTTGTCCATTATGCACCTCTGCCTTAATGCCAAAATCGCTGCGGTGAATGGATTCCCCATGCTCTTTCACGATTTGTCGGCATATCAAGTAGGTGAGATGGTCTCTGCGGGAATCAAACAAATGGGCTGCCTCTTGTGGCGAAATCCGAAGCGATGGCATAGCCACTTGCACTTCAACGTAATGTTGATCGTATGGATGGTATGTAATATCGAGCTGTTTGACCCCTTCTTTTTTAGCAAGTAAAGAAAACAGATAGTTTATCAAAGTCTCATCGCCCAGGATTTCATGCCCGAGAGGTTTCAGATGCAGTCGTTGATGCTCTGTTTGCCGCATGGCCTGTTCACTCAGTATGCCATACAGTTCTCTGTAATAATTGGCCACTTCTGGCAGGGCATCGGTTTCGTTGCGTTCTAATAGCTGTTGTATACGGCTTGGGAAATACATCGTTTCATGCTTCAGGGCCGACAGACAATTGTCGAGAACAGCATTGCTCACGTGCAGGCCAGCCTCTTCAAGCTGCAGACTGTGCAAATCGTCGCGCCGCATTTCAAGCCGATTCTGATGCTCTCGTATCTTGATGGCGTTACGTGCCATTGCATGTAGCACCTGTACGGTAACGGCAGCAATGATAGCCAGCAAAAGTATCGCAAGCAATGCGATGGCAATGCTCTTATTGGCTTGCGACTGTTGCATCTTCCGGCAATACTCTCCCAGCGTGGCATCTGCCGACAGTTCTTTGAACAGCTGGGTGTAAATGCGGTTGTTGTAGGCATAAACATCCCATTGGTGCAGCGCAAGTGCTGCTACCGCACACTCGTTTCTCAAATCGAGTATCACGTTATAGTTCACATGTATCGAGTCACGTAGCCATACTATCTCTGGCGGAGTTTGCGAAAGGTCGCCCATAAGCAGAAGGGTGTCGCTGCCTGTTGTCACCGAACGGTAATAGCTGTTGAAACAGCCTATACAGGAATCGGCATAGAGCAATGCCGACGCATGGGTGCCATAGATGTTGGAAAAATAGGCCGAATCGGCATAGTCTTTTGCTTTCGTTAATACATCTTCGGCAGAAGCCGACATATTTGCAAACATGAAGAACAAAGGCAAGAGCAAACGCATGATGCCTTTTGGCAGACGGAAGAAGAAGCGACTCCCCTGCCCTACCTTACTTTCAGCCGACAACAGACAGACGCTGAACAACTGACTGATCTTACGATATTTGTCTATGATTCCTTTGCAATTGAGCAGACCGAAGCCATGCGATGGCTGCACGCTTGAAGAAGTTCTATTGGGAGAGTCGTCTTTTTGTATCAACCGCTCTACCGTAAGTAGCTGTGCCAATTGCTGTTCCGTCATGCCCGCTCCAGTGTCTTCCACCGATATTTCTATGTAGCTTTCGGTTTCTTCAGCACGAATGGTCACCTTGCCCCCAGCATCTGTAAACTTTCGTGCATTGTCGGCAAGGGTATTCAGCATGAAAAGTGTCAACACTCGGTCGGCCTTTACCACTGCATTCGTGGGTATCACTTCGAGTGTCACGTCTTTTAAAAGAAAACTCATACGAGCTTTCGACACGATATCAAACAACGACTGCAATGCAAATGACTCCACATGGAGCATGAGTTCACCTTTTTCTAACTGAATCCAATGCGTGAGCACGTCGTTCTGTTCAATAATCTTGCCAATTAATTCAGAAATATACTGTTTGCTTTCTTCTTTCTCCGACGACCGTTCCAAACGGTTCACTTCAAGCAGCAGGCGGTCGATAAAGGGAGTGATGCTATTTATCAATGCCACCTTGGCACGCTGCTCCACAGCCCTTCGCTCACCATTGCTGATGTGCAGACGACACATGTCCATCTGCTCTTCAAGTTCTTCTTCGTCGGCACTCGTAGTTTGCTTGTCTTGCTGTTTTTGTTGTCGCCAGTGCCAATAAGCGAAAAGAATCACGAGCAACATAAGAATCCCCACAAGAATTGCTACGGCCAACAGCAGTTTATTCAACTGGAGGACAGCCTCGTCGAGCTGTCCGGCACGTGCCTCGAGCGAGCGGTCCTGTCTTGTCTGTTCCTGCAGGTCAAGATAAATGTTACGGTTGAAATCGCTCATCGGCTTATCGTCGAGGGCAGCGAAGACTACGCAGAGCTGCTCTCGAATGCTTGCCACAAGATCGGGAGCCTGATTGATAAACTCATGAGAGAGTGCTTGTTCAAGATAGAATAATGCCGAATGGTCGTCGCCTTCTGCATGATAGCAGGATGCCAGTGTGCGATAGGCACCTGCTATCTGGTAGACATCGCCATATTCTTGAAAGACAGACAATGCATTAAATGCCAACCAGGAAGGCAACTGGTCTGGAGCCACTCCTTCAGGATTCAGAAATTTCGTAGCTGGCAAATTGTTTGCTATCAACAGCTGGCGCATGTCGGGAGCCATCAAGTGCTCCGACATTGCTTCCATGGCATTGGCTAAGAAGAAGGGATAATCGTGCTGCCGAGCTATCAGAAAGCAGCGCATCAGGTGGTCGAACTCCTGCTGATAGATTGTTTCTTGTGTTCCTTTAATAAGGATTCCTCCTGCCCCTACATTGTAGAGATAATTTAAGTATTGGGCCGTATCTTGCTCAATATCAGATGGCACATTCATTAGAGCATCGACAGAATTCTGCTCTAAGCCGACGTAATAATAATAGGTACTCGTAACAATAGCAAGCTCGCTCTCTGCATAGATTAAACGTTTCGTTTGATGCTCATTTAGCAACTGCCGCTCCTCTTTCAGACGCCGCAAAGCATCTACGGCATGCTCTCTATAGTCATAGAAGGCCCTGTTTCGCGACATGCGCTGGCACAATCTCATCTGCTGTACATAACTGACAAGCAGTTCCAGTTGGTTGTCAGTCAGGTCGGGTATGCTGTCAAGTAGCGTCATGGCATCGGCATACTCCATACGCACGATGCACACAAAGGCAAGATTATTTAATGCTTCAGCCTTTCCATCTGCATACTCTGCCGACAGTCGGATAGCCTCTTTGGCATAATATTCGGTACTATCAAGATTACGATAATGATAGCCGTATGACAATTCATTCAACTTGTCCACCTCCTGCCTATCCATGGCTGATGAACAGGCGAGAAAAGAAAATAGCGAAGTAAGAAGAATGAAAAACAAAATATATGAACGAAGAATGAAGAATGAAGAATTTGCGGTTGCAGTGCCTTTTCCCGCAGGTTGCCCTCCGGAAGCAAATTTCTCACTCTTCATTCTTCGTTCATCATTAGTTAGGCGCGAGCCTTAGCCACATAGCCGAGTGCCTCGCGGCACTTGTCGGTAACGTACTGCCAGTCGCCAGCCTTCACCTTGTCGCTCGGGAAAAGCTTCGAGCCCATGCCCACGCAGAATACACCAGCCTTGAACCACTTGGTGAGGTTCTCTTCCTCGGGAGCCACGCCGCCGGTAACCATGATCTTCGACCAAGGCATTGGGGCTTTCAGGCCCTTCACCATGTTGGGGCCTACCACGTCGCCAGGGAACACTTTCGTCAGGTCGCAGCCCAGCTCCTGGGCTTTGCCTATCTCGGATACTGTCATGCAGCCAGGGCAGTAAGGCACCAGACGGCGGTTGCACACAGGGGCAATCTCGGGGTTGAACAGCGGGCCCACCACAAAGTTGGCACCCAGCTGCAGATAGAGGGCCGCCGTGGGAGCATCGACCACCGAGCCAATGCCCAGTGCCAGTTCGGGACATTCCTTATCAGCCCACTTTACCAGTTCGCCAAACACTTCCTGAGCGAAGTCGCCACGATTGGTAAACTCGAATGCGCGCACGCCGCCTTCGTAGCAAGCTTTCACCACATTCTTACAGGTTTCCAGGTCTTTGTGATAGAACACGGGCACCATACCGGTGTCGCCAATCTTCTTCAATACTGCAATTTTATCAAACTTTGCCATTTTGCCTTATTCTTTTATTTCTCTTTTCAAATACATACGGCAATCAAATACAGCAACAAGCTCCCATCCTTCGAAACCGAGCTTGTTCAGTTTCTTCTCTGTACCTACGACAGAGGTTATCACCTTGTACTCGAACTGCTTCATTTATTTTATCTTTGAACACGACCGCTTGCATTTCCTCCAGCCAGGCTTTCCACCTCCTCGACGCTGACGAGGTTGAAGTCGCCATTGATCGTGTGCTTCAGAGCCGATGCTGCCACGGCAAACTCCAGGGCCTCGCCTTGGGTCTTCTTCGTGAGCAGACCGTGAATGAGACCGCCGGAGAACGAGTCGCCGCCGCCTACACGGTCGATAATGGGATTGATTTCGTAGCGCTTCGACTGGTAGAACTCCTTGCCATCGTAAATCAGCGCTTTCCAACCGTTGAACGTGGCACTGTAGCTCTCTCGCAGGGTCGAGACCACATATTTGAAGCCGAACTCCTTCATCATCTGCTTGAAGATGCCCTCATAGCCAGCGGCATCGGTCTTGCCACCCTCCACGTCAGCATCGGGCTTGAAGCCGAGGCAGAGTTCAGCATCTTCCTCATTGCCAATGCACACGTCGACATACTGCATCAGGGGGCGCATAATCGAGATGGCCTTCTCCGAGGTCCACAGCTTCTTGCGGAAGTTCAGGTCTACGCTTACGCATACGCCATGCCGCTTGGCAGCCTCGCAGGCCAGACGGGTCAGCTCGGCAGCCTTGTCGCTGATGGCGGGCGTGATGCCACTCCAGTGGAACCATGCAGCACCTTCCATGATGGCGTCGAAATCGAAGTCTTCAGGGTTGGCCTCTGCGATGGCACTATGGGCGCGGTCGTAGATGACCTTCGAGGGGCGCATCGATGCTCCCGTCTCGGCATAGTAAAGCCCCACGCGGTCGCCTCCACGGGCAATGAAGCGGGTGTCTACGCCATAGCGACGCATGGCATTGACGGCAATCTGACCAATCTCGTGCTTTGGCAGCTTGCTCACGAAATAGGCCTCGTGGCCATAGTTTGCTACCGAGATGGCTACATTGGCCTCACCACCGCCAGGGATGATGCGGAAAGACTCACTCTGAATGAAACGATCGTTGCCCTGAGGCGACAGGCGAAGCATAATCTCGCCAAGTGTTACAATTTTTGCCATTTGTTTTTTCTTTGGTTTAATAGATTAAACAGTTATTCGTTTGCGCTACAAAGATATGTATTTTTTCTGAAACAGCAAAATATTCATAAAAAAAACTTACATATCAAACGGCAGCGTCGTTCTGCACCAACGGCGACGTCGCTCAGTATGGGTGGAAATCCTTTAGAAAACCATTATCGGTAACACCCTAATCCCCATGCCGTAGAGATTGAGTCGAGATGGAAATCGTATATCATGTTATACTCATCTATCTGTTTGAAATGCTGTTTTCCTTGCACCGAGTCTTTCGGGTTTTCCCATATTATTTGTTTGAAGCTCACGGTGTCGTCTTCCACTTTAGGCGTGCGCAGCAGCGAGTTTTCGAAATAGTAGACAAAGGGGGTCACCGAGTCGTTTTCGAGCGTGCTGCCCATCAATTCATCGTCGGCATAGCCCGTCACGATAGAGTTTCTCATCTGTATCATTTCCAGTGGATAAGGAATGCTGTCTCTGTAGTTGCTGAAGCGCAGTGTCACGCCTCTGTTGGCAGACAGCGGATAGAACTGAGCTATCGTGCATGCCTCGATCAACACCAGACCGCCATGCACGGCCAGACAGTCGCCCAGCGAGTTAGTGATCTGACAATCAAGCAGCCCCACCTTGGCATTGTTTGTTTCTATTCCCGCACCTTTGTTATTATGCACCACGCAGCGTTCCATATAGAGTCTCTGCGCCTCATCGTCGAAAGCTGCCGTATCGCAGACCACAGCATTCTCTGCATTGCGTATTTCGGTGTTCAACAGCTCGTTCCAGAAAGATGAGGAATGGAAGAATACGCCTTTCCACTGTCCGCTTACGCGGTCGTAAGGCAGGTAGTCGAACATGTGGTCGAGCCGGTCGCCACGCATCAGCACGCTGTCGGTAATCAGACGTCCATAGACATCGATGCCCGCCAGGTCATGAAAGTAGAGGATCGTTTTGCGAATGGTGAGCGTAGCCATACTGTCTACTTTGAGGCCACCATATATTATAATAGGTTTGTCGGTCTCAATAACGGTGTCGCTCTTTATGACCCAGTTGCGCATCTGCAGTGCATCCCATGAACAGCCCTGCAGGTGAACGCGCTGCTCCACCCCGCTCTCAAGCAGGAACAGCAAATCGTCTTCCACCAGCTGCGGCATCTGCTTCCTGTTTTCCGGTGCGGTCAGCTCCACAAACACCCGCAGGCTGTCGCCCTTGCGCACCTCTAGGCCGTTTACTATCGACCCCAGCGTGTTGTCAAGATAGGAGCCATCTATGTTGACGCGGAACCCCGTCTGGTTGCCTTGTCGCAGGCGCACGCTTCTCAGGCGCACGCCATCTTGCGCATGGTTGTAGACCCAGAATGTATAGGTTGCCGAGCCTACGGTAGAGAAAATCGTGTCCATCTTCACCGTATCGGCAGAGAAAGTGAGCCGCGCCGACGGCGACGTGGTAAACGAGTCGTTGTCGGAGCAGGCCACGAAAGCCAATATTACTGACAAAAAAAGAAATATTCGTCGTGCCATAACAAAGTTTAAACGTTTTTTCGTCGCAATTATTGCCTCCTTCGATAAAAGTTAGTATCTTTGCGAACAGTATTTTGAAAATTAAACATAAGGAAACATGTCTATAAGCAGCTTTTTCTCGCACGCGCTGTCGCCAGCAGCTCTGTTGGTGGCACTGTCAGCGTCTGTACCTTCGTGGGCCCAGTCAGACTCTACCGTGTTCCGTGGCCACCTTGTCAATGAAGCGTATTCCGTGTTCATGCGCATCGACTTCTACCGTCAGAACATTGATATTCCCGGGCAGGAGCTTTACGGCCCATTGCCTGGCTATTTAGGCAAAGAGCGCTACACTTTCTGCTGGCCCATCGTTGCAGCAGAGGTGAAAGGCAAAAAAGCCCTGCTGACGATGGTCAACGACTATGGCAGTGAAGACCTGACGGCCCAGCTGACACAGGTCAACGATTCCACCTACGAGCTGAAGCAGCTGAAGGGCAGCGCCCTGAAGATGCCCAACAACCGCAAGTGGCAGAAGTTGCCTGCCGTGCTCCAGCTAAAGCGCAAGTAGCTGCAGAAACTCGTCTTCTGTCATCAGGGCTATACCCAGTTTCTTGGCTTTTTCCAGTTTCGAAGGTCCCATGTTGTCGCCTGCCAGTATAAACGATGTCTTGCTGCTGATGCTTCCCACGTTTTTACCTCCGTTCTGCTCTATCATGAGCTTATACTCATCGCGGCTGTGATGGGCAAACACGCCGCTTATCACGATGCTCTTGCCAGCCAGCCGGTCGCTCTGTGCCGCCGTCTGCTCCTGGCTCAGCCGCATCTGCACGCCATAGCCGCGCAACCGCTCCACCAGCATGCGGCAAGCATCGTTGTGGAAATAGCCCACGATGCTCTTGGCCATCACCTCGCCTACGCCTTCCACCTCCTGCAGCTCCTGCAGCCCCGCATTCATCAGCGCGTCCATGGTCTTGAAGTGACGGGCCAGCAGCCGTGCCGTGGTCTCGCCCACGAAGCGTATGCCAAGGGCAAATACCACGCGCTCGAAGGGCACCTGTTTCGATTTCTCGATACCTGCTACGATCTTCTGTGCCGACCGGGTTCGGCTGCCGTCGCCATTTATCTGTTGCACCTCGATGTCGTACAGGTCGGCAAAGTTTCTGATGAGTCCCCGCCGATAGTACTCATCGACGGTTTCTGGCCCCAGCGAGTCGATGTTCATGGCCTTGCGTGCGATGAAGTGCTCTATGCGCCCCTTTATCTGCGGCGGGCAACCAGCATCGTTCGGGCAGTACCATGCCGCCTCACCCTCGTAGCGCACGAGGGGCGTGCCGCACTCCGGACAGCGTTTTATAAACGTCACGGGCTGGGCCACGATGGGACGCTGTTCTATGTCTACTCCCACGATCTTCGGTATGATCTCGCCACCTTTCTCCACATACACCATATCGCCTATATGCAGGTCGAAGCTCTTGATGAAGTCTTCGTTGTTCAGCGTAGCCCGCCTGACGGTTGTTCCTGCCAGCTGCACAGGCTCCATATTGGCCACGGGTGTCACGGCTCCCGTGCGTCCCACCTGGTAGGTCACCTCGAGCAGCCGGGTGGCCACGCGCTCTGCCTTGAACTTATAGGCGATGGCCCATCGCGGACTCTTTGCCGTGAATCCCAGGGCGCGTTGCTGTCGCAGCGAGTTCACCTTCAGTACGATGCCGTCGGTGGCCACGGGCAGGTTTTTGCGTTCTTTGTCCCAATAGTCTATAAATTCCAATACTTCGTCTACGTTGTGTGCCTTTCTCATGCCTTCCGAAATCTTGAAGCCCCATTGCCGGGCCGTCTCCAGATTTTCGTAGTGTCCCTCGGCAGGCAGGCTTTCGCCTAAGAGATAGTAGAGGTAGGCATCGAGCTGCCTGCTGGCCACCACTCTCGAGTCGAGGCTTTTCAGCGTGCCGCTGGCGGCATTGCGCGGGTTGGCGAACAGCGGTTCTTCGGCGGCTTCCCGCTCACGGTTCAACCGTTCAAACGATGCCCAGGGCATCAGAATCTCGCCGCGTATCTCAAATTCCTTAGGTGGGCGTCCTGCCATGCCAGCCTGCTTCTCATCGTAGTCTCTCAGCTTCAGCGGAATGCTCCTGATGGTCTTCACGTTCTGCGTCACGTCGTCGCCCTGCACGCCGTCGCCCCGGGTCACAGCCTGCGTCAGCACGCCGTCTTTATATGTCAGCGAAATGCTCAGCCCGTCATATTTCATCTCACAGCACACCTCGAAAGGCTCGCCTGCCAGCCCACGGCTCACGCTGTCGTACCATTCGCGCACGTCTTGCTCGCTGTAGGTATTGGCCAGCGAGAGCATGGGATATTTGTGGACCACCTGCCTGAACTCGCTCTGCAGGTCGCTGCCCACGCGCTGTGTGGGCGAGCTGGCATCGTAGAGTTCCGGATGCCGGTCTTCCAGCTCCTGCAGCTCGTGCATGAGCATGTCGAAGTCCTGATCGCTTATCGTAGGCTGGTTTTCCACATAGTAGCGGTGATTATGCTCGTCGAGCTCGCGGCGCAGCTGCTCTATTCTTTTCGCCTCGTCTGTCATATTCTGTATGCTTTTTAGTCTGTAATATTCATTAAGGAGTTCGGAGTGTCGTTGTAGTCTTTCATGTCCTTGTAGCTGAAGGTACGGTGTATGCGCCTGATGCTATGGGCCGAGAAATAACCCAGACACTCGTCGCCCTCGAAGTTGCGATAGGGGTTGGCGGTGGTGCGTCCCGATGCGGCGAGCGACTTCAGGTAGTCGAAGGTCGTCCGGTCTATTGAGAGTATCTGCATCTCTATCTCGTCGCCTTCATACAAGATGCTTTCGCGGTCTTCCTCATCGTTCTCCTCGGCCATTTTCTCGCTCATGCACATCACGGTGACGGGTATCATGCTGTTCATGCGCCCCCTGCTGTCTGATGCCTGCCATCGGTACATCTTGCCGTTTCTGAACATGCGATAACAGTAGTAGTTCGGCTGTTCCTGGCCGTGGCTCATCAGTAGTTCGTAGATGACCATCCGGTTGTCGAGCACCGTCCACCACATGAACCCCTCTTCCAATACTTCAAATCCCTCATGCATCGTCGAGACAGCCTTGTAGTGTCGGCCGTTCAGCGTCACCTCAAGGGTATAGGTAAGTCCCGGCTTTCCCTTGGCCTCCGAGCGATACTTGCCCGTGACGCCGTCGTAGGCGAGCGTCTCGCTTGTGCCGTCGCTCGACGAAACCACGACCAGGGCGCCGCCCACCCCCTTTGTCTTCACCGAATCGGTCACGTCGCGGGTATAGGTGATGCTCACCTCCATGCCTTCATTGCTCACGCTGCCCTCTATCACGGGCAGCGGGGCTGTCGACGGGTAGTCTATGTCTATTTCCTTCTTGCAGCTGCCCGCCATGAGGCAGGCCAGCAGCAGGAGCAGGCAGGGTATGTATCTCTTCATCTTTTTCATCAGAATTTTATTGTGTACGACACCGATGGCACGATACCGAACAGGGCCGTCTGCGTGGCTTTGGTGCCCGATGGCTTCTGGTCGTCGTTCGATATGGTGATGGCGAACGGATTATAATGGTTATATACGTTGTACAGGCCAAACGACCACTGCGAGGTGAAGCGGCGCGCCTGTATGGTGTAGATGGCTCCCAGGTCGAGATGGTGATAGGCGGGTGCACGGTAGCCGTTGCGCTGCGGATAGTAATAGAAGGTGTCGCCCCCCGCCTCGTATTTTGCTCCCGGCACGGTCATGGCCTGCCCCGTGTTGTACACCCATGTCGCCGACAGTTCCCAACGGCGGCTGAGCTTATACATGCCCACCACCGAAATGTCGTGGCGCCGGTCGTTGCTGGCCGTGTACCAACGGTTCTGGTTGATGCCGTCTATTTTGTTTTCCGCCCACGACAGGGTGTAAGCCACCCAGCCGGTGAGCGGCCCGTTGTTTTTGTGCAGCATGGCCTCCAGTCCATAGGCGCGTCCCTTGCCGCCCAGGATAATGCGTTCTATCTCTATCTCGGAATAGAACGCCTTTCCGTCGCGATAGTCATACACATTGTCTACCGTCTTGTAGTAGCCTTCCACCGAGAAATCGTAGTCGCCGTCGGCCACCATCTGCATGTAGCCGAGGCTCAGCTGGTGGGCAGTCTGCGGCTTCACGATGTTGCTGCTCATGGTGTATCGGTCGAAGGGCATCGACATGCTGGCATTGCGTATGGCGTGCAGGTTCTGCGACGTGCGGCTGTAGCCGGCCTTCAGGCTGGCGGCATCGCTCAGCTTGTAGTTCACGCTCAGCCGGGGTTCCAGCAGCAGATAGGTCTTCACAAACTTGCCGCTCTTATAATTATAGGTGTGGGCTATGTCGCCATTGGCTGCAATCTCGTAGAAGGGGGCACCACCCAGCACGGTGAAGGCATCGAGCCGCAGTCCGGCCGAGAGTTGCATACGGCTGGTGGCCTGCCACTCTTCATTTACCCAGATGGCGTTCTCCCATGCTTTGCGCTTCTCTTTCTGGTGCAATAGGTTGATGTCCCATTCTGCCGACTTCAGGGCAATCAGGTCTGTCTGTAGTCCCATCTTCAGTTTATGCTTCGCCGTGGGCTGCCATGTCAGCTCGTCTTTCATTGCCAGGTGGCTGATGTAGCCCTGCATGGCATAGTCGGTCTTCAGCACGTCGATGCTCACGTCGCTGCGATAGTCCGAGGCGATCAGCGCAAGGGTGTTGTACACCCTGTCGGTCATGTCGTGATGCCAGCGCAGCACCGCCGAGGTATTGCTCCACTTCATGCTCATCATGTCTTCCAGCCCCAGGTTGTCGCGCCCGTTGAAGAGCGACAGCGTCAGGTAGTCTTTCGGACCTGCCCTGAAGTCGAACCTCGCGTTAAGGTCATAGAAGTTCAGCTTGTTGTCCTTGTAGTCTTCGGTGGCTTTCAGAAAGAGGTCCATGTAGGAGCGCCGGCCAGCCACAAAGTAAGACAGTTTGTCTTTCACCAGCGGCCCCTGTGCCGACAGTTTTGCCGAGAGCAGGCCTATCGTGGCACTCAGGTGGTGCCCGTGCTGATTGCCCGCCTTGGTATCGATGTCGAGCACCGACGAGGTGGCTCCGCCCAGCTGGGCAGGAATCATGCCCTTGTAGAGCGATGCCCCCTGCAGCACATCGTCGTTGAAGGTGGAAAACAGTCCCATCAGGTGCCCGGCATTGTAGATGGTGGCATCGTCGAGCAGGATAAGGTTTTGCGCCGAGGTGCCGCCCCGCACCTGAAAGCCGCTCGAGACGTCGCTCTCTTGCTTCACGCCCGGCAACAGCTGGATGCCCTTGATAATGTCGCGCTCGCCAAACAGCACGGGCACGCGCCCCAGCTCGGCTATGTTCACCTTCTCGACGCCTATCTGCACCTCCTTGATGCGGTCGGCCGGGCGGTGCGAGCTCACCACCACGTCGGCCAGTGTGTCTTGCATCACCACGGGTTCCTGTGCCAATGAGGGCACACTGCCCAGCAGACCTGCCAGCAAGAGCATCGCCGTAGCCGTTTTATGTTTTATCTGTATCTCAATCGTCATTTCGCGTGCAAAAGTACATAAAAGTTGGCAGTTTATGGTGGCGACGCTTCAGTTTTTAAACAAGCCGTTTCCATAAAAAAAGTTAAGAGAACTAACAAACTGCTCACTGCCAACGCCCAACTGACATTTTTTTCACTACCTTTGCCTCACGAACCAAAAAATCTAACATTACCAAAAATAATATTTCACATCATGCTTACAGAAAAAGACCTAAAGCAAATTGCCCAGCGTGGTATCAGCGAGGAGCAAATCAACACTCAGTTACATCAGTTCGAAACCGGTTTCCCCTTCCTGCGACTTGAGGCTGCAGCGGCAGTGGGCCGTGGCATCGTTGCACCCAGCGAGGCAGAACGCCAACAGTATGTAGATGCCTGGCAGCAGTACAAAGCCGAAGGCAAGCGCGTGGTGAAGTTCGTGCCTGCATCGGGTGCCGCCAGCCGCATGTTCAAAAACATGTTCGCCTTCGTCGATGCCCCCTACGACGTGCCCACCACCGACTTCGAGAAGAAATTCTTTGCCGACATCGAGAAGTTCGCCTTCTACGATGCGCTCGACGAGGTGTGCCGCAAGAACGAGGGCAAAGGCATCAAGGAGCTGATGGCCGCCGGACAATACAAGGCCGTCGCTGCCAACATGCTGAAGAAGGATGGGCTGAACTATGGCCAGCTGCCAAAGGGCATGCTGCTCTTCCACAAATATGCCGAGGGTGCCCGCACGCCCATGGAGGAACACCTGGTAGAGGGTGCGCTCTATGCGGCATCTAATGGCGAGGCCCATGTGCACTTCACCGTCAGCCACGAGCATATAGCGTTCTTCAAGCAGAAGGTGGCCGAGAAGGCCGACGGCTTCGCCAAGAAGTACGGCATACGCTACGACATCAGCTTCTCTGAGCAGAAGCCCAGCACCGACACCGTGGCTGCCAACCCTGACAACACGCCCTTCCGCGAGGCCGACGGCTCACTGCTCTTCCGCCCCGGAGGCCATGGCGCACTCATTGAGAACCTGAACGAGATAGATGCAGACGTCATCTTCATCAAGAACATCGACAACGTAGTGCCCGACCGTCTGAAACCCGAGACCACAGAGTGGAAGCAGGTCATTGCTGGCGTGCTCGTCACCTTGCAGAAGAAAGCCTTCGAATACCTTCGTCTGCTCGATGCCGGTGCCAGCGATGCCGAGCTGCAGGAAATGGCAGGGTTCGTAAGGCAGTGCCTCTGCGTTGACCCGAAAGGCCAGAAGGAGGATGCCGAATATCTGCGCCGCAAGCTCAACCGCCCCATGCGCGTTTGCGGTGTGGTGAAGAACGTGGGCGAGCCGGGCGGAGGCCCATTCCTCACCTACAACCAGGACGGCACAGTGAGCCTGCAGATTCTGGAGAGCTCGCAGATAGACACCAACAACGAGGAATACATGAAGATGTTTACCCAAGGCACTCACTTCAACCCCGTCGACCTCGTCTGTGCCGTGAAAGACTATCAGGGCCGCCCATTCTGCCTGCCAGACTTTGTCGACAAGACCACCGGCTTCATCTCGTCGAAGTCGAAGGGCGGGAAGGAACTGAAGGCACTCGAGTTGCCCGGACTATGGAATGGTGCCATGAGCGACTGGTCTACCGTCTTCGTAGAAGTGCCCCTTGGCACGTTCAATCCGGTGAAGACAGTAAACGACCTGCTGCGCGAACAGCATCAGTAAGCAGTCTACAGCTATAAGAAAAAGTTTTTAAATCATCTGCTCCATCTGCAACCAACGGCTACCTCTTTGGTTCACAGATGGTTGCAGACGTAGCAGACGGGTGGCAGATATTTTCATCTGCCACCCGTTTTTGGGGGTCAGGGTCCCGACGCTCTCTCCAATACTCTTACCGTCTGATACCCTTTCCCGCCAATAAAGGCAGAACTACCCTTGCAATTCAGCCACCATGATGGCACAATGGAGGCTTAACTGCGTTGCCTGCGGCCATCGAAGGCGTTTCCAAAGAGGCCGTGGATAGATTCAGGCAGAAGCCTATAGCTTTACCGTGCTTTTCCCCTTGATGTCGGCACTGCTGGCCCCCACGAGGAAGGTATAGGTGCCGCCGTCTACCACCCAGCCATGCGTAGTCTCGCTCCAGGAGGCCAGTGCCTGCCTGGCTATTTTTATTTGCAGGGTCTGGCTCTCGCCAGGCTGCAGCAGGGCGGTCTTGGCAAACCCCTTCAGCTCTTTTGCCGGTTTCGGAATCTGCTTGTTCCTGGGTGCTGCCACATACAGTTGTGCCACCTCTTTTCCTGCCACACGACCAGTATTGGTGACGGTAAGCTCCACACTAAGCGAATCGCCCAGAAGGCTCACTTTTGGCTGACCGTACTGGAAGGTGGTATAGCTCAGGCCAAAGCCGAAGGGAAACAGCGGCTGACGCTTGTCGCGCTCGAAGCCACGATAGCCCACGAACACATCTTCTTTATAGGCCACCTGACGGTCGATGCCCGGATAGGCCTCGGCACCATATTTCACGTAAGGGTAATCGGCGTAATCGCGGGCAAAGGTGACCGGCAGTTTGCCGCTGGGGCACACTTTTCCCGTAAGCACATTGGCAAGCGCCGTGCCTGCCTCGCTGCCCAGATACCAGCAGTGTAGCAACGCCTTTACGCCAGGCAGCCAGGGCATGGCGTAGGGATTGCCACCGAAGGTGACAACGACGAGGTTAGGCTGAATGGCCGAAAGCTCACCGATGAGCGCGTCTTGCCCGAACGAGAGGGCGTAGCTTTCGCGATCGCCATTCTCGCAGTCTTGCCGATGGTTTTTGTTTAGTCCGCCAATGAAGATTACGAGATCGGCCTCCTTGGCCTTCTCCAAGGCCTCAGCCTTCAGGCGGGCATTCAGCTCTGCCGGTACAGCATCCACCTTGTCGTAAAGGGCACGGCCAGAGGCATAGCCGGGGCAAAAAGCCACCCCTTCCGCAGAGGAGGGCAAGCTTGCCGGGTGGGCTTGCTGCCATGCCTTGCTGATGGCATCGAGAGGCGATATGTCTCTCAATGTCTTCAGTTCCGACGAGCCGCCCCCCTTCGTAAGCGACCTTGTGGCGTTCTCGCCCACCACCAGCACCCTTTTATATTGAGAAAAGTCTAAGGGCAGTACGGGGGTCTGTTTGCCAGAATGGCCGTTCTTCAGCAACACCATACCTTCTTCGGCAATCTGCCTGCATGCCTCGTAGTGTGCCTCCGAGCACTGGTTACCGATGACCTTGCGGGGATTCATGGCCGTGCGGAAGATGAGTCGCAGCACGCGTGCCACCTTCTCGTCGAGCACCGTCATGGGCAGTCGTCCCTCGTTGATAAGCTTTTCAAAAGGTCGGCCAAGGTAATAGTCATCATAGGTAAACTCGCTCTCCTTCAGCTTCCCGTCGGTATAGGTGCCCATCTCTATGTCGAGCCCGCCCGTGGCGGCCTGCCATGTGTCGGTGGTGCCCCCCCAGTCGCTTACCAGTGCACCGTCCCAACCCCACTCCTGCTTCAGTATGCCATTGAGCAGCTGGTCGTTCTGGCAGCAGTGCACGTTCTGCCACAGATTATAGGAGCCCATGACCGACCAGACGTGGGCTCGCTTCACTGCCTGTTCGAAGGGATAGAGGTATATCTCGCGCATGGCCCGCTCACTCACGTTGACGTTGACGCTGAAGCGATGGGTCTCCTGGTCGTTGAGCACAAAATGCTTCAGACAGCAGGCCACGCCATTGGCCTGTGCAGCTGCTATATAGGGCACCACCATCTCGGCTGCCAGCACGGGGTCTTCGCCCATGTACTCGAAGGCGCGCCCGTTCAGAGGCGTGCGCTGTATGTTCACCCCGGGGCCCAGCATCACGTCTTTGCCACGGAAGGCAAACTCCTCGCTCACGGAGTGGCCATAGAGCACGGAGAGGCTGCGGTTCCAGGTAGCAGCCAGACAGGTGAGCGAGGGGAAGGCTACGATGGAGTCGTTGGTCCAGCGGGCAGGACTCCAAGCATTCCATTCCAGCTCTTCGCGCACCCCGTGCGGGCCGTCGTCCATGTTCAGCTGGCGTATGCCCAGACGCGGCACGCCCGCCGAAGTGAACTTGCTCTGCGCATGCAGCACCTTTATTTTCTCGTGGGTGGTCATGCGGCCAAGAGCATCGCGCACTCTGTCTTCCAATGGAGCCTGGAGGTCTAAATAGACCTGCGCCTCCGACGCGATGGCCATCGAAGACAAAACAATTAAGCTAACAAAAGTTTTCTTGTTCATTTTCAAAAGGCTTTTGGTTATCTTACTGTTAGGTGGAAACACCCCTGCCTTACCTCATATTTTATATAGCAACGGTTGCTCTGCCGCATGTCGCGCAGCACCTCGCTAAGCACCCACTTCAGCGTGTCGTCTTGCACGCGCCGACGTGGCAAACCGTCGGGGTCCTGCACGGTCTTGTAACGGTTGTAGGCTATGTCGAATGTGGTGCCATAGAGGTGGCACGAGTTCTCGGTGGCATTGCCGTTGAAATTGCGCAACTTTTGCACGTCGCTCTGCGTGCGCAGCACGCTTGTCACGATGAAGCGGTGCAGGGGTATGCCCTTGATCTGCAAGCTGTCGAAATAAGCGCGGCCAATATCTTCGAGCAAGATGGCAGCACGTGGCACCAGATAGGGAATGCTCTGTGTAAGCGGGTCGACATGATAATAGGGCGAGGCGGCCATATACACCAGTTCTCGCTTGCGCTTTTCTGCGTCAGCACGATTCTGCACAGGTTGCACTCCCCAACGACGCGCTGCCGTCAGTTGCAGGGCGTTGGTGTCGGGGAAGGCATCCTGATAATTGGCCACCGAGAGCACTTTATGCGGATGCTCAGTATCAGCGAAAAAAGGCAGCACTGGGGCTTCTATCACCTCGACGGTCTGAATGCCTTCCGAACGGTTGACTACGGCATCGAAAACACAGCGAACAAGGGCCAAAACAATGATTAGAACGCCCAAAAACTGCAAATAGCGGTTTCTCACAACTTTTTTGTTCATATTTTTTGAAATATTGTGCAAAGTTACAAATATTATTTCTATTTTTGCAGAAAAATTTTTAATTACTGTAAAATTGATTGAGAAACATATTGTTTTAGAGGATATAGACCCCGTGGTCTTCTATGGTGTAGGCAACAGCCATCTACAGATGCTCCGGGCTCTTTTCCCAAAGTTGCGCGTAGTGGCACGCAACAATGTGATACGGGTGCTGGGCGACGAGGAGCAGATGACAGCTTTCGAGGAAAGCACCGAGAAGATAAGGCAGCATGTGCTGAAGTTTAACTCGCTGGGCGAGCAGGA